>CAZZJF010000067.1:0-11089 GCA_964654325.1 uncultured Ferruginibacter sp.
TAAGACTGGTGAATTTTTGTGGATTATCAAGGCCGGGTAGTTTATTGTCATGAGTAATCAATCCTCTACCTCTGAAATGGTTCTATATTATTCTACAACTTTTTCCGTCCAACCACTAAAAAGCTACAGCCATGAAATTTGGTATTGTTGTGTTTCCGGGTTCCAATTGTGATCGCGACATGATGGATGCCTTGCAGTCCGATCTGAAGCAGGAGGTCCGGTTTCTATGGCACAAAGACCGTGATTTAGCTGATTTTAATACGGATGATTGCATTGTATTACCCGGAGGCTTCAGTTATGGTGATTACCTGCGTTGTGGGGCGATTGCCCGGTTTAGTCCGATGATGCAACAGGTCATTGCGTTTGCTCAACAAGGCGGTAAGGTGTTGGGTGTTTGCAATGGCTTTCAGATACTGTGTGAAAGCGGTTTGCTTCCGGGCGCGTTATTGCGAAACCGGCAACAGCATTTTATTTGTAAAAATGTATATATCCGTGGAGAGGGAGCGGATCGAGCTTTGAAAATACCAATTGCTCATGGCGAGGGTCGCTATTATGCTGATGACGCTACGCTCGATTTGTTGCAGCAAAATCATCAGATTCTGTATTCGTATTGTGACGCGGACGGCCAGTCATCGACCGAGTCCAATCCCAATGGGTCGGCCTTACATATTGCCGGTATTTGCAATGCAACGCGCAACGTGTTTGGGATGATGCCCCATCCGGAGCGAGCCTGCAGTGCCAACCTGAAAAATGTCGATGGCCGCGTTGTTTTTCGCGATCTTTTTGGCATTCAGTAATATTTTAACATCTATTACCACCATTTAAACCGTTTAAACGGTTAATTTTAGTTTTTAAATGAATCCTATGCGCCTTTTTCTACTCTCAGCAATCTTGGTTGTTCTTGCCTCTACAGCACAGGCTCAGATCGAGAACCCCGTTACCTGGAACTACAGTGTTCAAAAACTAGCCGATAAAAAAATGGAAGTACACATGACAGCGACCATCCAGTCCGGATGGCATGTCTATTCGCAAAAACCCGGCAAAGGTCCGGAGCCCACTACAATTGCATTCAACAAAAACCCCTTGATCAAATTACAAGGTAAAGTGAAGGAAGTGGGGAAAGTTGTATCCAAATTCGACCCCAACTTCAATTCAAATCTTCGGTATTATAATGATCGAGTAGACTTTGTGCAAATCATCGATTTAAAGAGTGCGGTTAATACCGTATTGAAAGGGACGATTACCTTTATGGTTTGCAATGAACGGAAGTGCCTACCGCCCAAAGAAATCCCGTTTTCTATCAATATTGACGGCAAATAGCAATAATTTCGTGGCATATCATTGAGGCCATGCAAATACGTTGTTTCTCCCTGCTTTTTATGTTATTCTCGTGGACGTTATCGTCTCACGCACAAGACACCGCCCTGGTGACATGGACCGTAACCGGTACCCAAAAAGTAGATTCGCTCAATTATAAAGTAACTCTGCAAGGTGCTATCCCATCCGGTTGGCATATTTATAAAGGAGATGCGGCCGAGGACATACCACCGCCCTTATTACAGACATTAGGCGGAGATTCCATTTTTCAAATCAAGCAAATTGATTTCATCTCATCCAATCCAATGGACCTTGATGATCCGTTGTTTGGTAAAAAACAGATTGTTTTTAAAGACAGTATACGAATACAGTTCCATCTATTGTTTGCTCGTCCGCCCGCCACGTTACAATCTAAGCTTAGTTACTATATTGCAAAAGATGATTTTTTAAATCAGGAAGAACCATTGATTGCACTTTCACTTTCCGAACAACCCGGCCAATTGGAGTCGCCGCTTCAACGAATAAAAATCCCATCCATTGACTTAAATAATCCGGTCATAGACTACGGAGCAAGTCCGAAGCTGGCAAAAAAAAGCCTTTGGGGTCTCTTTTTTCTTGGGTTTGTTGCCGGACTGTTGGCATTGTTTACACCTTGTGTTTTTCCGATGATTCCGTTAACGGTTTCCTTTTTTACGAAGAAGTCTTCAAGCTCGAGGGATGGTATTTTCAGGGCATCGATGTATGGTTTTTTTATTTTTTTAATTTACGTGTTATTGAGTTTGCCTTTTCATTTTCTGGATAGTGTCAATCCCGAACTGCTGAATAATATATCAACGAATGTTTATTTGAATGTTGGATTTTTTGTCATTTTCATTTTCTTTGCGCTCTCTTTTTTCGGGTTGTTTGAGATAACCTTGCCAAGCTGGTTGACAACCGGTGCTGATAGTAAATCGGGTTTTGGCACCCTGTCGGGCATTTTCTTCATGGCGTTAACGCTCGCAATCGTCTCTTTCTCTTGTACGGGTCCAATTTTAGGTTCCTTACTGGCCGGTTCATTAGCTTCGAACGGCGGTGCCTGGCAATTGACAGTTGGTATGGGCGGATTTGGCCTGGCCTTAGCCTTGCCATTTGCATTATTCGCTTTTTTTCCTCAAATGTTACAATCGATTCCAAAGTCAGGTAGCTGGTTGAATACCTTCAAGATTGTACTCGGTTTTTTGGAAGTGGGCCTTGCGTTTAAATTTTTATCCAATGCTGACTTGGTTTCTCACTGGCATCTGCTCAAGCGAGAGATTTTTATCGGAATCTGGATTTTAGTTGGACTCGGATTAAGCGCTTTTCTGTTTGGATGGCTTCGATTCAAACATGATCCGGTGCCGGCAAAACTATCTCATTTCAGAAAAGGAATGGCGTTCTTTTTTCTGGCGCTCACGCTATATCTAGTACCGGGGTTGACCAACACCTCATGGGCGAACCTTAAATTAATCAGCGGCTTCCCTCCGCCATTGTATTATAGCATATATAAGCCTGATTCAGACTGTATTTTGGATTTGAATTGTGCGCATGACTATGCGTCCGGACTAGCGATGGCCCGTGCACAGAAAAAACCGTTGCTGATCGATTTTACAGGATATGCCTGTGTCAATTGCCGGCGGATGGAAGAGAATGTATGGAGTGATGAGAAGATTCATGCGTTAATGAAAGAGAAGTACATTGTAGTTTCTTTGTATGTGGATGAT
Organism: uncultured Ferruginibacter sp.; assembly: GCA_964654325.1. Taxonomy (GTDB): domain Bacteria; phylum Bacteroidota; class Bacteroidia; order Chitinophagales; family Chitinophagaceae; genus Ferruginibacter. Next base: position 3,057 of record CAZZJF010000067.1, read on the forward strand.
AAGAAAAAATTGCCTTCGGCTCAGCAAACAGTGCATAAAGCCAATGACGGCTCAATCCGAAAAATCATCACGTATGGCGATTTATGGGCCACATTTGAATCAGAAAATTTCAATAATAATGCACAGCCCTTGTATGTTTTAATGAACACAGAAGAACAATTGTTGACACACCCTGTAGCATACACACCGGATAAGGACGAGTATTTTTCTTGGCTGACAAAAGGCAATGAAGCATTCCAAAAAACGAGTAAGTAGCCGTCGAGCTAAATAAAAGGTACATTCCTCGGCAGGATGACAACTATTGTTGGTTTAAAAAAAGAAAGTACATACTATAAAAAAAAGCCCCGAACTTGTTCGGGGCTTTTCAATGGTAAGAGATTGATCTTACAGCGCAATTTGCTTTTCGGTCATCATTTTGCGCAGGTTGATTAAACCATAGCGCATTCTGCCTAACGCTGTATTGATACTGCAATTAGTCAGCTCAGCGATTTCCTTGAAGCTCATGTTGGCGTAATGACGCAAAATGATTACTTCTTTCTGGTCATCTGGCAGCATGTCGACCATCTTACGAACGCGGTCGTGTGACTGACCAGCCATGATTTTTTGATCAGCACCGGCTTCAGAGAAGTTCAGCACCTCAAAAATGTCGTGGTCGTCGCTGGTTTTGATGCTTGGGCTGCGCTTTACCTTGCGGAAATGATCTACACACATGTTGTGTGCAATGCGCAGGGCCCAAGGAAGGAATTTACCCTCATCGGTATAACGACCCGTTTTCAGCGTGTCGATAATACGGATGAACACGTCCTGGAAGATGTCTTCAGCCAGGTACTTGTCTTTTACCAACAGATAGATCGATGTGAAGATCTTGTCTTTGTAACGCTCAACTAAGATAGAGAGCGCGTTGGGATTTCCGTCCATGTAGGACTGAACAAGTTGTTGATCGGTGAGTGCGGAGAGGTTTTTCATTTGGACTACAGTTTTAATGGTTAAGGACTTGGTTTTTTTTACCAACGAACCGAGAAAGAAACAAAGTGCAATTTGGAAAAGTGAACCAGTTTTTTTCTTAGCACATTGGTTATTGGTGATGTAAAACTATAGTTAAAAAATACCGCCCCAAATTTTTTTAAGAAGAATTTTTGCAAAATCAAAAAATCGAGTATTAGTGCTGAAAACGCATACGTAGAACTACGCAGTAGATCCCGCTATTTGTTCGGGAAAACCCGTTTTTACGATGTTTCCAGCGTATTTTTGCATCATCAACAAGCACACAAATACCCATTCGTTTAATTGATCCGTTGAAAAAAAATAATCGAAATATTGAAATAAAAGGGGCCCGCGTTCACAACCTGAAAAACATACACGTAACGATACCGCGCAATCAATTAGTGGTCGTCACAGGGGTATCCGGTTCGGGTAAATCATCGCTTACCATCGATACATTATTCGCAGAAGGTCAGCGTCGCTATGCCGAAAGTTTAAGTGCCTATGCCCGACAGTTTCTGCAACGGATGGATAAACCCGATGTGGATGCTATTCAGGGTCTTTGTCCCGCGATCGCCATTGAACAAAAAGTAGTAACCCGCACACCGCGAAGTACCGTAGGGAGCATGACTGAGCTGTATGACTATTTCCGGTTACTGTTTGCCCGTATTGGTAAAACCTATTCTCCCATTAGCGGTGACGAGGTAAAAAAACAGGATGTTCAAGATGTTATTGACTACCTGGTTGCAAAACCAGCTGGGTTAAAATGCCAGTTGCTCGCTCCTATTGCACCACCCGCTTCCGAATTAGAAAAATCATCCTTGGAAGGGATCCTTCAGCGGGGCTTCTCCCGACTCCATGTGAATGGGGTTACGCAGGCCATCGAGGATTTGTTGGAGGCCACCGGCGTTCAATCCAGAAAAAATAAAAAAACGAAATCATTACCTCACTGGGCCATTGTTATTGATCGCTTGGTTACTAAGTCGTTTGATCAGGATGATTTATATCGCCTGGCCGATTCGATCGCGACCGCGTTTGATGAAGGTGGCGGACAAGTTGAACTGGAGGTCGATGGAACGATTGAAAAAACCTTTAACAGACAATTCACAGCGGATGGTATTCAGTTCGAAGAACCTATCCCTAATTTATTTTCATTCAATAATCCATACGGCGCTTGCCCTACCTGCGAAGGGTTCTCTCAAATATTAGGCGTTGATCCGGAACTGGTCATTCCCAATCCAAACCTCAGTTTGTATGAAGACGCCGTTGCTCCCTGGAAAGGGGAAAAACTAAGCTCGTGGAAAGAGGCGTTTATTCGTAAGGCTGAAAAATTCCAATTTCCCATACATAAACCGATCCGAGACTTGTCAGAAAAACAACGAAGCCTGCTCTGGGAAGGCAACGAAGAACTCTATGGTATAAACGATTTCTTCAAAGAAGTCGAACAAAATCTATACAAGGTTCAATATCGGGTCTTGCTCAGTCGCTATCGCGGAAAAACAACTTGTCCCGAATGTAACGGCTTTCGTTTGCGAAAAGAGGCCCTTTATGTAAAGATTCGCGGAAAGCATATCGGTGAATGCGCTAGTTTGACCATCGATGATTTGTCCGAATGGTTGAAAGCCATCACTTGGACGGCGCCGGAACAGGCGATTGCGCATCGGGTACTTGATGAAATTCGAAACCGACTGCAAACTATGCAACAGGTTGGCTTGGGCTATCTCACCATGGATCGCCTCGCGAACACCCTGAGTGGCGGAGAAAGCCAACGCATTCAGCTGACACGTAGTTTAGGGAGTAACCTCACCCAGTCGTTGTATATTCTTGATGAACCCTCAATCGGATTACACAGTCGTGATACCGAAAATCTGATTCGGGTTTTAAAGTCACTGCGAGATTTGGGCAATACAGTGGTCGTGGTCGAACATGACGAACAAATGATTAGAGAGGCAGACCATATCATCGACATGGGGCCATTGGCCAGTCACCTGGGTGGAGAAGTCGTGGCCGAAGGACATGCCACACAAATTAAAAAAAACAAGCAGAGCCTGACCGGTCAGTACTTGTCAGGTGCCAAAAAGATAGAACGAAACACACCGCTTCGAAAACCAACCCATTTTCTGAGTATCACCGGTGCATCAGCCAATAATTTGCGATCGATTGACGTGTCTATTCCATTGCATGTAATCTGTGCCGTTAGTGGCGTGAGCGGCAGTGGTAAATCAACGCTGGTGGGTGATATTCTTTATCCGGCCCTATTGCAAAAAATGGGTGATTATTCCATTCGTCCGGGACAACATAAAGCCATTGGTGGCGATTGGCATCTTGTACAACGGGTGGAATGGATCAATCAACATCCGATTGGCCGATCCAGTCGGAGCAATCCGGTTACTTACATAAAAGCCTACGATGAAATTCGTGATCTTTTTTCACGGCAACCCTTGAGCAAGATGCGGGGTTATCAGCCAAAACATTTCTCCTTCAATGTTGATGGCGGACGCTGTGATGCCTGTAAAGGAGAAGGAGAGCAGATTGTCGAAATGCAATTCCTCGCTGATGTGCATTTACCCTGTGAGGCCTGTGGCGGTAAACGATTCAAAGAGGAGATTCTCGAAGTGCGTTATCAGGAAAAAAATATACATGAGCTGCTCGAACTTAGTGTGGATGAAGCAATCGCATTCTTCCGAATAGATCCGAAGCAAGGCAGCCAAGTGGCTCAGTTGCTACAGCCATTAGCTAATGTAGGATTGGGCTATGTCAAGCTCGGACAATCATCCAGTACCTTGAGTGGCGGAGAAGCACAACGTGTTAAACTGGCCTCTTTCCTCGGCAAAGGAAAAGCACAGGGCTCGGTCTTTTTTATTTTTGATGAACCAACTACCGGTTTGCATTTTCACGACATCCATAAACTCCTTGATTCCTTTCATGCGCTGGTGGAACAGGGGCACACCGTACTCGTCGTTGAACACAACACGGATGTTATACGCACGTGCGACTGGATTATTGATTTAGGACCGGATGCCGGCATTAACGGTGGCAACGTGGTTTATGAAGGTCCACCAACCGGTATCAAACAAAGTAAAAAAAGCGTCACGGCTCGGTATCTCTGATACCTTAACGCAGCCGATCGCTTTCTTCCACCATCTTCATGTCTTTGCGGATGGCTCGGATACTCATGATCATAAAAATAGGCATGGCGGCAACGAGTAAGCAAAACAGCGATAAACTTATCAGTAAATTCGTTGTATGCATCAGATAAATGACTAACAAGCCAAAGGCAGCTATGCAAGTGTACGTGCAAACCGTTAATTGAAGTTTTCGGTCATGATAGAGAAAAATGGCGATCAAACTGGCTAAGCCGATTGCCAAAGTGAGTAAAAACAAATACCAATGTGATTGTGCGGTTAGCCCAACGGGAGATCCTTCTTCCACATAAGAAGAAAAAGGAAGAAAAAAGCTGAGCACTGCACAGGCGACCACACTGAGTAACCAGATAGATTGAATGCGTTGAATCATTGTTTATCGTTTGATGATTGTTGGCTTTGGTGTTATTTGTTAAAAACAAATCCAATTAGTCAATAAAAGTATGTTTTTTTACGTCAGCTTTCAAAGTTTGGGAAGAGGCAAAGTCGATAACTGGATGATCCGTGGGGGTTACCAATTATTTTTATTTTTCTAATTCCCCAACTCAGGATACAACGGAAACTGGCTCATGAAGCCACGCACATCTTCTTTCACAGCTACGATGGTTTGTTCGTTGTCGATATCCATCAATACCCGGTCAATCAATGCCACCACTGTTTCCATATCACTTTCCTTCATTCCTCGGGTGGTAATGGCTGGAACGCCAATACGTATACCGCTGGTCACAAACGGACTCTTATCATCGAACGGAACAGCATTTTTATTAAGCGTGATATGCGCCCGGTCCAGGGTTTCCTGTGCTTTTTTGCCGGTAATGTTTTTATTGCGGAGGTCGATTAGCATGAGATGATTATCTGTTCCGCCACTGATTATGTTATAACCGCGATTCGTCAATGCGGTTGCCATAGCCTGTGCGTTGTTCCGCATCTGATGGGCGTATGCGGTGAATGCATCTGTTAGGATTTCACCAAAGGCTACGGCTTTGGCGGCGATGACATGTTCGAGCGGACCGCCCTGTGTTCCCGGGAATACAGCCATATCGAGTAGATGACTCATCATGCGTGTATTTCCTTTAGGGTCTTTAATGCCAAACGGGTTTTCAAAATCACGGCCCATCAGGATAATACCACCGCGTGGTCCACGTAGTGTTTTATGAGTAGTGCTCGTTACAAAATGACAATGGTCGAAGGGAGAGGCCAGTAGCCCTTTAGCAATGAGTCCGGCCGGATGGGCCATATCACAGAGCACAAAAGCGTTAACCTCATCGGCTACCCGTCGAATACGGGCATAATCAATATCCCTGCTATAAGCTGATGCACCGCAAATAATCAATTTGGGTTTGAGTGTACGGGCTTTCTGTTCAAGCATGTCGTAATCAATGAGCCCGCTTTCGGGTAAGACACCATAATGATGGGCCTCGTAGATCTTTCCGGAAAAGTTGACCGGAGAGCCATGCGTGAGGTGTCCTCCCATGCTTAGGTCTAGTCCGAGAATAACATCACCCGGTTTAAGGATGGCGAGCATTAAGGCTGCGTTGGCCTGTGCGCCGCTGTGTGGTTGTACGTTCGCATAGGCGCAATTAAATACTTGTTTGATGCGGTCGATGGCCAGTTGTTCAACCTGATCCACGATATCACAACCACCATAATAACGGCGTCCTGGGTATCCTTCGGCGTATTTATTGGTAAGCGGAGAGCCCATAGCCTGCATAACGGCCATGCTGGTGAAATTTTCACTGGCAATCAATTCAATGCCATGACGTTGGCGCTCCAGTTCTAGTTGAATCAGGTTAAATAAAACAGAATCTTGCTGCATAAAAGTCTTTGTGCAAATATACTTCAGGAATGAAACGGGTACATGCTTTCGTTCAGCCTATTTATTGAAAATAACCTAATTTCGATGCCCCAAACGGGTACTGCATGAAAGCGATTATCCCGGTGGCCGGCGCGGGAACCAAGCTCAGGCCCCATACCTATACACAACCCAAAGCACTGATTCCGCTGGCCGGCAGAACGGTGCTAAGTATATTGATTGACCAGCTGAAAGAGCATGGCATACGCGATTTTATTTTTATTATCGGATATCTGGGTGAAAAAATACAGGATTATGTGCATGTCCATTACCCAGAACTGAATTGCCATTTTGTACAGCAAAGTGATCGCTTGGGCACTGGACAAGCCGTATACCTTACACGTGAACTGGTAGCCGGAGAAGAGGTGCTGATTATGTTGGGCGATACTATCGCAGACTATTCTCTGAAAGAAGTGTTAGACGCCGATACCTCGATGCTGGGTGTAAAAAAAGTAGATGATCCACGCAATTTTGGCGTTGCTGAAATTGAGGCCGACGGTATGATCAGCCGTGTGGTCGAAAAGCCGGCTATCCCCAAAAGTAATATGGCGCTAGTTGGTATTTACCGTATTCGCGAATCTGTTCAGTTGTTCGAATGTCTGGAAAAAATACTCTCTACACAACCTGAACTCACCGACCTGAGTATCACCGATGCGCTTGATTGTATGATTGGCATGGGCATACCTTTTCGGTCTTTCAAGGTTTCCAATTGGTTCGACTGTGGTAAGAAAGAAACTCTCATTGAGTCAAATGCCATCTTACTGAAAAAATTTGGAGGCAATGTGCAGGAGAATAATCCGTATCAGAATACGGTTATCATTCCGCCGGTCAGTATCGGCGAAGGTTGCGTCATCAAAAACTCAGTGATTGGTCCCAATGTGGCTATCGGCGAATTTACCAGTGTGAATCAGGCCATCATTCGAGATTCGATTATAGGTTCCTATTCTAATATTCATGAAATCGTGCTGAACGACTCGCTGATTGGCAGTGATGCAGAAGTGAAGGGCGGCAGTCGAACTCTCAATATAGGAGACAACACAGCCATCGATCTGGGTGGAAACAGAACCTAGTATCTGCCTTGTTTTTTCAATTCACAAAGATGGTCTATGGAATTTTCTAACGAAATCACCCGTTTGTTCGGCATTGAAAAACCAATCATCCAGGGGGGCATGATCTGGGCGTCCGGCTGGCGTCTGGCTTCGGCGGTCAGTCAAGCCGGCGGTTTAGGGTTGATTGGCAGCGGAAGCATGTATCCGGACGTGTTACAGGAGCATATCGTTAAATGTAAACAGGCTACGTCAAAACCATTTGGTGTGAATGTTCCACTCCTGTATCCACACGCCGAGGCTCACATTGAAACGATCATCCGAGAGCATGTGCCTATTGTTTTTACATCGGCCGGGAATCCAAAAACCTATACGACCCGATTAAAAGACGCCGGTATTATTGTTGTTCATGTAGTGAGTAGCAGCAAGTTTGCCCGCAAAGCTGAAGAAGCCGGTTGTGATGCGGTCGTGGCAGAAGGATTTGAAGCCGGTGGCCACAATGGGCGTGAAGAAACCACTAGTTTTGTGTTAATACCTGCGGTTCAACAGGCAGTACAGATACCGGTGATCGCAGCGGGTGGTATCGCAACCGGTCGCCAATTGTTTGCCGCAATGGCCCTAGGTGCCAAAGGCGGGCAACTGGGCAGTCGGTTTGTGGCCTCTGAAGAAGCATCCAGTCATCTTCTTTTTAAAGAATCCGTCATCCAAGCGGAAGAGGGAGACACCTTGCTCATGATGAAAAAAACCACCCCGGTCCGGTTACTGAAAAATCCTTTTTTTTACCAGGTACAGGCAGCAGAGGATCAGGGTGCAACAGCCGATGCGCTGCGTGCCCTGCTAGGAAAAGGACGAGCAAAAAAAGGCATGTTTGATGGTGATATGGAAGAAGGGGAATTGGAAATCGGACAAGTCAGCGCACTCATCCGCGATATAAAACCTGTATCGGTTATCATGGACGAGCTGTGGTCAAGCTTCAACCAATGCCTCCAAACACCCTTAAAATAATATTGT
>CAZZJF010000068.1:0-11007 GCA_964654325.1 uncultured Ferruginibacter sp.
CCCAGGCCGCGGCCTTCGCCAAGGCGCTGCACGAGCTGTGCCGCAGCGGCCGCACGGCGGAACTGCTCAAGCCGTACGGGTTGCCGGCTCATCACATTTCATAGCCGGCGAAAATAATATTGTGCGTAGCGGATCGGCCAATGCGCTAATCGGATTTGGCAACACCGCATCCGGCAATTATCTTTCGGCATTCGGCATAGATAATAGTGTGTTTTATCAATCGGCTGTCGCGTTTGGACAACAGAATCAGGATAGTGGGTTTGCCAGTATTGCCGGCGGCTTATCGAATATCATCGAACGGGATGTCAATTACAGTGTGTCGTTTGGTCAGGGAAATCTATCCACCAGAAATGTAAGGCTGGCCAGTGGAACATCGGGGGCCGGAACGTTTACAGCCGGCATTGGTAATGTGAATAGCGGGTTTGCCTCGACGGCACTGGGTTCATCGAATCGAAGCACGCATTTATATGGACTCGCCGCGAACTACGGCAATCTCTCCAATGCCTATGCCATGAGTGCGTTTGGGCATTTTAACGATACAACGGCGTCTGTAACCAGCAGTAGTTTTATACCCAATGAAATCTTGTTCTCCATCGGAAACGGAACGTCCAATACGGCTCGGCGAAACAGTTTTACCATGTTGCGTAACGGATTTACGACCATCAATGCCGGCTATCAAAACGGAGCCAATATTCCCCGTGCTGAGTTGGATGTACGGGGTACCGGTGCTATGATCGTACCAGTGGGTACGTCGGCACAACGGCCTCTGGCTCCGGTAGCCGGGATGATCCGGTTGTGCACGGATTGTCCGGGTGGCCCCGTACTACAAGGATATGATGGAACAGCCTGGGTTAACCTCTAATCGGATACCTTCGTATCCAGTCATTACATGCAAAAAAAACGTCTATTCGGAAATTTTTTATCGATTTCGGCGATACAGGGACTAAACTACCTGTTTCCCTTGATTGCGTTTCCGTACTTGTTGCAGGTGTTGACCGTTTCCGGGTTTGGTGTTTTCACGCTGGCTCAAACCGGCATTTTATTGGCTGATCTGGTTGTTTCATTTGGGTTTGGATTAAGTGCCACCAAGCGGATTTCGCGATTTGCGCATCATCCATTTACCTTGAATGCCACAGTAGTCACTGTCTATGTTATCAAACTGATCTTATTGCTGATCTTGGTTTTGGCTACAACCTTGACTGCTTTTTTCATTCCCTACATCCAGGAGCATTGGATGTTGTTCTTGGGTGCTTTTTTGTATTTGTTCGGTAATTTATTGATGCCAGACTGGTATTTTCAGGGTATTCAGCGAATGCATGTACTCACCTGGATTACCTGCATTTCCAAAATAAGTGCACTTGTTCTGATTTTCATTTTAGTCAAAAGGCCTGATGACATCGATTTTGCTGTACTGACAACGGCCAGTGGAAATCTGATTGCCGGTATGTTGGCCGTGATGGCTATGTTCAATCGGGTACATGTACGCATTGCGGGTATCCGATTTAAGTATGTCATCCTTGTTTTCAAAGAAAGTGCCCTGATTTGGTCCAGTTTGATTTTGGTGCCATTATACTCTTCTGTGAACATCTTTATTTTAAAGGCCTGTTCGTCGTCGTTGATGGTGGGTTATTATTCTGTTGCTGAAAAGATATTTGGAGCGGTGAGTATGCTTACCTCGATCATCAACCGTACCTTGTTTCCTCACCTGAACCAACTTTTTCATCAGTCGCGTTCGGCCTTTTATAATCAGGTTACCAAAATAGCCGGCTGGCTTTTAATTGGCTTTCTGTCTATGGCAACTGTTCTTTTTTTTACGGCCGATCTTCTCATTCAGGTGCTGGGCGGCTCATCATTGGAGGGGGATTCGCATTATGCCACACAAGTGTTAAAAATAATCAGTACTGGGTTGATTGTTGCACCGTTTGGTTCGTTTTATTTTCAATTGCTACTAATAGGTGGATTGAAACGCCTGGCTGTTCGTAATATTTTCATGGTAGTCCTGATCAATGCCGTAACCGCTTTTCCCTTGGCTTATTTTGCCGATGCCCGGGGTATGGCCTTCAATACGGTTTTGATTGCCTTCTCTATTGCTGTAATCAACTATGTGAGCTGGACAAAATCGAAAACCCAATTTAATTCCCTTATTTGACCGGTTTGCCCATTCAAGGCCGAGCTGATTTCGTTACTTTTGTACATTCAACACTTCGGATCAACCTCGCCTTATATGGAATCAACCTACCGGCCTCACCCGTTGGAATGGACAGATGAGAAAGTAGCCCATTTTTGGAATTTTCGGAATCAATATGCGCCTTTTGAAAACACCTGGTTTACCTATCAGGTGGGTGACGCTGTATTGAACCTGGCAAACCAGGTTTCACCTATTCGCGGACAGGTTCTTGATTATGGAACCGGTAAAGGTTTTCTCCTGAAGCACCTGTTCGACCGAAACACCGGTGCACATATCCATGCCTGCGATTTTTCGGATACACTTGTTGCGGACTGTAATCGTCAATACAAGCAACAGGCCGGATTTGCCGGTTGTGAACACATTCAATCCCTGCCATCTGTCTATGCGGCCAATCAATTTGATTATGTTTTTTTAATTGAAACCATCGAACACCTGACCGATCAATACCTGCACGCAACACTGGCCGAAATCCATCGTGTGTTAAAGCCCGGAGGTACGGTCATTATTACCACGCCAAATGAGGAAGATCTGTTGCAGAACATGGTACACTGTGCTGATTGCGGGGCCATCTTTCATCACATGCAACATATTCGTAGCTGGCATGCCGACCAACTGAACGCGCTCATGCAGGAAAACAAGTTTGATACCTTATTTTGCAAAGCGGTCAATATTCAATGGTTTGGGAAGAAGGGATGGATGCATCGGTTCCGCGATATTGTGCGCGGTTTCTTTAAGAGACCACGTACATCCAATCTGGTGTACATCGGACGAAAACAAGGTTAACCAAAGGTTGCCACATCAACGTTGATACTGCTTTGCCCATGCCTACTGCTCCAACGACACCCATTCGGCTTTTGATTATTACCCCCAATCTGCAGGGAGGTGGTGCCGAGCGGAATGTCGTTCATTTGTGCAATCATCTCAATAACGCCCATATCACCGCGAGGTTATTGATTGTAGATAACCGGTCGCCTTTCTATACCGTGCGCAATGCAGCAGTGGATGTGATTGATTTGCAAACACCACGCGTGCGGTCGTCGTTATTTGCCATACGAAAGCAGATACGGACCTTCCAGCCCGATGTGGTGCTTTCCGCCTCCAATTACTTGAGTGTCTACCTGATGGCGTTTCGGTTTTTATTTCCTAGGCGGATTCGGTTTGTCTGCCGGGAAACCAGTATAGCCAGCATCAACAATCAACGGTCCGGTCATCCGGGATTTTTAACTTGGATGACCCGTCGGTTTTATCACCAAGCGGATCAGATTGTATGCCAATCTGCTTTTATGAAATCGGATCTGGAAACGAAGTTTCATATCCCGTCTGAGCGATTAACCATTATTGAAAATATGGTGGAGATACCTTTAGATGTTCGTATGCCGATATCAATCAAACAAAGACCTGTTCTGCTAACAGTTGCGCGTTTGTCGCATGAGAAAGGGATCAGCCGAATTTTGAGTGCGCTATCAAGGGTGCGCGTGCCGTTTGAATACCATATTGTCGGGGATGGGCCTGAACGGGCGAAGCTGGAAAGCATCGTTCGTCAACTTGGATTGGAGTCATCTGTTTTTTTTCGGGGAGCCCATGCGGATCCCTTTTCGCTGGTGCCCGACGCGGATTTATTTTTACAGGGATCATTGTATGAAGGATTTCCCAATGTGTTGCTGGAATCGGCTGCCAGGGGTATACCCTGTGTTGCCTACGATGCACCGGGGGGTACAGCGGGCTTGATCCAAACCTTGTCGTCCGGTCGATTGGTTTCCGATGGCGACGAGGAAGGGTATGCCGTAGCCATCGAGCAATCTATTCAAACGACTGTTGATTCAGCCGGCCTGATCCAGCGTGTACGTGAGCGACATGGTCCAGCCGTCATCATGACACAATGGGAAACCTTGTTTCGCTCATTGATTACCAATCATCCGTGAAATCGGCTGAGATTTCGGATATTTGAAGGCCCATGCAGCCTGCCGTCAAGCCCAAACTGATTATCTTCATCAACACCCTGAGTATGGGTGGCGCGGAGCGTGTGGTATCACACTTGTTGACGCACTTGAAACAGGATTTTGATTTACATCTGGCGCTCTATTCCAGACAAATCGAATATGATATACCGGCTGACATTCCTGTGTTTGATATGGGACAAACCAATTTGGAGAAACCCCTGGAGGTGTTTTTAAAGATTCCCTTGTTTGCGTATAGGCTGTACCGTTATTGTCGAAAACACGATATTCAAACGTCGGTAGCTTTTTTGAATCGGCCTTGTTATATTAATGCCCTGATGCGGGTTTTATTTTCATATCGTGGAAAAGTCATCATGTGTGAGCGAACCCATCAGTCTACCATCCTGGCTTCCAATTCGCGGTTATTCCGGTTTGTATCTACCAAACTAGTTTCTTTTTCCTACAAAAGAGCTGATTTGGTACTAGTCAATTCGTTTGCTTCCAAGTTCGATCTCCAACATCATTTTCAGGTACGTAAACAGATACAGGTCATTTATAATCCGGTGGATGTAGATATGATTCGTCAGTTATCGGATATGAATTGTCCCTTTGTTTTTGAAAAGGGTATTTTCCATTTCATTGCGGTGGGTGGATTCCGTCGTGAAAAAAATCTGCCCATTTTACTGGATGCCTTTTTTCTGATTCGGCAAAGGCCGGTAAAGCTGATTCTCGTTGGATCCGGTGTGTTGGAGGCCTCCCTGAAACAAAAGGTTCAGGATTTGGGTATGGGTGAGCAGGTGCATTTTACCGGATTCGATAATAATCCGTATAAATACATTCGCCGATCTGACTGCTTGGTGCTGACTTCGTATGTTGAAGGCTTTCCGAATGTATTACTGGAGGCGCTTGCATTGGAGAAACCAGTTATTTCATCCGATTGCAAATCTGGTCCACGCGAATTGCTGGCACCGCAATCTGATCTGCATGCTTCAGTAGAGAGCCGGTATGAGCTGGCGGAGTTTGGAATCCTTACGCCTGTGAATGACGTTACTATTTTGGCAGAGGCCATGCGTCGCATCATGGATGATCAGGATCTGCGGGAGGCGTATACTTCAAAAGCGATTAGTCGTGCTCGTCAGTTTGCCATTCGCGATATCATGCAGTATTTTCGACTGGCTTTTTCGGGACTATAATCCTTCCTTTATATTCAATCAACATCAGGGCGCCGATATACAGGGGTACAATCGGAATGCGGTATCGTCCCAGCGTACCAAAGTTTGACGTTGATAATCCGATCAGTGTAGCAAATAAAATACAGAATAACAAACAGAGCAGCACATAGGGTTCGGTAAAGAGTATTTTCAGGCTACGAAATAAACCGGTTCTACTGATTACAAACAGCAGCAATCCGAACAACAGCAAATTTTCCAAGGCCGAAAAAATCATCAATACGTTTTTGCTTTCCCATAGAAAAGGCCGGTACAGGGTGGCGGTTATGCCTGCCGGCATTTTATTAATGAATCCGTTGACGGTTGGGTCGATTTCCCCGATATTGAAGGTGGAACCTCCGGCTTCCGGATCATTCAGGTACGACTGTTGCTGTTCTTTTACATTTTCAAACAGCTTTTCGACGGCGTAATCACCCAGGTATTGTTCAATCAGCGGGGCATTGAATCGCCAAAGTATGATCAGCAACAGAATACAAGTCGGGAAGATAGCCCGTCGTATCCATATCTGCCGGATTAGGGTACTGGCTTGCATAATCAGAAAAGTCAGGTAAGGAACGGCCATGACAGCCAGGATATACGCGCGGATATTTAATAACAGATAAACGGACAGTGCTGCTATGATCCAGTATCGTATTTTAAATCGTTTTTTAACAATCAGCTGGTGGTTGCAATAAATCAGCCAGCCCAGTGCAGCAATTCCGATAGTATCTTTCAGGATCCCTGATCCGTAAAGGGTTACCGTTGGAAAAAACAATACGCCCCAGGCCAGGTATGTCCGTCGCTCCGGCATCAGGTCGTCGAGGGTTTCGAGAAGTTTGAACATGCCCGAATAGGCGATCAGCGCAAACAGCATGCTGGTGGTCGCGAATCGTCCCAGTCCGGGATAAGAGAGTAAAAAGGTGATCCGTTCGAGAAACCAGCCCGCTTCATTACTGCTTCCTTCGAGATCATATTGTTCCAGCAGGTAGTTGTGATCCTGTTGCAGCAGCGAAAGGCCTTCGCGTCCATTATCCACCAGTTCGCGCATGTAGCGCACATTTTTGAAATAATTGATACTGTCGCCAAAGCCCCAATAATAGTAAATCAAAAAACAGTACAACAGGGTTAGGACCAGTTTGAACAGAAATCCGTTAAACAGGTATTGCTGATAAAGGGTATTGGCGGATTTTTGTTTTTTTATCAGCCACAATACACCAAGCAAGGCGATGGCGTACAGTGGGATCAGCCAGTAGTCGATGGTATCGATATAACCTTTATACATGCGGGATTGCGGCTACAAGATACTTCAAAATTAAAGTGGCCGTTGCATTGGCGGTTTTGAACAATAACCGCCAACTAAACACGCAATTTTCGTTTCTTTGCAATTCAATACGGTCAATATGTCATCATCTCGATCAATCCTGATAACCGGCGGTGCCGGCTTCATTGGTTCTCACCTGGTCCGTCATTTTGTAAACACCTATCCGCATTATCTTATTGTCAATCTAGACAAGCTAACGTATGCAGGCAATTTGGAGAATCTGAAAGATGTGCAGGATGCGCCAAATTATACCTTCGTCAAAGGGGATATTGGGGATGCTGAGCTGGTGAATGATCTGTTTCGTCAACACGGGATTGATGCGGTATTACATTGTGCGGCGGAGAGTCATGTCGACCGATCCATCACCGACCCGCTGGCCTTTGTGCGCACCAATGTGTTGGGTACGGTAACCTTGTTGCATGCGGCCAAGGAAAACTGGCGATCCTCCATGGAAGGAAAACTGTTTTACCATATTTCCACCGATGAGGTCTATGGTTCTCTGGGGTCAACCGGATTTTTTACCGAATCCACCGCCTACGATCCGCGCAGTCCGTATTCGGCCTCTAAAGCGTCTTCCGATCATTTTGTACGGGCCTTTCATCACACGTACCAGCTGCCCGTCAAACTATCCAACTGTTCAAACAATTACGGACCTTTTCATTTTCCAGAAAAGCTGATACCCTTGTGTATCCACAACATCATCCATCAGAAGCCGTTGCCGATCTATGGAAAAGGAGAGAATGTGCGCGACTGGCTCTATGTGGAAGACCATGTTACGGCCATTGATCGCGTGTTTCATCACGGGAAAATCGGAGAGACGTACAATATTGGTGGCCATAATGAGTGGACCAACATTGCCCTGGTGCGGGAGCTTTGTCGCCAAATGGATATCAAACTGCAACGGGCTCCGGGTACGAGTGAGCAGTTGATCACGTATGTGCAAGATCGTGCCGGACACGACCTGCGGTATGCCATTGATGCCGACAAACTGGAGCGCGAACTAGGCTGGAAACCATCCCTGCAGTTCGAAGAAGGACTCTCCAAAACCATTGACTGGTACCTGGCCAATACCGAGTGGCTACAACATGTAACCAGTGGTGCTTATCAAGAATATTATGCCCGGATGTACGGCGAAAGTCAGTAAACGTCCGCCCAGTTTAAATTTTTTGCCCATTTTTAGCTGTTTTTATTAAACACATTTTGCTTCATCGGCTGAACTGTTGAATATTTGATACAAATCTGATTTGTTGATTAAAAAAAATTTATTCTTCAACAAAAAGGGGATTGTAATTGTATTGTATTTCTCAACCAGTTTGTATGAACTCATTTACCATTAAAGACCTGGAGAACCTATCGGGCATCAAAGCCCACACCCTGCGTATCTGGGAACAACGGTACAGCTTCATCAAGCCGGCCCGAACGGAAACCAATATCCGATATTACTCCAACAATGATCTAAAGGCAATACTCAACATCGCTTTGCTCAATAAATACGGGTATAAAATATCGCATATTGACAAAATGGATGATACGGAAATTCGCGAAAAAATTCTGTCCCTGACCCAGCAGGAAGCCCAGCAGGAGCGTATTGTGAACGAGCTGGTCAAACAAATGGTGGATCTGGATATTGAAGGATTTGAGAATACCCTGAGCGGCTATATCGTTGCCCGCGGCATCGAACGGACCATCACCCAGATCATTTTTAAATACCTGGAGAAAATCGGCATTTTGTGGATGACCAACCATATCAATCCGGCCCAGGAGCATTTGGTGACCAACATCATTCGTCAGAAATTGATCGTGGGTATCGAAAGCATCAACACGCCTCTTAAATCGGATAAAACCCTGCTGTTGTTTTTGCCGGAAAGCGAATACCATGAAATAGGATTACTTTTCATGTATTATCTATTGAAAAGCAGAGGAATAAATGTTATTTACTTGGGTTGCAACGTGCCGTTGGCTGATGTGGGTTATGTGGTCAATGTGAAAAAGCCCGACTATTTATACTGTCATGTTACCCGCCCCGGCTTTAATTTTAATTTCGACCGTTTCCTGGCTAATCTGAGCAAAAACATACCGGATACTCCTTGCATGATCTCCGGATTACTCACCCAGAACTACGAAAAAAAGATCCATCCGCCCGTTGTTTTCAAGCGCACCTTTGCCGAGGTGATGGATTTCATAGCCAAGTTGTAGAATCTTTTCAAAAAAAAATTAAACAAAAAAGAGCTGTTGGTGCCATAAACCGTTTAACTTAGCATTCTAATTAGTTAAACAAATTTTATGTCAACACGTGAATTCGAAAAACTCCTGCTTCAACACGCGGATTTTTTAAAGCCTTTTGCGTATACGCTTACCAAGGACAACGAGTCGGCAAAAGACCTTACCCAAGAAACACTGTTCCGTGCATTGGCCAATAAGGATAAGTACCATGTTGGTACCAATATCAAAGCGTGGATGTACACGATCATGCGGAACATCTTCATCAACAATTACAGACGAAAGTCTCGTCACCAGGTCATATTTGATCATACGCCCAACGATTATCTGCTTGATCAGCAACAGCCGCTTGTGTCGGCCAGTGCTGAATCGTCGCTCAAATTGAAAGAAATCAAAGAGGCCATTCATAATTTACCAGACATCTTCAAGTATCCGTTTCAACTGTATTTCGATGGGTATAAGTATCAGGAGATTTCGGCCTATCTCAAAGAGCCGCTGGGTACGGTAAAAAGCCGTATTCACTTTGCCCGTAAACTGTTAAAAGCTGCTATTACCCGGAACGATTGATCCGCTTGCTGCGCAAAAACGATTTTCCTTTCAGCATTACAACAAGCATTATGAAAAAAGCGGTCGTTATTGGGAGCGGGTATGCCGGATTGTCGGTATCCAGTTTTCTGGCCAAAGCCGGATGGGATGTGACGATTCTGGAAAAGAACGAATCGCCCGGTGGACGTGGCCGCGCCTTTGCTGCCGATGGATTTGTGTTCGATATGGGTCCGAGTTGGTATTGGATGCCTGATGTGTTTGAGCGTTATTTCTCGTGCTTTGGAAAAAAAGTATCCGATTATTACAACCTGATTCGTCTTGAGCCCTCTTATCGAATTGAGTTTGCCGACGGGCCGATCGATGTTCCGGCAGACTATTCGGCCTTGCGTGCCTTATTTGAACAAATCGAATCCGGTGCCGGTGCGCAGCTGGATCGGTTCATGGAAGAAGCAGCTTACAAATACCGGGTGGGTATTCACAAGCTCGTGCATAAACCCGGCCGCAGTTGGACGGAATTCATCGACAAAGAACTGATTGCCGGTATCTGGAAATTGGATGTGTTCACCTCCATCCGGTCACATGTTCGTAAATATTTTACAAACCCCAAGCTGATTCAGATGATGGAGTTTCCGGTGTTGTTTCTGGGAGCATTACCCGGCGACATACCGGCTTTATATAGTTTAATGAATTATGCCGATGTCAAACTGGGCACCTGGTATCCGGAAGGCGGCATGGTTCAAATTGGCAAAGCGATGCATAAGCTGGCAACCGAGTTGGGCGTCGATGTTCGCTTCAATAGTCCGGTTACCCGTATTCTCACTAAAAATGGGGAGGCCTATGCTGTTCAATACAGCCAGAATGGTGAAATCTTGGAGATGGCTGCTGACGTTGTGATCGGGGCAGGCGATTACCATCATGTTGAGCAAAATCTGCTGGAACCGGCCAATCGGGTTTATTCTGAGAAATATTGGGAAAAACGCGTCATGGCTCCCTCTTGTTTACTATATTACATCGGATTGTCAAAAAGACTCAACAAAATTACGCACCATACGCTTTTTTTTGATGTCGATTTTGAACGTCATGGACAGGAGATCTATGCCAATCCGAGCTGGCCAACCCTCCCTTTATTCTATGTGAGTGCCCCGTCGGTGACCGATGCGGGTGTGGCTCCTCCGGGGTCGGAAAATTTGTTTTTTCTGATACCGGTTGCTTCCGGACTCGATGGCGACGACGAAACCTTGCGCGATCGCTATTTTGACATGATTGCCGAACGCTATGAAAAAGCCATCGGACAGTCAATCCGGGATGCCATTGTATTCAAACGGTCGTATTCGGTCAAGGATTTTAAAAACGATTACCATGCCTTCAAAGGCAATGCCTATGGCTTGGCCAATACCCTAATGCAAACATCCATCCTCAAACCTTCATTGAAAAGCAAACGAGTATCCAATCTCTATTTTACCGGTCAGCTCACCGTGCCGGGGCCCGGCGTACCTCCGTCATTAATCAGTGGCGAAGTCGTTAGTAAAGAAATCATTCGCGAACACCAAAACGATATGTTATGATGGATCTTTTTCATCAGGTCAG
>CAZZJF010000069.1:0-11001 GCA_964654325.1 uncultured Ferruginibacter sp.
TGATACGTTTTGATGGACGTATATGATTAACCAACCTCTTATACCAAATGAATTTCCGAAACCTCTTGACCAAATACTAAGTTCACCTCAACAGAAAACGATGCAGCAGTTTTCCGAAGGTGTACACATCCTCAAAGGTATTGTATAATGGTACCGGTGCTACTCGAATTACATTCGGTTCTCTCCAATCGGCTATTACGCCTTGCTGGAGCAAGCTTTCAAATATCGCTTTCCCGTCACGTAACATGAGCATAGACACTTGACAGCCACGCGCGCGCTCGTTTTCCGGGGTTAATACCTCAATACGCTTTTCTGCTGCAGACTGATTGATATCGTTCAGAATAAAAAGTAAGTAGCTGCTTAGTTTTTTCCCTTTCTCAGCCAGATGATGCATGCCGGCTTCGTTAAAAATCTCGAGGGAGGCGAGGTGCGCAGCCATACTCAATACCGGCGCATTGCTGAGCTGCCAGCCTTCTGCGGTGGGTATCGGTATGAAGGTCTTATCCATTTTGAATCGCGACTCTTTATCATGTCCCCACCAACCGGCCATACGCGGAAGTGTAGGATCAGCAATATGACGCTGATGAATGAACACACCCGAAACACCGCCCGGTCCGCTATTGAGGTACTTGTACGAGCACCAGCAAGCAAAATCAACCTGCCAGTCATGCAATTCCAGGGAGACATTGCCGGCCGCGTGGGCCAGGTCGAAACCACAATAGGCCCCTACGGCATGTGCTGCTTTACAGATCGTCTGCATGTCAAATACTTGTCCGCTATAGTAATTCACGCCGCCAAATAAAACAACCGCTGTTTCGGAGCCATGCTGTTCGATGGCAAGAAGAATATCCTCCAGCGCAACAATAGCCGAGCCTTCTTTAGGATATACTTCTACGATGGCCTCATCGGGATTGAATCCATGCATTCGCACCTGTGATTGCAACGCATATTGATCGGAAGGGAAGGCCTTGGCCTCACAGATAATTTTATAACGTGTTTTCGTCGGTCGGTAGAAACTCACCATCAATAAATGTAAATTGACCGTTAGCTGATTCATCACCACCACTTCCTCAGGCAGTGCTCCCACAATCGGACCAATCAACTCCGGAAAAAGCTCGTGATAGCTATACCAGGGCTTTCGCGCATGGAAATGACCTTCCACGCCATAATTGGCCCAGTCCTCGAGTTCGTTCAATACATAATCCTGTGTTGATTTTGGTTGAAGCCCCAGCGAATTACCGGTGAAGTAAATGCTTTCTTTTCCATTGATCATCGGGATGTAAAAGCGCTCCCGGAAATGGCTCAAGGAATCCTGTTGATCGAGTTGTTGAGCGAATTCGAGGGTGTTGGAATAGTTCATTTTTTTACGTTCAAGTTGATTTGTACAATCAATGTGTTTCAAAGAGTAAACAAGGCAATGGTTTGGAAGGTTCAGGAAGTTTAAGAGGGTTAGCTGACAATTAATTTAATCAACATTATTAAACAGAGCCAACGAATTTATTCGTTTGAGAAAACTACGCTATCACCGCAATTACCTTCAATTCAATGGCAATAGGTGTTGGCAGGCTCTTGACTTCCACGGTCGTTCGACAGGCTTCCACGCCGGCGAAATAGTCGCCATATATTTTATTGTACGTGGGGAAGTCCGCTTTCATGTTGGTCAGAAAAACAGTTACATCGATGATGTTATTCCAGCTGCTGCCGCTGGCTTCAAGCACGGCTTTGACGTTCGCAAATACGGAATGACATTCGGCTTCAATGTCATATTTCAGAATGTTTCCGTTGGCATCCAGTTCCAGTCCGGGAATAGCATTGTCTGAAGCCCGGCGGCTCCCGATGCCCGACAAAAAAAGCAAGTTGCCCACTTTGCGTGCGTGCGGGTAAGCGCCCAGGGGAGTAGCTGCCTTTTTTGTATGAATAATTTGATTGGAATCGGTTGTTGTTTGTTGACTGACCGCTTCGTTGAGTTGGTTTGTATAGTCAGGTGTTTTTTCCATGAATGTTGGGCGTTGATGGTTTAGCGTTCTTGTAAAAGTTGCAATATTAGTTTCGATTTTATTTACGCTTCAATCATTTTCTGTTTTTGATGGTCTTTTAAGAGTTTAGTACAACGTTCGGTGGATTGGCTATGTTCGAAAACTTATAACATCCAATAAACATCAAACAACGATACAAACATTCTTCGCCTCTGTAAAGAACCGCATCGCCTCCCATCCACCTTCCCGTCCAACACCGCTGTTCTTGGTGCCACCAAATGGCGTGCGCAGGTCCCGAACCAGCCAGCAGTTGATCCAAACGATGCCGCAGTCCACGTTGGCGGCGACCAGGTGCGCTTTGGAAATATCCTGTGTCCAGATGGTTGTTGAAAGTCCGTAGGAGGTAGCGTTTGCCAATATCAGAGCTTCTTCGATTGTTTCAAAAGGTTGCAAAGTAACCACCGGTCCGAAAATTTCTTCCGTGTTGGTTTGGCAATGGGGTCCCAGTCCTTCAATCACGGTCGGTTCAATGAAATATCCGTTGGCACAGCGACCTTCAGGCTGGACGGCCTTGCCGCCACATAAAATAGTGCCACCGTCCGCTTGGGCTATTTCTATACAACGCATCACTTTCTCAAAGTGCGGTTTACTGACCAGGGCACCTTGGCGGTTAGTCTCATCGAGCGGATCGCCTACTTTCATTTTTTGAACACGCGCCACAAATTCAGTTTTGAATTTTTCATATACAGACGACTCGATCAGGATTCTGCTGCCACATAAACAAATCTGTCCCTGATTAGCGAAAGAGGATCTGATGGTTGTTTGCATCATTTTATCCCAATCACAATCGGCAAAAATGATATTCGGGTTTTTACCGCCCAGCTCCAGCGATAATTTTTTGAACTGAGGGGCCGCAATTGCGGCAATGCGTTCGCCGGCACGAGTGCTTCCGGTAAAGGAAATGGCTTTGATGTCCGGATGCTGTACAATGGCCTCTCCGCAGCCGGGTCCGTCACCATGTAGGATGTTCAACACGCCGGGCGGTAGACCTGCTTCATGACAAATGACGGATAACAGATAAGCGCTAACCGGGGTAACCTCCGATGGCTTGGCGATCACGCAGTTGCCCGCTGCAAGTGCCGGTGCGATTTTCCAGGTAAACAGGTAGAGCGGTAAATTCCAGGGCGATATACAACCCACCACACCAATAGGTTGCCGCAGCGTATAATTGATCCCGGCATTTTCGGACATGTGCGATGTGGACGCGAATTGCATGGAGGCCGTGGCAAAAAACCGAAAGTTGGAGGAGGCGCGGGGAATGTCCACGTCTTTGCAAAGCCACAGCGGTTTACCGTTATCTACACACTCAGCCAATGCTAAGGCGTCGAGGTGTTCATCGATCAGGGTTGCGATGCGGTTCAAAATCATAAACCGTTCCTCCGGTGTGGTGCGCGACCAGCTCGGAAACGCTTTTTTGGCAGCAACAACCGCTTGCTCAACATCGGCTGCCTGACTGTTAGGAATATCACCATATTGCTGTCCGGTTGACGGGTCAATATTCTTGATATACTGGCCGTCAAGCGGTTCGCAAAACAAACCACCGACATAATTTGTCAGCTGAAACGGAGTAACCAATCTCATGGTTCAAAGTTACTGAATAATTCCATGAGGGGTCAGTGCCTGGTGTATGTTCGATTTAGTGTGACTCACAAGGTGCGTATTGTTTTCTTTTGGCCTCAACGTCATTTGTTGAATCCCTCGGCGTGTCATATTATTTCCTAAAATTGACTACCTTCCAACTCAAATGTTAGCTTATGCCCATAGCCGCTCCATTTAACCTACACCAATGGATAGCCGATAACCGAGAATTGCTCAAACCTCCGGTCGGTAATCAGTGTATATATAAAGACGCTGAAAATTTTATTGTCATGGTCGTGGGTGGTCCGAATTCCCGAAAAGACTACCACTACAATGAATCGGAAGAGTTGTATTATCAGATAGAAGGAGATATTGTTGTTAAAATCATCGACAACGGTGTACCCCGTGATATTCCGATCAAACAGGGTGAAATGTTCCTGTTGCCACCCAAAACACCGCATTCACCACAACGTGGTCCCAACACGGTAGGACTGGTGATTGAAAAAGTGCGTGAAACCGAAAATGATGGCTTCCTTTGGTATTGCGAAAACTGTGGTAACAAACTTTATGAAGAATACCTGCATGTTTCCGATATCGTGAAGCAGCTCCCGCCAGTGATGGAAGGGTTCTACTCCGATGAACTCAAGCGAACCTGTAGCGCCTGCGGTTCGGTGATGGCACCTCCGGTTCGAAAAGGGTAGTTTAGTTCATAGCAACCGATTGTTGCTCTGGCAAGGTCATCATTCAACAGTTTCCTTGCTTTACGTATTCAATATTTAATTATGGAAACCGCTGAAATCATTGGTCATATCGGCTCTTTTTTAAGCAGTGTGACGTTTTTGCCGCAAGTATGGCAAACCTGGAAAACCAGACGCGTAAACGATTTGAACGGGTTGATGATTTTTATTGTGTTTATCAGTACGATAGTTTGGCTTGTATACGGATGGCTGATTCAAGCCTGGCCGGTCATTATTTGCAACAGTTTTATCTGTGTGCTGTCCCTCATGCTGCTTTTCTTTAAATGGAAGTTTCGTTGATTGAACCATACATGCATGAAAAAGCCCGCCAATGAGCGGGCCTTCCAAAACAGTTAGTGGGTATATCAATACTCGTCTTCATTGAAGAAAAAATCATCTTGGCTGGGATAATCGGGCCAGATATCTTCGAGTCCTTCATAGATCTCGCCTTCGTCTTCGAGTTCCTGTAAGTTCTCAATGACCTCAATCGGTGCGCCGCTGCGGATGCTGTAATCAATCAATTCATCCTTGGTGGCAGGCCAGGGAGCGTCTTCGAGATGGGAAGCCAATTCTAATGTCCAGAACATTTTCTAAAGGGTTTAATTTTCTGCAAATGTAGACGTTCAGGTGAAATAACCAAAAGTGTTTTTCGGCAGGGTTTTTGATCACGGCGGTCGGTCGTTTTTTTCTACCTTTATCCTATGTTAACGGCGAACGGGATTTCTAAAAAATACGGCACCCTGGAGGTGCTTCGCGGTGTCGACATTTCTCTTGAAAAAGGGGAACTCGTGAGTATTGTGGGTCCTTCCGGTGCCGGGAAGAGCACTTTGCTGCATATTCTCGGAACCCTTGACCAAGCCGACGCCGGCACGGTACAGCTGGCCGGAACATCTATCAACGGACTTTCCGGTTCCAAATTGGCCGCTTTTCGTAACCGTCATATTGGCTTTATTTTTCAGTTCCATCATTTATTGCCGGAGTTCTCAGCAGTAGAAAATGTGTGTATTCCGGCCTGGATTGCCGGCACAAAAAAAGCGGAAGCAAATCAACGAGCTATTGAGCTCCTTTCAGAACTCGGGCTATCTGAACGCCTCGACCATAAACCCGGTCAGCTCTCCGGAGGTGAACAACAACGCGTGGCTGTTGCCCGGGCGCTGATCAATCAACCGTCTATTGTACTGGCCGACGAACCAACCGGTAATTTGGATTCGGCGCATGCCAATGATCTACACCAATTGTTTTTAGAACTGCGTAAACGCTTTCAGCAAACATTTTTAATTGTCACCCACAATGATGCGCTCGCGGCCATGAGTGATCGGGTGATTCGAATGAAAGACGGACAGGTGATTCAGGGATAAACAACGCGCAGCTCATTAACCATGCAGTAATGCTTGCAATCTTTCTGCCACTTTAGATGCATTCGGCAGCATGGCGGCCTCCAACGCCATATTCATAGGTACTGCGGGCAGATCTAACGAACCTAAAACGGAAACCGGTGCATCCAGATAGCGGAAGCAATGGGTTGATATACGTCCGGACAAGGCTTCGGCAAACGAATTGCGTTGTTGTTCTTCCGTTACGATAAGGCATTTGCCATGACGCTTCACGGCGTCAAAAATGGTTGCTTCATCCAGTGGGTATAAGGTACGCAGATCAATGATTTCAACAGTTCCGGGAAAGGATTTGGCAGCCGCTTTAGACCAGTAAACACCCATACCATAGGTTATGATGCAACAGCTTTCCCCGGATTCTATCTGTTCGTTATTGGCCGCAAGCACCGTTCGCGCTTGACCTAACGGAATGAGATAATCCCGATCCGGTTCAATGGTTTTGGCTTCTTCCGTGCCGGGCACTTTACTCCAATACAAGCCTTTGTGTTCAAGCATGACCACCGGATTTGGATCGAGAAAGGCTGCTTTCATCAGTCCTTTCATATCGGCTGCATTCGATGGGTAGACCACTTTGATCCCCTTGATGGTGAGGAGGGTGCTTTCCACACTACCACTATGATACGGACCGCCACCACCATAGGCGCCAATTGGTACACGGATTAATGTCTGGACCGGAAATTTACCACAGCTCAGGTAACAGCTCTTTGATATTTCGGTAACGAGCTGATTGAAGCCCGGGTAGATATAATCGGCAAATTGCACTTCTACAATGGGTTTTAGACCAACGGCACTCATGCCCACCGTAGAGCCAATGATGTAGGCTTCCTGGATAGCGGTGTTGAATACCCGGTGATCACCGAATTGTTCAGCCAGGGTAGCGGCTTCGCGAAAAACACCACCCAGTCGTCGGCCAACATCCTGACCATATAATACAGCTTCCGGATATTCTTCCATGATCTCCCGAATGGCAAACAAAGCGGCATCAACCATGATGATTTTATCGCGGTTGGCCGGGCTTCGATTGCCTTGTTCCGCTGTTACGGGCGTTGGTACAAAAACATGGGTAGCCACATCAGCGGGGTCGGGTTCGGCAGCATGTACAGCTTTTTGAAAATCATGCTGAACGGCCTGTGCTGCTTCTTCCTCCAGCTGTATCAGGGTCTGTTCGGAAACGCCGGCTTTGGATAAGGCGAATCGCAGCAACGGACCGGGATCTTGACTGGCCGCCTGGGCCAGTTCCTGTTCATCCCGGTAAAAATCTTTTCGGACACCACTGGTATGATGGCCCAGTAACGGCACGCGGGCATGGACCAGCCATGGTGTTCGGTTGACACGGATATCCTCCATCACCCGTTGCATGGTTTGGTAGGATTCAATAAAATTAGCTCCGTTTATGCTTGTCCGTTGGATGCCCTTGAAACCCTCGATGAAATCATACGCATTGGATGTGCGGGCTTCGGCAGCGGTGACACTGATGCCCCAGTCATTATCCTGTACCAGAAAAAGGATGGGCAGTTTGTGCAAGGCGGCAAACTGAAAAGCCTCACTCACTTCACCTTCTGTCACCGACGCATCGCCCAGCGAACAGACAACAACCGGTTGTGTATCCTTCGTTTTTGGGTCGTTTATTTTTTCGAGATACCGGATGCCCTGAGCAATGCCCGTGGTTGGAATGGCTTGCATGCCGGTTGCGCTGCTTTGATGGATGATGGTGGGCTTGTCGTTGCCCCGGTAGTTCGGATGATTGTAGTATTCGCGGCCACCGGTAAACGGATCATCTTTTTTGGCAAGTAACTGCAACATGAGTTCGTAGGGAGTGAATCCCAGTCCCAGCATGATGCTCTCGTCCCGGTAATAGGGACTCACGTAGTCGCATGGACGCAGATGAAACGCCGTTGCCAGTTGAATGGCCTCGTGACCTCGAGAGGTGCTGTGTACATACTTGCAGATCGATCGGTTGGCCTCATAGGTTTCCGCCATCGATCGGGCCTTGCACATACAGGCATAAGCTTTCAACAATATCTCTGTAGGGATCGACATAAAAAAAGCCGGAAAAGTTCCGGCATTCGATTATTTCATTTTGAAAGATTCCAAAAACTTGGTTGTAAAGTTGCCTTTACGGAAGTCTTCGTTCTGCATGAGTTGCAAGTGGAAAGGAATTGTTGTTTTGATACCTTCGATCACATATTCGCTCAGCGCACGATGCATCGTATCAATCGCTTCTTCCCGGGTTTGTGCAACCGCAATGAGTTTGGCAATCATACTGTCATAGTATGGCGGAATCACATAACCGGAATACACGTGGCTGTCAACCCGAACACCATGTCCGCCCGGAGTATGGAGTACTGTGATTTTTCCTGGACTGGGTCGAAAATCATTGTAGGGGTCTTCCGCGTTAATCCGGCATTCAATCGCATGCATTTCGGGGTAGTAGGATTTTCCTGAGATGCGTTCACCGGATGCAATCTTGATTTGTTCTTTGATCAGATCGTAATTAATGACTTCCTCCGTTACACAATGTTCAACTTGAATCCGTGTGTTCATTTCCATGAAATAGAAATTCCGATGTTTATCTACAAGGAATTCAATGGTGCCTACACTTTCATAGTTGATCGCTTTAGCAGCCTGTATGGCGGCTTCGCCCATGCGCTCCCGCAGATCGTCAGTCATGAACGGGGAAGGGGATTCTTCTACCAGTTTTTGATGACGACGCTGAATGGAACAGTCGCGCTCGCTGAGGTGACAGACATTGCCGTATTGGTCACCGGCTACCTGGATTTCGATGTGGCGGGGTTCCTCCACAAATTTTTCCATGTAGATGCCATCATTTTTGAACGAGGCAGCAGCTTCCGCTTTGGCCGTTTCATAGGCTTTTTCAATTTCAGCCTCACTCCAAACTACCCGCATGCCCTTTCCGCCACCACCGGCCGTTGCTTTCAAAATAACCGGATAACCGACTTCAGCGGCCGATCGCTTGGCATGTTCGATGCTTTCAAGCAATCCTTCCACACCCGGAACCACCGGTACGCCGGCACGAATCATGGTTTCCTTGGCCGTGATTTTATCACCCATGGAGTTGATCATATCCGGAGTAGGTCCGATGAATTTAATGCCATGCTTGCCGCAGATATCAGCGAATTTGCTGTTCTCGGCCAGAAACCCATAGCCGGGATGTATACCATCGGCATTGGTGATTTCGGCAGCGGCAATGATGTGGGGAATATTGAGATAACTGTCTTTGCTGGCAGGCTTTCCGATACAAACCGCTTCGTCCGCAAACTTAACGTGTAAGCTGTCTTTATCGGCAGTGGAATAAACGGCAACGGTTTTGATGCCCATTTCACGACAGGTACGGATCACCCGAAGGGCGATCTCTCCGCGGTTGGCAATCAAGATCTTTTTAAACATACAAGATGGTCTAAATAGTGGGTTGAAAATAGTTTCATCGCATAGCTTGCGACGATGAATTAGCTGGGATCAACAAGAAACAGAGGCTGGTCGTATTCTACCGGACTGGCGTCATCGACCAGGATTTTCACGATCTTACCTTTGACCTCGCTTTCAATCTCATTGAACAGTTTCATTGCCTCGATGATACAAACGGTTTTACCCGGGGTAACGTCATCACCCACGTTGACAAACAGGGGTTTACCCGGACCAGCCTGGCGATAGAACGTGCCGATCATCGGACTCTTGATAGTGATGTAGTTGTCATTCTTTGCAGGCTCGGCCGCTTTTGGAGCTGCGGGCGCTGCTGCCGGTGCGGGGGCTGGGGCAGGTGCTGCAGCGGTTACTGCCGGAGCCGATGGTACATTCGCAACGATGTGCTGTACAGGATCTTTCTTCTGCTTGATGGTAATTTTTCGTCCATCCTCTTCAATGGTGATTTCTCCAATGGAAGTTTTGTTAATCAATTTGACCAGTTCTTGGATTTGTTTGATGTCCATGGGTTTGTTTATTTAGAAAATGGTTAAGTCGTTAAAGTCAGTGGTGCAAGATAGTCAATCAGGTCAAACCGCGTTCATTTTAGTGGCGGTGATTTCGTCAAAATGGGGTAAAAAAAGCCAAAATCGGCTCAAAAACGCCATAAAAACCTTGATTTTGGACAAAAAACAATAAAAAAGGCTATCTGATCCAGATAGCCTTCAACAGGTATAAAAGTAAATTTATTCTTTAACGCGTTCGACGTATTCGCCGGTTTTTGTGTTGACGCGGATCAGGTCACCTTCATTCACAAACAGCGGTACATTGACGGTTGCGCCGGTTTCAACCGTCGCCGGTTTGAGGGTGCGGGTTGCGGTATCGCCTTTCATACCAGGTTCGCTGTAGGTAACCAACATCACAATCTTATCCGGAAGCTCAACGCCCATTGGTTGTTCCGTTTCACCGTTGATGAGTACCGAAACCTCTTGGCCGTCCTTCAAAAATCCGGGTGCATCTATCATATTTTCGGCCACGGTAATTTGTTCGAATGTTTCGTTATCCATGAAACTGTAACCCGTATCATCTTTGTACAGGAACTGGTATGGCTTCTTTTCTACCCGAACCGGAAAGATGGTCTCACCACTATTCCAGGTCATTTCGATGGTCCGGTTGTTGTCGACCCCTTTCAATTTAGCCCAAACCTTGGCCGCGGCACGGGCGGTTTTGTTTTGGCCAAATTCAATCACTGAGTAGAGGTTATTGTCCACCTTGATGATCAGGCCGGTGCGCATATCTGCTGTTGTTGCCATAAATGCTGATTTTTGAATGATTGGAGGCGGCAAAGGTAATAAATGCCTGTACAAATGGATAGGTCCTCCACTTTTATTTTTTGTATTTTTGTAACCAGGAACAATGCTATTCGTTATGCATACATTCGTATCAATCCTTCTGCTGCTCGGACTTAGTATGAACGCGTTTGCACAAAAAGAGCCACCTCCTCCTTACTTAAAAAACAAACGCATACCGGCTTTCAAGATATACCAAGTAGCCGACAGTAGTGTATTCACGCAAAAAGACCTCGATAAAACCAAAAAGACCATCATCATTTTTTATGGTCCCGACTGCGGACACTGCATGGTGTTTGCCAAACGGCTGATGGACAGTGTTCATCTCATACAGGATGCACAGGTCCTTATGGTAACTTCCTTTGAATTTGCAAAAATTCAAAAATTCAATGATGAGTTTAAAATGACCGATAATCCCATCATTACAGTAGGCCAGGATGAAAATTTCTTTTTCATCACCCATTTTGGCATCCGGCATTTTCCATCGGCC
>CAZZJF010000070.1:0-10875 GCA_964654325.1 uncultured Ferruginibacter sp.
TAATGCAGCGGCTGTAATCGAGTCCTTACACCAGCATAAAAAATGGAACGGCATCTATTGTCCGTAAACGAAATGCAATCAATATTAATCATCGGGTCTTCCGGATTTATTGGCGGAGAATTGGTTCGTTATTTTTATGATTGTGGATGGACAGTCCATGGTTGTGATCTGCGTGCCGGTGACCAGATGAATAATTTTCATCTGATACGGCAGTTTGACGAAGACCTTCGAACACTTTTTCAGCAAGTTCGCTTTGATTATTGTGTAAATGCCGGTGGTAATGGATTGGTGAGTAAATCGGTAGAAGATCCGGTCTTTGACTTCAATGCCAATGTTCGAGATACTGCGATCTTATTGAATGCCATTCGGCAACATAGTCCGCTTACCAAACTGCTTCATTTATCCAGTGCCGCGGTGTATGGAAATCCGCATAATCTACCCATCCGTGAAACGGATACGTCCCATCCAGTATCGCCCTACGGATGGCACAAGCGCTTATCGGAACTGCTTTGTCAGGAATTTGCGGTGCTGCATGATATACACGTGGTCATTGCCCGCCCGTTTTCGGTCTATGGCCCCACCTTACGTAAACAATTGTTTTGGGATGCGTACCAGCAATATGCTGGCGGAAAGCCGGACATTGAATTATGGGGTACTGGCCATGAAACACGCGATTTTATCCATATACAGGATTTTGCCCGGGCCGCACAGCTGTTGCTTGAGCAAGGTGATATGAAAGCAGGGATCTATAACCTGTCTTCCGGCATTGAAACGAGTATAGCCGACGCTTTGACCGCTTTTACCCGGGCCTTGCAACCATCACCCAGATGTCGGTTCAACGGACAAACCAGGGCCGGAGATCCGCTGCACTGGCGTGCAGACTTGTCCAAGATTAACGCATTGGGCTTTTCGCCCTCCATCTCTTTTCAAGAGGGCATCGCCGAAGTGGCTGTCCGGTACCAACAAACAGGG
Organism: uncultured Ferruginibacter sp.; assembly: GCA_964654325.1. GTDB lineage: Bacteria > Bacteroidota > Bacteroidia > Chitinophagales > Chitinophagaceae > Ferruginibacter. Next base: position 973 of record CAZZJF010000070.1, read on the forward strand.
ATCGCGCAATCATGACCATCATCTATTGTATCGATAACAAACTGGGTGGCGTAAGTGCCCTAAACCTGAATCTGATCAAACATGTTCCTTCGGGCATTCGGCAGGAGGTCATTCATTTGCATCAGGAAGAGTGGGAGATGACACCTTCACAGATCGAGTATCCGGTCGATCGGCAGCAGTTATTTTCCTTCTCATCAAAACAGCACTACTATCATACCTTGACTCGCTTACGGCAATGCATACCAGATGAGCCTGGTGCACTTGTTGTCAATTACGGCACCGAAATGGCCATGCTGGACCACCATCCAGTAAAACAAACCGTTTATCAGCTGGTACATGATGACTATAATGTGCGGTTGGCTGCCAAGTATAGTCATGTGGTGGATGTTTTTATTTGTCATAATCGGGTTATTGAGCAAAAACTCAAAGCCCTCTTGCCGGACCGGCACGATACGATTTTTTACCGGCCGCATGGTGTGCCTGTCTCCAATCGGCATACCGTGTACAGTCAGGATCCCGAACCGCTTCGGTTGTTTTTTTTAGGACGCATGACCGAGTCGAAAGGGATATTCGATCTGCCGGCTATTGATGCAGTACTGAAAGCCCGGCAATGTAAGGTGCAATGGACGCTTGCCGGCGATGGTCCATCGCTTACTAACCTTCAAGCCATATGGAAATCCGATGTGCGCTATTGCAAGCCGCCGGATTACCATTCGCTTGTTGAAACCATGTGTCGGCAGGATGTGTTTGTATTGCCCACCAAATTTGAAGGCTCGCCGGTCTCTCTCCTTGAAACCATGAGTGTGGGCTTGGTTCCGGTGATTACTGCCTTGCCAGGTGGGATCATGGAAACCGTGGATAAAGGAAATGGATTTGCTGTTGACATGGATGATATCGATGGGTTTGTACGGGCCATCAGTCAACTCTGTACGAACCGTACGATGTTGCAGGAAATGGGTACAAAGGCCCGCCAGACTATACAACAGCGCTTTGATGTGGTTCAAACAGCTGGCACCTATCATGCGTTGTTCGCAGCCTATGAGCAATGGTATCGTCCCAAAATTTTGAAAAAAATGCGCGTAGGTGCCCGATTGGATCATCCGTCCATTCCGGAAATCATTACCCAAACAATCCGATCGCTCACACAACGAAAAAAACAACATTGAAAAGGCTACTAAAAGACATATTGACGAAAAGCGGACTCTTGTACAAGATCCAGTTCATGCACTGGTATCGTCAGTGGCAAAGACCCTCATATCGGCAAAAAATCAAAACACTGTTTGCCCTCTATGATCAGGTCTTACCCCCTAGAAAAGGGTTACGGATTTTTGATATCGGTGCTAATCAGGGCGATTACAGTTATGTGTTTTCAAAGTATGCCCAATGCCTTCTTATCGTAGAGCCCGATCTGGTCAATCAGCAAATTTTAACGTCGCGATTCGGTTCTCATAGTAATTGTGTTATTATACCCAAAGCGGTTTCATCCGCTTGCGGAAAAGCTCGTTTTCATGTGCTGTCGAAAGGAAATGCCCTTAATTCGTTGAGCGAAAAATGGATGAGCAGTGTGCAAAACCGCGAGAGTCGGCATTTTCGATCGGGTGAGCAGGTGAAGGAAACAATCGAAGTAGAAACAACTACACTGGATGCATTAATTGATCAGCACGGAAAACCCGATTATGTGAAGATTGATGTGGAAGGGTTGGAAAAAGAAGTGATCACAGGCTTAGGCCAAACAGTATCCCTGCTCAGTTTTGAATGTAACCTGCCTGATTTCAAAGAAGAAACCCTTTGGATCATCAGTCATCTTCATCAATTGAATCCAAACGTGCAATTCAATTATGTGCGCGATAAAGGGCTCGAGCTAGATCAATCGATGGCTGCTGTGCCGTTTAAACAGTTTGTGGAGAATACCTCTCTGCGTTTCATGGAAATCTTTTGCTTCAATGAATAACACCGAAAAGCCATTGGTCAGTGTATTGATGACCTCCTATAACCGGTCCAAATACATTGCGTCCGCCATTGAGTCAGTAATGGCTTCAACATATGCTCACTGGGAGCTGATTATTGTAGATGACAGGTCTAGTGATGATACTGTTGCTATTGCACGTCGGTTTGCCGAACAAGATCAGCGTATCCGCGTGTACGTAAATGAGAAAAACCTGGGTGATTACCCCAATCGGAATCATGCCGCTTCGCTGGCCAAAGGAAAATATATCAAGTATGTTGATGCCGATGATGCCATCTATCCCTGGGGATTGGACATACTGGTTACCTGTATGGAACAATTTCCGGAGGCCGGATGGGGATTGTGTTCCCTGGATCAGTTTTCAGCGAGCCCCTATCCGTTTGTGTTACAACCCGAAGAGATCTTCCTGCACCATAACTTCAAGGCGTCGTTGTTTCATAAAGCACCCTTGTCGGCTATAATTCGAAAAGACCTGTTTGATGCGGTGGGTGGGTTTTCTGGTAAACGACAGATGAGTGATGTGGAAATGTGGCATATCCTGTCGTTGAAATCACCTCTTGTGCTCATGCCCCATGGGATCGTGTGGTACCGAACGCATGAAGAACAGGAGTCGGCACAGATCCGTGCTGAGATTCTCGTACGAGCCCGTTACGTGGTGGCCATATGGCATTTTTACCGCGACTACCCGGGCATTCCGGTTTCAACAGACGTTCGCAGTCAATTGGAATCTCGATATCGAAAACAACTCTACCGCTCCATTCGAACTAATATTTTGAAAGGGCGTTGGCAAGATGCTTTTTCTGTATACCGTGCCATGAAAGAGACCCAGTTTGACTTCAAGAGACTATAAGAAATTAGATAGATGAACACTATACTGCTTTGGATAGCAAAAACCATTAATCGGTTATTTTCAAATAGCTTTCAGCAAAAATCGTACTTCAATACCTGGCGATACATCTACCGCTTAGGCCTGACCGGTATGGGACGGATTCAGGGAAATCCAATTGAACGCAACGGTGAATTGGATGTTATGCGACTTATTGCCCAAAAACAAAGTAAAGAACTGGTGGCTTTTGACGTCGGATCAAACGTTGGACAGTATGCCACCCATCTCCTGCGCGAATGGTCTGGTCGGTCGCTTCAACTACATATGTTTGAGCCTTCATCCACAAACGGTGAAAAACTAAAGCTTGTTTTAGCAGACAAACAATCGAATCAAGTGCGTATTCATATCAATGTAATGGCATTGGGAGATGAAAACAAAGAGGCATTTCTGTACACGGATCATCAGGGATCTGACCTGGCATCTCTTCATAATTTGAGAACACCTATTCGGCCTTTCGATGAATCTGCCAAAGAATGGGTGCGTGTTTCAACAGTTGATACGTATTGTCAACAATTGGGTATAGATCATATAGACTTGCTAAAAATTGATGTGGAAGGGGCGGAACTGCAGGTATTGAGAGGAGCCGAATCCATGATCCGGCAGGGAGCCATAGATGCTATTCAGTTTGAATTCGGTGCGGGCAATATCACCTCTCGGGTTTTCTTTCGGGATTTCTGGGAGCTGTTATCCAATCAATATCAGTTTCATCAGGTGGTGCGTGGAGGGTTGATACCCATTTCGGTCTATTCGAATGAATGGGAGATTTTCCGTACCACTAACTATCTGCTACTTCGTAAATAATGGATTAAATAACATGTTGTCTTACCTCACCGCACTTCGTCACTGGCTCACATTTAGGTTGTACTACTATCTGCCTTTTTGTCGACCGGCCTCTTTACAGATTCACGGAAAAATCCATTTTGATCGATTCAGTTTTCTGGCTATTTCCGGAAAAAGCCGGGTATCATTGGGTGCTGGTTTGATGTTGCAACAGTCGCGGTTATACGTCGATCAGGCCACCTGTACGCTAGGGCCGAATAGTGTGATTCGTCAATCGATCTTGGTGGTTCGTGCCAGTCAGTTTGAGACCGGCCAGAGTGCTAAACTGATTCAAAAAGAAATACACTGCGTGAATCAATCGACTTTTCGTTCGGGCGATTTTGTGCAGCTGAGTGGCGTAGGGTCGTCCCGTTCTTTTTTTATGAATGGCTCTTTCGCTGAGTGGGGTACCAATGTGAATGTGTTTGCTAAGGTTCAGTGTGATCAGTCACATTTTAGTATAGGGGATCATGTATTTATTAATGAGGGTACGGAGATTCGTTGTCATAACACGATCAAGATGGGTAGTTATATTATGGTGTCGTATGATTGCCGCCTATTTGATACCAACACGCATTCAACCGAAGCTGAATGGCGACGTCGGGAAATAAACGACGGATTCCCCAACAGCACCATACAACAGTATTCGGTAAAAGCGCAAATCAAAACGGCGCCCATTATTATCGGAGACGATGTATGGATTGGCACCCGGGCGATTTTGTTTCGCGGCGCTAAATTGGCCGATCAGGTCATCGTAGGTGCTGCGTCGGTGGTAGCCGGATTGGATGTGCCAGCCGGAAAGAAAGTGGTTGGAAATCCCGGTAAAATCATGAATCACTGATGCAAGAAACTGTTTTGTTTGTTGCCTTTGAGTTTCCGCCGCTGGGTGGAGGAGGGGTGCAACGCTCCTTGAAATTTGTATCGTATCTGCCCCAGTTCGGTATTCGTCCGGTGGTTGTTACTGTGCCGGCCGAACAATATCCGCGCCTGATGCCTCATCATCCGATTGATGGACAGTTACTGCGCAACCTGCCGGATGAAGTCATTGTAGAACGTATACCCTGTGAGGAACATGTTCGTCCATCATCGGCGATTGCCCATTGGGCCGAAATGTATTTTTCTATTTCTGAAATATTTAAAGAGACTTGGCGGTCCTCACTGGAACAGGCTCTGCCACGGTTGATTGAACAATATAAACCGGTGGCTGTTGTGGTCACCGTACCTCCCTTTGCCATGGGGACGTTATGGCGTAAACTACTGCAGAGGTATTCGATTCCATTGATCATGGATTTTCGGGATGCGTGGAGTCAGTGGTGTGTGGCCGTTCACGGCAGTCGGTGGCATTATATTGCCAAGCTAAAAGAAGAGCGTAAGGTGTTGCAAGCGGCTACCCATGTCATTTGTACGTCAGATCAAATCCGAAAAGATCTTTTGCAGGTTCATCCGAAGATTTCGCCAGAAAAAATTGATGTGATTACCAATGGCTATGACAGACTGTTAAAGCCGGTCGCACAGTCGTCAAAACAGGGGGATGATCCCTTTGTAATTGGCTACGTTGGGCATTTTTATTACACGCCGTCGTCACGGGCGGCCATTTTTAAACCCTGGTGGAAGAAACCGATCCACCGCTGGTTGAATTATACGCCCCGTAAAGAAGACTGGCTGTATCGGTCGCCTTATTTTTTCTTTCAAGCGGTGCGCAGGCTATTTGATGAGCATCCTGCATTGGAAAAGCGATTGAAGATCCGATTCGCGGGTACCACGCCGGATTGGCTGTTGGAACAGATTCGTTCTTTTGGATTGGAACATATCTGCGAACATCAAGGGATGTTATCGCATGACGAGGTGATTCGTTTTCAGGAGCAGTGCGATGCGTTGTTAGTGACATCGTCGAAAGTGATTGGTGGCAACGATTATAGCATTGCCGGAAAAACCTTCGAGTATTTCACTATCGGAAAGCCGATTCTGGCCTTTGTTTGTGCAGGTGCTCAGCGAGATCTCTTGCAGGCAACCCGCAATGCCGTCATCTGTGATCCGGATGAGCCGACTGCATCCGCTAAGCAGTTGTTGTCATTGGTACAAGGGAAAACAATTATACAGCCTGATTATGCCTACATGGAGCAGTTTCACCGAAAAGCGCTGACGGCAAAACTCGCAGCCATCATCCAAAAAAAGGGAAAACCATGTGCGGCATAGCCGGTATCATCGGACAACAACGGGCGGGCGTCATTGAAAAGATGCTCCAGCGACAGGCACACCGAGGTCCGGATGGTAAATTTTATTACCGAAACAATTTCATTGCATTCGGGCACGCCCGTTTACGCATCATCGACTTGTCGGATCAGGCCAATCAGCCCATGGTGGATCCGCAAACCGGCAATGTGCTTGTTTTCAATGGCGAGATTTATAATTACAAAGAACTGCGGGCCACACTGGCCAATCAGTATCCATTTGTCACCGAATCGGATAGTGAAGTATTGCTAGCAGCGTATGTCTGTTACGGAATCGAGTGTTTGAAGTATTTGCGCGGCATGTTTGCCTTTGCGCTCTATGATGCCCGTCGGCAACAAACGGTGATTGTCCGGGATCGCTTTGGCATCAAGCCCCTTTACTACCGAACATCGAAAGACGCCTTTTATTTCGCATCTGAAATAAAATCCCTGCTGGGTATCGATGGACTGCCCGCCGAATCCATCCATGAGTTGAAAGCCTACGAGTTCATGGCTAATTGTCAACTTGATACCAATGAGCACACCCTTTTTAACGAAGTGAATCAACTGCTGCCGGCTACCTATGTATGGGTAGATGCGCAGGGAGTCATGCACGACCCCGTGTCGTATTGGTCATTTCCTGAACCCGGTGATAAGCTATTCGACGAGCAGGCACAACAGGCCCTCATTGATCAGTTTGATGAATGCATGAGCTTGCATCTTCGGTCCGACGTGCCGGTGGGCGGTTTTTTTTCCGGTGGGTTAGATTCCGGTTCAGTTATGGCCTTTGCGATGCGCCATGATTCGAAAAAAAAATGGCCAGTGTTTTCAGCCATCTTGCCGTATTATCATCCGGAAAATGCGCTGATACCACAGGTGCTTGAAAAGACACCTCGCTTGCAGGCACATACCTATCTGCTCGATGGAGCTGATTTTTTTAAAGACATCCAATCGCTGATTTTTCATCATGATGAACCGGTGATGGACGGCTCGATGTTCGCTCATTATAAATTATGTGAACTGGCCCGTCAAGAGGGTATTAAAGTCTTGTTGTCCGGATCAGGCGGCGATGAACTATTTGGCGGATACGCGTCACACATTCATGCCGGACAGGGCAATCTGCTGCGGCGCTGGAAAGGGATGACGTTGTTGCGAGAAATCCGAAAAACGGCAGCCAATACAGGTATGTCGGCCAGTCATTTACTCGTGAAAGCGATGTATGAAAATTGGCCGTATGCGCTGCGGACTTCCTTCAAAAACAAACAACTCCGAAAAAAAATAAAACATCTCGAACAGTATCCGGAGGTGGCGCATTATCACCACTGGCATCCTGATCGGTACCATGCGAACCTGATTAACAATTACCGTAGCTGGACAGCACCTCCGTTTTTACACTACGAAGACCGTAATTCAATGGCTTTCGGTGTGGAGATTCGCGTTCCTTTCTTTGACCATGTGCTGATCGAACAGGTGTTGCAATACGATTCGGCCCAGTTTGTGTCTGGTCGCTCCAAACAAATCTTACGACAATCCTTCAAAGGAATCGTCTGGGACGAAGTGCTGAATCAAAAAGGGAAATATGGTTTTCCGTCACCGATTGACCATGCGTTGAAAGATGATCCGGAAGGGAAAGCACTGTTTTATGATCTGCTTCCTAAAACACCGTTATTGAACCAAGCCAAAACCCTTGCATTGGCTAACCGCTTTTATGCCGGACAAGGAGATGTGTCTATATTTTGGCGCACATTCAGTTTCATGATCTGGTATGATATTTATTTCACAAACCGATCGACATGGATTCATTGAGTAAACGGCGTATTGTGTACATCGGTCGGTTGGATCATGCCTCCAATGCGCTCCGGCGGATGAAGACTTTACAGCAAATGGGGCATAATGTTACACCCATTCATGTTGATCCTTATTTATACACAGGATTATTCGAAAAGTTTCATCATCATCTCAATGTTGGTCCTGGGATTTTTAAACTGAATAATGAGGTACTAAGACTATGTGAGGCACACAATCCGGATCTGCTATGGGTTGATAATAAATCATTTTTACAAGGAGCCACGCTGCGTAAATTACGGGAAATCAATCCGGCCATTCGTATCATTCAGGTAATAACGGATGATCTGGGAGCCCGACCGGCCGCTTGGCGACTGACCAGAGCCCATGCTTCCTATTTCGATGTGCATTTCGTACAACGGGTGGTGAATATAAACGAATTGTATACCTGCGGAGCCCGTCGGGTTGAAATTTGTCATCGTTCATATGATCCGGCATTCCATCGCCCGATTGTACTATCGGAAGAGGATAAACGCCATTTTCATACACCGGTAGGATTCATTGGCACGCATGAAGCGGAACGCGAGGCTATGATTGCTTTTTTGATTAAGCAAGGTATTCCGGTACAGGTCACGGGTAACGACTGGCCCGAAAAAAAATACTGGTCTGTCATTCGTCCGTATTATCAGGGCCCGTCGGTTTATGGAGAAGACTATATCAAACGGATTAACGGCATGGACATCGCCTTGCATTTTCTACGGCACGGTAACCGCGATGAACAGGACAGCCGCACCTTCGAAATTCCGGCCTGTGGCGTATTCATGTTGGCCGAACGGAGTGAATTACATCAACAATTGTTTGAAGCGAATAAAGAAGCGGTTTTTTTTGACAATCGGGAAGAACTGCTGCAGCGAATCATTGAATACAAACAACGTCCGGCCGAACGAGCCCGGATTGCCGCAGCCGGTCGTAATCGATGTATCCAATCCGGATATAGTCATGAAGGCCGGTTGACTCATATTTTGAAAACGATTTATCCTGATGGAAGCATCCCTGAATAGAGTAGTGGTTGGCATATATGTGGATCCGGATTTTTATCCGCCGACCATCAATGCAATCCTAAACTTCGCCGAAAAGGCCAAGGAGGTGGTTGTTGTAACCCGCAACAACAGTCAGACCAACTTTCCGTTTCCGGCCAATGTACGGCTTATCAAAGGCGGATCATTTATAACAGTCAGGGATTCGGAAAAGAAAAACCTTCTTTATAAAATCACTGCCTTTCTTTGGTTTACGTGGACGTTGTTTCGGGTTTCTGCATCGTCCAAAACCGACTGGATTGTGCTGTATGATGCCTTTCCGTTACTGGCCTGGGGGATCGCTCGTCGTCTATTGTCAAGCAGGAAGAAATGCTGGTATCATAACCACGATATGCCCAGTTTGGAACGGCAACGAAAAGGATCGATAGGCTGGTTTGCAGCTCGCTATGAGCATTCGTTCATGAAACATATTCATCTCTTTTCATTACCCAGTGCCGATCGGCTAGCCTATTATCCCAATCGGCCAAGCGGACTTCCGGTGCATGTTATACCGAACTATCCATCATTACAGGTTTATCAACGACCTAGTGGACAAAAGCCAACCAATGAATGGCGAATCATTTTTCAGGGATTCATCGGTGCTGGTCACGGCCTCGAAGAACTCTTGCCCTTATTAAAAGAACCCATTCACGGCAGATACATGCGACTGATTTTGAAAGGTTCCGTAAGGAATGAATACAAACAATCGCTCATAGATCTGTCTACATCGCTGGGTGTTTCGGAACAGGTTACCTGGGTAGGTATTGGACCGTATGCTGACATTCCGAAACTCACGGCATCCTGTCATGTAGGCATTGCTATTCATAAAAACACCGATATCGTGAGCAAAACACTCGGTACCGCGTCCAATAAAATATATGAATATGCTGCTTCGGGCTTGCCAGTGATCTTGTATGACATTGAGCAGTTTACCAAATACCTTGGTGTCTATTCGTGGGCGTTTTTTTGCGATGGTTCCGAATCGGGATTGAAAAACACACTCAGTCAGATTCTGAAGGTCGTAGACACGATAGGCATGGAGGCTCGAACAAGCTTTGAAGAAAATATGAATTTTGAACAAGCGTTTCAACCGGCCTTGACTGAGGCGTTTACCATCACCGGTCGAGATTCATGAAGAAACTGGCCATCATAACAACCCAT
>CAZZJF010000071.1:0-10772 GCA_964654325.1 uncultured Ferruginibacter sp.
TCAGCAAAAACATTCAAGTAGACTATATGATATATCCGGGACATGAACATAATGTCGTCGGAAAAGATAGAGCCCATCTGTATCAAAAAGTAACGGATTACCTTCAACAACACCTTGCACCATGAATACTATTGCGGAAGTACGCGAACTGGTTAAAAACTACCGAGGCATACGAGCCCTGAAAGGGGTTTCATTCCGTGTTCCCGTTGGTTCGGTTTTTGGCATCCTGGGACCCAACGGAAGTGGTAAAACCACCTTACTTGGCATATTAACGAATGTGCTGAAGGCAACTGCAGGCAGTTTTACCTTATTTGATGAGTCGCCCACAGATGAACATCGGCGCCGAATCGGTTGTCTGCTCGAAACCCCCAACTTTTACCCTTATCTGGGCGCTGTTGAAAATCTTGAAATCATTGCGGCCATTCGCGGATATGGTTCTGCTGACATTGCTCGAGTCATCGAGATGGTTAATCTGACAGCACGAAAAGACTCGCCGTTTAGTACATACAGCCTTGGCATGAAACAACGGTTGGCCATTGCTGCAGCGCTTTTAGGTGAGCCGGATGTACTTATCCTCGATGAGCCAACGAACGGCCTGGATCCGGTTGGTATTGCTGAAATTAGGTCATTGATTCATGAACTGGCTAAAAGCGGTAAGACCGTCATCATGGCCAGTCACTTACTGGACGAAGTGGAGAAAGTCTGCACCCATGTAGCCATTCTCAAATCGGGAGAGCTGATCTCTTCCGGGCCTGTTGACTCAATCCTGCAACAGGATGTGATCATCGATGCTTGTTCCAGTGACCTTGACTTGCTCGAATCTGTGCTACAACATTATCCTGGGTTGACTAAGCTCGTAAAAAAAGACAAAATGCTTGAATTGACGTTATCGGACCCGTCTGCCGATACGGCCCGATTGAATCGGTTTTGTTTTGATCAAGGCATTGTACTGTCTCATCTTACCATGAAAAAAGTAAGCTTGGAGGAGAAGTTTTTAATCCTGACCCGTTCAAGTAATACATGATATCAGCGGGTTTTAGCTTGATCAGCATCCTATTAATCATTACAAACAGCGAATTATGCAAATAAGTGATATACTGAAAATTGAGTGGCTGAAATTCCGGCGGTACAAACCGGCCATAGTGCTCATCCTTGGGTTTTTATTGGCGGTTGTATCTACAAACCTCGTCGTTTATACGGTGCAAAAAAAAATCGTTAAACCGGTGGATGATGTCGGGATAACCTCAGGATTCAATCCGTTTTCTTTCGAGCATGTTTGGGGTACGGTTTCATACACCTCGGGGTATTTGTTGATTATTCCGGCCATGTTGATGATCCTGTTGGTTGCGAACGAGTATTCAAACCGAACCCATCGGCAGAATATCATTACCGGTTGGTCCAGGCTTGATTTCATGAAAGCGAAATTTGGGTTAGCCTTGTTGCTAATGAGTTGTTGTACCCTGATCGTATTCTTGACCGCCTTTGTTTTTGGTTTGTTCGCGGATGGGCCATTTTCAATGAATGGATTTTCCAACATTGGCTTTTTTGCCCTGAAATCGCTCAACTATTTTCTGATAGCCACGTTGATTTCAGTCTTGGTGAAACGGACCGGCTTTGCCATTGGGGTCTATTTTCTGTACCTGGGTGCGGAGAATATTATCGGTCAGATTCTCTACAGTTTTAGTGCGCAATTCAAGATGGTCAAGCGGATTGACTTGGGCGATATGAGCGATTACCTGCCGATGGGCTCTGCCGACGGCCTATTGGCATTTCCCGACAATCCACTAAAAACGATGGTTGGGGACCAGCTGCCGCAAACCTATTTTATTCCGGTGTTGCTGATTGCATTGGCCTACTGCTTCTTATTTGCATGGTGGTCTTTGCAGCTTTTTCGTAACCGGGATTTATGATTGCTTTTTTCGGCTATACAGGTCCGTTAGTGCTGTATTGATTTCCGGGTATGCAAATGAAAATCCGGTTGACTGAATTTTTTCACTGCCTACGGTCGTGCTTTTCAGTATTTCAATACTGCTCTCTCCCATAATCCATTTCAGAAAAAAGGCGGGGATATGAATCGGAATAAAACGATTGTGATTCCGTATCCGACCAATGGATTTGGTCAGTTCACTGCTTGATACCGGGTGGGGTGCCACGGCATTAAAGGGCCCGGTGAGCTTTTTGTGGGTAAGCAAATGCAAAAAAATCCGACAGAGGTCATCAATATGAATCCAGCTAACGATCTGCCGGCCTGAACCGGGGATCGCTGCTAATCCAAAGCGAAGTGGTTTCTCAAATTCCGGCAAGGCGCCTCCATGGCGTGCCAACACAATGCCAATACGCACGTGGCAAACACGGACCTGCGTGGTTTGTGTGCTGTTTTCCCAGGCAAAACAGGTTTGGCCTAGAAAGTCGCCATAAGCAGGGTCCGTTTCGGTGAAGGCGTGTCCGCCTGTTTGATCCGGCCCATACCATCCGATAGCAGAAGCACTCAGTAAGGTTTGTAGTTGATTTGGCTGATGGGCTATATTGTGCAGGATACAGGCTCCGCCTTGGACCCGGCTGTCGAGAATTGTTTTTTTGTAAGCAGCTGACCAGCGTTGATCGACGACACCCGCTCCGGCCAAATGAATGATATGATCGGCCGACCGAAACGCGTCGGCGTCTATTTCTTTTTTTTCAGGATTCCAGTAAGCGTATGAAATTCGGGCGTCTTTTGAGCGGCGCTGATCGAGTCTCCGAGTCAAAACCGTAATTTGATAACCCTTTTCAGCTAAAAAAATAGCTAAATGGCGTCCAACTGTTCCGGTACCACCGGTAATCAACACATGTTCCATACTATCCTTAACAAAGATATCGGGCGGTTGTTGAACCCGACAGCGTAATTTTACAGGTATGAAACAAAGAGTTGTATTCTTTTTTTCCGCCTTTTTTTTATGGGTCGGTATTTCTATGCCGACTTACAGTCAATCAATTGTGCTGTCAGAATTACTCCCAAAAGAGAACAAAAGCATGTTTTTTGACATCATCGGTAAGTCGGGTGATCAATTATTGATATACAAGTACCTGAACAGACGCCATATGCTAGCACGCTATGATCTGAGCATGAAACTGATACGACAGGATCGGCTGTCAGCACTACCGGATAAGGCGTTTAATCTGCAGTTTGTATTACAAAAAGATAGCTTGACAGTAGTGTACCAGCATCAAAAGCAGCAAATTGTTTATTGTGAGTCGTATCAGATTCCAATCCAAGGGGATCTCGGAAATGACATATCGGTGCTGGATACAACCAATATTGGTTTTTTTGCCGAAAACGCCATTTATCAGATGGCCGTTAGTGAAAATAAAAAACGGTATGCTATCTATAAAACCCATGTCAAGAACGGGTGGATGAATCTCGCTGTTCGAGTGTTTGATGAACAGTTTGTTTTGACAGACAGCTGCCGGGCCGGTTTTTCATTCAGATCCAATCGCGAATCACTTTCTGATCTCGTTATCGACAATGTTGGCAACTTGTGTTTGATGCAGCTGATGGAAAAACGAGCCGATGACAAAGCCGCATCCGCAGCCATCATTTATCGAAAAGCCGGAGACCTCGAATTTGCGAGAACTCCGATTTCCCTGGAAGACCAGTACCTGGATGAACCCATTATCCGAATAGATAACATCAATCATCGTTGTCTTGTCAATGCGTTTTATTACGATGACCGGACGGAATCGGCAGACGGGCTATACACCTTATTGTTCAACATGGGTGCTTCGGTCGTAGAACGATCTGCCTTCAACCCTTTTCCTGAAACATTAAAAAAGTCAATTCAAGCCGGCGGTAATGGCAAACGAGGTTTTGATCAACTGTTACCTCGCCAGCTGGTTGTTCGTAAAAGCGGCGGATTTGTGCTGTTGCTCGAGGATTTCTATTCAGAGACCCTTTACAATAACAACTGGAATCGAGGCTTCATGTTCAACAATCCATATGGAGCGCTGAACGATTATTACTGGGCAAGTCCTTACAGCTATTCATATAGGCCCTGGGATGCCGCGGATGCCAACAGTACGACCCGGTTTTATGCGAATGACGTCGTTGTTGCCAGCGTGGATAGTGCACTTCAACTGACCTGGAGTACAGTCATACCCAAAAAACAGCTGGACGTGGATACGGAAAACTTTCTATCATTCTCATTCATGAATACCGGAAAAGATTTGAAGGTTCTATTCATCGAACGTGACCGAACCCGTCACTTGCTCACGGGCTATTCTGTTCAGATGGACGGTACAGTCGTTCGCGACGGTACCGTCCGAAGTCAGCAAACAGACATTGAATTTATGCCCAGGCTCGCACAGCAGGTCGGTGCCCGAAAATTGTTAATACCCTATGCATACTTATCCAAACTCGGTTTTGCCTTGATTGAGCTCTGAAAATTATTTTTGAGGTTAGCTTTATATTCTTGACTTTTGTACGAAATACCGGCCGTGCTTGGGCGATTTCACCAAAACTTTCCATCCAACAACCTTTTTTTGTTTGTTTTTGCCTTGCTGGTCCATTGGCCGTTTTTCTTACATCAGCCAACGATCTTACCGCATAATCAAACTGGTTTTTTTTCCCGCCAGCTGGATTCTTTTTTTCATTCAACGGTCTTTACGCAGTCGGTTACACATGGTCTCTTGGTCGGCACGATGATAGGTGCAGTAGCCCTATTGATGAATCAACTGCTACTGGAACATCGGATGTTTTTGCGATCCAATCATCTTGGCGGCTTGACTGTGATCCTTTTTTCCGGTTTAATGCCGATGGGGGTTGAATTCAATGAAACGTTGGTAGCTACAACGCTGATCGCGCTGATAGCTACCCAGCTGGCCCGGCTGCACAATCATCCTTCACCTAAATCTACCTTGTTTAACACCGGACTCATGCTCGGGCTGGCCGGCATGATTCAGTCGGCCACACTGATTTTTGTAATTCCGGCCTATATTTCGATTTCACTCGCGAGGCCTTTTCGCCTGGCTGAATGGCTTCTCTTTGGATTAGGATTGATTGTACCTTTTTATTTTCTTGCGGCCTTGGATTATTTGACGGGGGGGCTTTTTTTAATGGAGACGCCCCGGTTGTTTTTTAGGGTCCCTTCCTTTTTCGAAAAATCGGATACCCTGTTGTTGGCCATTTTACCTATACTATTTGCCATCACTGGGTTTATGCTGATCAATAGACATATCAACAAGCTATTGATACAGGCCCGAAAAAACTGGTCGTTGCTTTTTTTATTCGGGTTAACATCGCTTTCACTCCCTTTTTTCTCAAATGCACCTGATCAAGAAAGTTTGTATTTCATACTCCCTTTTTTATCGGTCATTGCGTCCGCTTTTTTTTATTTTATCAAACCGCTCTGGCTCGTGTATTGCGTGCAACTGCTGCTGCTTGTAATGGGATGGGGGCACGCCTTATTTCCCAATTGGCTCTAACCGGTACAATCAAAAGCAGCTAGCTATTTTGATCAATTATCGAAGGGGTTTATGTACATTCACTACTCCGTTACGGCCTCACATCATACATCAATCATTAACCGGAATGAAAATAGATATTCATACACACATCATGCCTGAAAAAATGCCTAATTGGGTATCTAAATTCGGCTACGGCGATTTTATTCATCTCGAGCACCGAAACTGTAAAGCCTGCATGATGAAAGGCGACCGACTCTTCCGGGAAGTAGAAGACAATTGTTTCCAGGTGGAGGCGCGGATCTCCGATATGGACAATACCTCCGTGGATAAGCAGGTGTTATCGACCATTCCGGTATTGTTCAACTACTGGGCGAAACCGGCGGATGCCCTTGAAACGGCTCGATTTTTTAATGACCATATCGCCGAAACGGCTGCCGGTAATCCTCAACGTTTCATCGGTCTCGGTACCGTGCCCATGCAGGACGTCGATCTCGCCATCGGGGAGATGGAACGTTGTGTCGAAAACCTACAGATGCCCGGCCTGGAAATCGGATCCAATATTAATGGAGTCAACTTGGGAGATCCGGTCTTTTTTCCGTTTTACAAACGGGCGGAGGAAATTGGCTGTGCCTTGTTCATACATCCCTGGGACATGATGGGGGAGCAGCAGATGCAACGATATTGGCTACCCTGGTTGGTGGGGATGCCGGCAGAAACAACCCGAGCGATTTGTTCATTGATCTTTTCCGGTGTTTTGGAAAAGTTTCCCCGCTTACGTGTTGCATTCGCGCATGGCGGCGGCTCTTTTCCATTCACGATGGGCCGTATTGAACACGGCTTTCATGTCCGACCGGATCTGGTCGCTATTGATAACCCGGTGAATCCCAGAGAGTATATCGGTCGATTCTGGATCGACAGCCTGGTTCATGATCCTCAGGCCATGCAGTATATCATACAAACTATGGGAGAGGACTTTATCTGTCTTGGAAGCGATTATCCCTTTCCGTTAGGTGAACATGTTCCTGGTTCGCTGATTGATTCCATGGACTTTACGCCGGCACAAAAAAACAAAATGATGTATCAGAACGCCCTGCAATGGCTGAGGTTATCCTGATTGAGGAATGCTGTCCGATCGTTATCTTATGAAGCTGTTTTTTCGGCATTCAGTTTGGCGATGCGTCGAACCGCTTGACCAGCGAAATTTCTGAAAGCTTCCTGCGTGACTGCATCATCACCTGTCATAACCGGCACACCCTGATCACCGCCTTCACAGATTGATTGTACAATGGGTATCTGACCCAGAAACGGCAGTTCGAACTCTTCGGCCAACAGCTTGCCCCCGTCTTTTCCAAACAGGTAATATTTGTTTTCCGGTAATTCGGCCGGCGTGAAATAGCTCATATTTTCTACCAGGCCCACAATGGGTACTTTAAGCATGGATTGTCCAAACATCGCTACGCCTTTTTTGGCATCGGCCAGGGCCACCAATTGAGGGGTTGTTACAACAACGACACCGGTGACAGGCACAGATTGGAGGATGGTCAGGTGGATGTCGCCGGTACCCGGGGGCATGTCGATGATAAGGTAATCCAAATCACCCCAATCCACGTCGGATACAAACTGACGGATGGCGCTGCTGACCATCGGCCCGCGCCAAACTACCGCTTGCTTCTCATCAATCAGCAGGCCAATACTCATAACCTGAATGCCGTAGCGCTCGATGGGTACAATCAGGCCTTTTCCGTCTGTTTCGCGCATCATCGGTCGCTCACCCCGAATACCAAACATGATGTGCTGGCTGGGGCCATAAATATCGGCGTCCATTAAGCCAACCCGGGCACCGCCCTGGGCTAGAGCCAGTGCGAAATTGGCCGATACGGTACTTTTGCCAACACCGCCTTTGCCACTTACTACGGCAATGATGTTTTTAACACCACGAAGCACGGTGCCGGCATCGAGTCGGTTGCTGGTGGTGTTACTGGTAAAATGAACGGTCACATCAGCTTCTTTGTTAACCATCAGTTGTACCGCATTCACACAGGCATTGCGGATCATATCTTTCATCGGACAGGCCGGCGTAGTCAATACCACGGTGAAGGCAACCTTATTCTGATTAATCTGAATATCTTTAATCATATTCAGTGTAACAAGGTCTTTCCCCAGATCGGGTTCTTGTACATGACTCAGGGCTTCTAGGATGGATTGTTCGGTCATTATGATTGAAATAAATGTTAAGGAGTTTGCAAAATTAAAGGAACCTAACAAATTCACGGTTGCATTTGTTGTTCGGATTACCTTTGTTCACAGAAAACACTTTGTATCTTTTTTTGTTGTAGTCCTATGCGAAGATTGTTGACATATGCCATTCTCTTTTTTGTTTGCGGGAGCAAGGCCATGGCGCAGCAACCTGTTTCGCATGATTCCGTTGTTCAATTGTATGGAGTTGTTATGACTGCGGATAGTCTGAAAGGCTTACCCGGTGTCAGTATTGTTGTCAAAGGACAAAATCGGGGTACCATCACCAACCATGAAGGCGTCTTCAGCATTGTTGTATTAAAAGGCGATGCGGTTGAATTCACCAGCATCGGGTATAAACCAAAGCAGGTTCACATTCCGGTTAATTTAGAAGGAAAATACCACAGCATGATTCAGCTGATGGTCAATGATACCGTTTATTTGCCGGCGACTATCATCAAGAAACGGATGAGCCGGGAGCAGTTCGAACGGGATTTTGTCAACATCAAAATTCCTGACGACGATATCGAAATTGCCCGATCCAACAATAATGTGGCTACCCGACGATTGCTCATGGAAACCTTGCCCTCTGATGGCCGGGAAGCTACCTCTCAGTACTTGCGGCAACGGGCAGCTCGTTTATATTATTCTGGACAGATCGCTCCCATGAATGTATTCAATCCGGCTGCCTGGGCCGATTTTATCAAATCGTGGAAGCGCGGCGATTTCAAAAAGAAAAACTAAAGCAACTGAACCAGTCTCGTATTTTTCTGATTGGGTTTATGGGTGCCGGAAAAACCTATTGGGGGCGTATCTGGTCGAACCAATTTGGTGTTTCGTTCATCGATCTGGATGAGCAGATTGAAAAGCATACGGGACGGGCTATTTCTCAACTATTTGCCGAAAAAGGGGAGTCCTGGTTTCGGGTACTCGAAACTGATATCCTTCGTTCTCTGGAGCTGCAAGGACCGGTGATCGTGGCCTGTGGAGGCGGCACGCCCCTTTATCATGACAATATCGACTGGATGAACCAGCACGGTACAACCATTTACATTCGCGAAGATTCCGTTCGTCTTCTGGAGAGATTGTCCGATAATCCTCAAAAAAGGCCATTGTTTGAACAGGTGGCACCTGCGGATCAACACCAATGGATCGTAGAGTCTATGCGTCAACGGGAGTCTTGCTATGCTCAAGCGTCGCTGGTATTCGATCCCGCCGATCGGGCAAGCCAGGCCATCATCGAATCGAAACTGCAACAATCTTTTACCAATGAATAAGCGATATCTGAAAACAGCGGCCCTGCTTGGGCTCATGGCCGTCATGCTGGGTGCATTTGGCGCACACGGTTTGAAAAAGATCGCATCGCCGGAGGCCGTCGAATCATTCAAAACCGGTGTATTGTATCATTTTTTACATGCCTTTGCCATTCTAGTCACTGCGTTTTTTATGGAGCAACTCGTGTTCAAAAAAGCCCGGATCGCGCTGTTGCTATGGGTGAGTGGCATCGTGGTGTTCAGTGGCTCGTTGTATGTTATGGCGTTGGTTCCGGAAACCAAATCCATTTTAGGCCCCATCACCCCCATCGGTGGTCTTTCCCTGATGGCCGGCTGGTTTTTTTTATTCCTATCTGTTGAAAACTAACCAGCCGTTTTTGACTGGTACATTGATTATCTTTGGCTACGATGGCCAATTCAACGAAACGAAAAAAAGCAGAGCAAGAAACCCTGCCACAAGAAACCGTAGAAAAAGTACAACTCCGTCAACTCGTCAACGATGAGCGTACCCACAAGATCCTGGGCAGTATTTCGCTGCTCATGTCCCTGTTGTTGTTTGTGTCATTCACATCCTATCTTTTTACATGGGATGAGGATTATGACGTGGTACAGCAGGAGGGTGTGAATCTATTATGGAGCAGCACATCCGGAGTGTCCAATTTGATGGGAACGTTTGGGGCCTTTTTATCTCACTTTCTGATCTACCAGGGATTCGGCGTCGCCGCCTATCTGTTGTGTACGTTTTTTTTTATTCTCGGTATCAATCTCGTTTTGGGCAGACAAGTTTTGTCTCTTTGGCGAAATCTTCGTTACCTCATCGTGGGACTGCCCCTGTTGAGTGCTGCCTTGTATGCATTACTGCAAGGACAGGGTTTTCCATGGGGAGGTGCTGTAGGTAAAATGGAGTTTAAGAAGTTGCATGGGGTATTCGGCATCGGGTCCTATGCGATCCTATTCACTGCTTTTTTTGCTTACCTGATCTGGCAGTTGAATCCGGCATTTGGCCAGTTGTTTAAACGGTCAGACAAAGCAACAAATGACGTACAGGACTCAGTAGACGAATTATCGGCAGAACCAACAGAAACCACCGAAACAAAAACGACAACGTCTAAAAAAACACCCGAAATAATTGACCCGGAAGAAGACTTGATCGCAGACGACGAGGTAGAAGAAGTGGAGGTTGAAGAGGAAGAGATAAAAATTGTGGTGGAGCCGCCTGTTGAACAAGTCAAATCGGTTGAGTTATCACCAGTGGCTCAGACAGAATCCTTATCGCTCGAAATCAAAACGGCCGATCCGGATGGCGCCAAGAAACAGGAGGGTGTTGCAGACAGTAAGCCGGCTTCAAAACCGTACGATCCTATTCTTGATCTACGGGACTATAAATTCCCATCGATTGATTTACTGGATAATCACGGTAGTGAAAAAATCGTGCAGGATCCGCAGGAACTGGAGAATAATAAAAACCAGATCATCAATACACTGGGCAACTACGATATCACTATTCAGAAAATATCGGCAACCGTTGGGCCAACCGTTACGTTATACGAAATTATTCCGGCTGCCGGTGTCCGCATCTCCAAAATCAAAAATTTGGAAGATGATATTGCCCTGAGTCTAGCGGCACTTGGTATTCGTATTATTGCCCCTATTCCCGGAAAGGGGACAATCGGAATTGAAGTGCCCAATACGCGGAAGACGATCGTGAGTATGCGAACTCTGCTCTCCTCCGAACGCTTTACTAAAAATAATTTCGCGTTGCCGATTGCAATCGGAAAGAAAATCGATAATGAAAACTTTATCGTGGATCTGGCCAGTATGCCG
>CAZZJF010000072.1:0-10752 GCA_964654325.1 uncultured Ferruginibacter sp.
GTCGAGTTGTCATTTTGTTTTTTTAATTCATTTTCGATTTTTAATTTCAACAATTTTTCTGAATCCAGCTTTTGTTGAGCATTCAATTTTTCGTCAGAAGTAATTTCAACAAACTGTTCTTGATAATTTTTGATTAAATCAACTTGAGCCTGGATTGTTTTTTCATAGTAGGCCGCGAAAGCCTCCAGGTTAAGAATATATTTTAAGGAAAGTAAATCATAAATTGATTTTGCTTTGCGGGCGTTTTCGGGCGATTTTTTATTCTTAGAAATTGCTTGTAAACCATCGAGATATTTAGAAAGGTGTCTATCCATCAGGCTCCAGGAGAATGGATCATTTTCAGCTTTTAGCCTGATTGCCTCTTCGATTTGAAACGTAACTTTATCTGCTGCTTCAATATCATTTATTGAAATCACTGACCCGTTTTTCGAATCCCAAAATGATTCTTCCATAAATAATGCTACTTGATTCAACAGGTAGGTGTTGGTAGGATATTTTTTTATAAGTTCTTGAAATCGGACCATCTTTTCAGACTCCTCCAAACCATCGGTGTACAGTTTAATTTCATAGTCAACAAATTGATTGGCAGTTTCCGGATAGAGAAACTGAGCCTTGTCCGAAATGCTTGACAATCGGACAGTGTCTTTGGTATCGAGATAGTGCTCAGCCAGTGTGACATAATATTGCAGATAATCTTTTCCGGACAAGGATGCGTCTGCCAGCTGCTGAAAATAGGACATGGCCAGGGCTTCATTTTTGGCATTGAGCGCCGAAACGCCGATGTTAATGATTAATCCGGTATCCAATTTGGAAAACTCAATCTCATCAAACCGAAGCTTGTGGGTCATGGAAAGATTTTTGGCATCATTGGCTTTCATAAAAGCTTCAGCGGCTTTATCGTATTCCTGGTTGTTGAAAAATCCGATGCCAAGGTTATAGAGAGAGGAATAGAGTTGAAGGAAAATTACTTTGCCATTTTCTTCTGACATCACTTTCATGGAAGAATCCAATTGCAGGTATTGTTGCAGGGATGCAAATGATTCTCCTTTTAAACGAAGGGCATCAACTGTTGAGATTGTTGAATCAAACGAGTAATAATTATGAATCTGGGCACTCAAAAACCAGGCTTCCTCATTATTGGCGTTTTTTGGCTTTTTGGCATTTTGGAGAAACCCATCAATCATGGTTTTAGCCTTTTTAAAATCATTCATCATGAAAATGCCCTTGATTTCATTGAGGCTTTGCGCCATAATCTGAGTACAGCATCCATGTAAAAGGAAAAGAAAGATCCATTTTTTCATACCGCTTGGTTTTATGGGCAAATATAAACGATTCAAACAGTTTCTATGTATGTGCTATGGCTTAAAACTGCTACTTTTATGGTGTGATAACCCGGGAAACAATAGAACAAATTCAAAACCGCATTGATATCATAGATATCGTTGGTCAGTTCGTGAAACTGAAGAAACGGGGCACCAACTACCTGGGCAATTGTCCGTTTCATAATGAACGGACACCCTCCTTCACCGTTTCCCCCACGAAAGAGATTTTTAAGTGCTTCGGTTGTGGCAAAAGCGGCAACGCCATCGGCTTTCTCATGGAGCATGAGAAATATAGTTATGTCGAAGCCCTTCGCTGGCTGGCTGGCCGATACAACATCGATATTATTGAAACGGAAACGAGTCCGGAACAAAAAGCGCAACAACTCACCGCCGACAGTCTTTTTATCATCAACCATTTTGCGCGGGATTTTTTCAGACAAACATTGACTGATACCGATGAAGGAAGACAAATTGGTTTAGCCTATTTAAATGAACGCGGGTTCACACCGGATACGATTGATCGGTTTGAGCTCGGTTATAATCCCAACGCACAAAACAACTTTGCTGAAACAGCCATTCGTGCCGGCTACAACAAAGACCTTTTGCTAAAAACAGGTATTGTGGTCGAACGTGATGAAAAACTGGTAGACAACTACCGAGACCGCATCATCTTTCCGATTCATAATTTAAGCGGAAAAGTCATTGGCTTTGGCGCGCGCATCATCCGCTCCAACGATCGATCGCCTAAATACATCAATACCAAGGAAAATGAAATCTATGTCAAAAGCCGTATCCTCTATGGCCTATATCAGGCTCGGCAAGCCATCGACCGAAACAATGAATGCTTGCTGGTGGAAGGCTATACCGATGTCATCAGTTTACATCAGGCCGGCATTGAACAGGTTGTTGCCAGTGGGGGCACGTCGTTGACACAAGAACAACTGCGCCTGATCAGAAAGTATACCAACAACATGACCATCGTATATGATGGTGATATGGCCGGAGTCAAAGCAGCCCTTCGCGGACTGGACATGGCCGTAGAAGAAGGCTTGCAGGTGAAACTGGTGCTGATTCCCGACAAAGAAGATCCTGATAGTTATGTGCGTAAAGTTGGCAAGGATGCTTTTTTGCAGTTTATCCAACGTGAGAAAAAAGATTTTGTCCTGTTTCAGCTTGAAGCCATACTCGCTGAAGCCGGCGATGAACAAGAAAAAAAAGGTCGGGCTATCAACCAGATCGCAGAAACGATTTCTCGTATGAACCGAGCCGAAGATTTCGTTAAAAAACAGGATTATATTCGATCGGTAGCTACCATGCTGCAAATTGATGAAGCCGGATTAAACAACCTGATCAATCAACGCACCCGAGAACGACTCCAGAAAGAGTATAACCGCGATGCAAGAAATACAGTCCTGCCCAACTCAACGGAGATCAGCCCAACGGATACAGCGGAACGGCCGCCCACTGACCTTCTTTTACAAAAAGACGTTAAACAAGAAAAAGCCCTTCTTCGCTGCTTACTCGAGTTTGGACAGCGGCCGTGGACAGACGACGAATCCGTTGCCTCATTTATTTTTCAACAATTTGACGAGTGGGATTTAGCGGAACTCATTGATGATGCCAGCATCTTAACCGTTTTTTTGTTGTACCGCGAATCGCATCTAACCGGCAATCAACCGGATGCTCGTCATTTTCTGTACCATGCCGACCCTACTGTTGCCCAAACATGTATTCAAGCATTGGTGGAAGAACCTGAGATCAGTCCCAACTGGGAGGCTATTTATGAGAGCCCTATCCCCACTCGCGATGATTTGTACAAAGAGGTAACCCAATCAACCCTTACCTATTTTAAACTCCGAAAAGTTAGGCGTATGATTCGAATCAACCAGGAGGAGCTCAATCAGCCGCAAGACGCTGAACAACAACGGATCAACATACAAACGCATCAGGTATTGAAGCAAATGGAATCCGCATTACTCAAACAAACAGGAACCGTCATCTACAAATGATTACTATCAAACGCACACTATCCCTATCGCTGCTCGCTGTCGTTCTGTTTTTTTTCAGTTCGATTTCCTATGCGCAAACGGTATCAGATCCTGGTCTTCCCCAAAGCAAACAGGGCTGTGAAATCATAAAACATCCGGGATTCACGCTTTGCTACAACGAAAGCCATGAACAAGCCGAATGGGTTGCTTATGAGCTAACCGCCGATGAAACAATATCTATTTACAAACGCACCGATCGGTTTTTACAGGATCCCTTTGTAAAAGGGGGATCGGCGACTGATGCCGACTACAAAGGATCAGGATTCGATCGAGGACATTTGGCGCCTGCTGCCGATATGGGCTGGTCCGGTGAAAGTATGCTGGCCTCTTTTTATTACAGCAATATGAGCCCACAACTACCCGGCTTCAACCGAGGGATTTGGAAATCGCTCGAAGAATTGATTAGAACCTGGGCGATGCAATACAAGTCCATTCAAGTAGTCACCGGCCCTGTATTGGAAAACGAATTACCCGTTATTGGCACAAACAAAGTCAGTGTTCCACGCTATTATTATAAGGTGGTATTGTGGAATGATGCATCTAAACCGAGAGCGATCGGATTCTTAATGGCTAACCAGTCTTCATCAGAGCCGCTATACCAATTTGCTGTATCCGTTGATGAGGTTGAAAAAAGAACAGGCATTGATTTCTTTGCCAATCTTCCGGATGAAATCGAAAATAAGATTGAAACCAGTCTATCGACTAGTGAATGGATCTGGCAGCGTTCCCGATCCGCCAGTTCAGCCGGCACGAAACCTACCGGGCGTAGCTTAACGAGTGCTGGGTTGGTTAACACCTGTGCCGGTATTACTAAAAAAGGGGCTCCTTGTAAAAATCGAGTGAAAATAGCAGGAAGCTATTGTTATCATCACAAGCCGTAAACGTTATGCTTCCGAGAAGGCCCACTCCGTTTCTTTTACAGACGCGGCCTTGGCTGTGCGCTGTCTTTTTTCAGTTACGCCAATGGATGATTGTATTTTATTGACAATGTCGGTGGCGCACCAAACCGTGTCCAGTTCGATTGTTTCCGCCCGAACCAGTTGTAACTCGTCCATAATGGGCCAGTGTGGATGCCTGCAAAGGTCACTGGCAATTTTCGCCGTGGGCTTGGGCGTAGCAATCCATAATTTTGAATCGGTATTTAAGGCCGGTTTTATTTCCCGTAAGATATCGGTCAATTGCCGGATACTGACGGCAAACACTAACGCAAAATCCACTTTTCGGCTTCGCAATAAGGGCGTTAGATTTTTAGCAAACGATATTTTGGCAAACGGCTTCTCAAGTGAGGAAGGCAAGCCCTGAATCAAAATGTTTTTTTGCTGAACAAGCTGGAGTTTCTCCAAAATCGTAGGAATGGCCATACGGAAAGATGGGTTCATGTGAAACAATCGTCAGATACAGGATTCCGTGCATTCAGAGGGGGAATACAAAAGTACGGTGAAAACGTGATTTGTTCAAGAAAAACGGCCAAAAATTAGAAAAATCATTGAACTCAACGAGGTTTATAATACCGAAGTGCCTCATCCATATGGCTTTGCAATCGCTCAATCCGGTTTTTGTTTGATGGGTGTGTTGCAGCAAATTCCGGGATGTTGTGCCCATTTTGTGCATCCATCCGCTGCCAGAAAGCAACGGCTTCACGCGGGTCATATCCCGCGAGGGCTGATAAAATGATACCGTATTGGTCAGCCTCATATTCTCCTTTTCGAGAATTGGGCAACTGGAATCCAAGAACCGATCCGGGTACAAAAATGGCATTAAACAGCTCTCGAGCTTTGGGATCGTCCTGAGTGAATAAATTACCGACAATTTGTACACCTTGAGCCAAAAGCGCCCTGCTTAATCGTTCATTGCCGTGTTGAGCTAGTGCATGCATGATTTCATGCCCTAACACCGCCGCCAAAGCGTCTTCATTTTCTGTTACCGATAAAATACCGGTGTAGACCACCACTTTGCCGCCGGGCATACACCAGGCATTCAATTCATTGTTTTCAACCAGGTTAAACTCCCATTGGTAACCGGTAAGATCAGCCGACATACCTTTCATCTGTACGAACTGGTTAATGGCTTTTTCCAGACGCTCTCCAACTCGTTTCAACATGGCCGCATCTCGATTCCCTGAGCGACTGGAGATCACCCGATTTTCGGATAAAAAACTACGGTAGGCAACTTCACTCTGTTGTCGAAGCACCGACTCCGGAATCAGGAGCAATTGTTTGCGGTTGGTATATGAGTTTTGGGTACAGGAGAGCGAAAACAAGATGATGATTAGAGCCGGTATACGAAAATGCTGAAGGAGCATAGCTGATCATTTTTGTTCTTTCTTCCCTTTCTTCGTAAACGAAATTCGACTTTCAATTCCCTTGAGAAGCCTGCTGATATTTTTCTGATGGGTTATGATTACCATACCGGCTACCAACAAGGCGAATATCCGGTATAAGACTTCATGTTCGTTCCAAATCCAAAGAACGGAGATCGGAAGCATGGCAGCAGCCAAGATGGAACTCAGGGACACATATCGTGTGAGAAACAATACAAAAACAAAGACACCGGCACAGCAAATCGCAATGACAGGCTGAATGGCAATCATCATGCCTAAGAGGGTCGCAACGCCTTTGCCACCCCGAAATTGAGCGAATAGCGGAAAAACATGACCGAGCACACAAGCCAATCCCAGTCCAATCATAAAGTTGGTTCGGTATAACTCATTCGAAAAATAATAGGGTAAAAGCACGTACAGACCCGTTGCAAGCATGCCTTTCATTACGTCGAGTAAAAGAACCAAGGTGCCGTATTTGTGCCCCAAAACCCTGAACGTGTTGGTCGCACCCATATTGCCGCTGCCAAAGTCGCGAATATCGATGTTGAATATCCGCTTACTGACGATGAGCGCCGTCGGAATGGAACCTATGAGGTAAGCCAACAGGATTAATAAAAACTCTTTCATCGGCTAAAGTGATGTTCAAAGATAATAAAAAGATAACAACTATGAATCGCTCATCAAGCTGATCACAGTCGACATCGCATGGCAGACCAGTCGCCTTTCACTACCGTTGACACAGGCGCTACACCGTGCATGACAAGTCCGTCGATCATGTCCGAATTATCCGAAGTCAACCAGCCACTCAACAACAGGATGGCATCCATGTTTGCCTTTTCTTTTATTAG
This sequence comes from uncultured Ferruginibacter sp., assembly GCA_964654325.1. Taxonomy (GTDB): domain Bacteria; phylum Bacteroidota; class Bacteroidia; order Chitinophagales; family Chitinophagaceae; genus Ferruginibacter. The sequence continues at coordinate 6,539 of CAZZJF010000072.1, forward strand.
AGGAAGTAGTTGTAAAATCGTGTTTTTGTTGATGTTAGCTATGATAATATCAAAACTTGAAAAAGAAACGGGCAGCCCTTCGGTTTGCACCAGTTCGATATCCAGACAGTTGTTTTCCAGAAAATTGGCTCGAGCGTTTTCATAACCCCAATCCTCTGATTCAGTCGCACAAACAACAGAGGCACCCATTTTTTTAGCCAGAATGGCCAGAACACCGGTGCCGGTACCAATATCTAAAACACGCTTCCCTTGGATGGATAAAGCTGCCAATTGTTCAACCATTAGTTGTGTGGTTGCGTGATGACCGGTTCCAAAACTCATCCGAGGGGTAATCACCACCTCCAGATCGGCCATCGGATGCGCCGGCTGAAAAGAAGCACGAATACTGATCTGTTGGTAGACCGGACTCTCGGTTCTAATCAATACCGGTTCGAGTTGCTGTTCCCAGTTTGCATTCCAATTAACCGCTTCAATCTGTTCACAATGAAAGACGATCTTATTCTCTTGCAACCATTGCTGAACTGATTGTTCAGACGCATCCCCCGGTTCGGGAAATATCAAAAGGTGGTCCGGCTCTTGCTGAAAGGCCGTGACTGACCTATCAAGCAACGAAGCGATCAGCCATTCTTGCTCCTGCTCCGTTGTCGTCGGCACTATTATTACGGTGTAGTTCATAAAAAAAAGCCTGCGTATGCAGGCATATGAGTTGTTGGTTGACGATTAATTTTCTGAACCGGCGTCTTTTGGCGGTCGGGGTTGTTGCTCTGGTTTAGGCATCAACGCTTTTCGGCTTAATTTGAATTTTCCGGTACGCGCATCCACGTCCAGCAATTTTACTTTGATCACGTCCCCTTCGTTCAACACTCCCTCCATCGACGGCAATCGTTTCCAGCTGATTTCACTGATGTGCAACAGTCCTTCTTTTTTAGGGAGGAACTCGACAAAGGCACCAAACTCCTTGATACTTTTGACGGTTCCTTCGTAGGTCTGTCCAACTTCCGGAATGGCCGTAATACCTTCGATCCAGGCCACTGCTTTTTCCATGCCTTCTTTCTCTTTGGAGAAGATGCTGACCTCGCCCTGATTTCCGATTTCTTCGATGGTAATGGTTGTTCCGGTTTCGCGCTGGATTTCCTGAATCACTTTTCCACCCGGCCCGATGACCGCACCAATGAATTCCTTTTCGATGAACAATTTCACCATACGTGGCGCATGTGGTTTTACTTCCGGACGAGCCGCTTCCATACAGGCATACATGTGGTCGAGAATATGTAAACGACCTGCTTTGGCCTGCATCAATGCTTCCCGCATCACGTCCATGCTCAGACCGTCCACTTTGATATCCATCTGAACGCCACAAATGCCTTCGCGTGTTCCGGTCACTTTAAAATCCATATCACCCAAATGATCTTCATCACCCAGGATATCGGTGAGGATCGCATATTGAGATCCTTTTGAAATCAATCCCATTGCTACCCCACTGACGTGTTTCTGCAGCGGCACACCGGCATCCATAAGCGCCAATGAACCGGCACAAACCGTTGCCATGGAAGAGGATCCATTACTTTCCAGGATATCACTGACGACCCGCACGGTGTATGGATATTCTGATCCCGGCATCATCTTACGTAATGAACGCAAGGCCAAGTTTCCATGTCCGACCTCTCTCCGGCCGACCCCACGCATCATCTTCACTTCGCCGGTACTGAACGGCGGGAAATTATAGTGTAACAGGAATTTGCTATAGTGGGATGAATGAGCGCTTTCCACTAGCAACTCATCCAATGGTGTTCCAAGTGTAACGGTGGTCAGGGATTGGGTTTCTCCCCGCGTGAACAGGGCCGATCCGTGTGGTGTAGGCAATAAATTGGTTTCCATTTCCAGCTGACGAACATCGGATGTACCACGTCCGTCCAACCGCTTACGGTCGTTCAATATCATATCACGAACAACATGATATTGCAATTCACCCACGTAAAAACCAACCAGTGATTTATCTTCCGGAGCGAGTTCTTCGCCGAGATGCGTTACCACTTCTTCATGCAGTTTTTTAAAGGCGGCGCTGCGTTCGTGCTTGGCGGATGCCGATGCAGCAATCGCATACATTTTATCTTTGGCAAAGGCAGTGATTTTTTCGTTCAGGGCCTCGTTGCGATATGGTTTTTTATAATCGCGCTTAGCTTTCATGCCAACGAGATCACGCAATTGCTCCTGGGCTTTTACTTGAACCCGTATGGCTTCGTGGGCCATTTCAATGGCTTTTACCAGGTCTTCTTCCTGACACTCATTGGCCTCACCTTCCACCATCATGATGTTTTTACCCGTAGCCGCGATGATGAATTCCAGATCGGATTTTTCCAGTTCCGAACGGGTGGGATTCACGATAAAACGACCATCTACCCGACCGATCCTCACTTCCGAAATGATTTCCATTACGGGAATATCCGATACAGCCAAGGCAGCGGATGCCGCTAAACAGGCCATTGCATCCGGCATCACTTCGTTGTCCGAGGAAATCAGTGTCACCAGCACCTGTACTTCACAGAGGTAATCTTCCGGAAACAGGGGGCGGAGTGCCCGGTCAATCAATCTGGAGGTCAGAATTTCATATTCATTCAATCGGGCTTCGCGTTTAAAGAATGAACCGGGAATACGACCGGCGGAAGCAAACTTCTCCTGATAGTCTACGGTTAAAGGGAAAAAGCTCTGGCCTTCTTTCGGTTCTTTGTTGGCTACTACGGTAGCGAGAATGATGCAATCGCCGCAACGAACGGTAACGGAACCATCGGCCTGACGGGCCAGTTTTCCGGTTTCGATGTGGACTATTCTGCCGTCTCCCAAATCAAAGGAAACGGATTGTGGTTTTAAAAATGACATACTCAGTAATTAGTCGATGCGGGACTTCCGCACCGGTTGAAAAAATAACAGTACAAAAAAAGAATTCCCAACAACGACCGTGGTTGGGAATTAAGCAATTTGTCTGTGATGATAGAAGAATTATTTACGGAGACCCAACTTCTCAATCAAGGCACGATAACCGGTCAGGTCGTGCTTGCTCAGGTAGGTTAAAAGGCGTTTGCGCTTTCCAACCATTTTCATGAGTCCGCGTTGAGACGAAAAATCTTTTTTGTTCGTTTTCAGATGACCGGAGATATGATTGATTCTCTCGGTTAGCATAGCAACCTGACCTTCAATAGATCCGGTGTTTTGTGCAGATCCGCCATAGGTCTGAAAGATGGCGGCTTTTTTTTCAGTAGTTAAATGCGACATTTTTTAATGTTTAAAACCCAGTGTTTTAATTTCTTTTTTATCGGTCGCAAAGGTAAGGAATTGTCTTGAGAGTTTAGGCATGTGTTCCGGTTTATTATGCATTTAGCTATTCGCTAGAATGTATAATATGTTGATTTTCAATTTTTACAACGAATACTCGGTTTGGGAATCGGAAGAATATTTCTCATTTTTGCAGCATGAAACCGCGGTTTGCCATCATTGGCTGTGGACGTATCGCTGAACGACACATCGTTCAAGCAACCCGAATCGGGGTTGTAACGGCAGTATGTGATATTGCTCCGGAAAAAGCCCTGACCTGGTCGAAAGCACTCTCCTGCCCGGCGTATGATTCATTGGATGCGTTGCTCGCGAAAGCGGAAACATTTGACTGGGCCGTGATTTGCACCCCAAATGGATGGCATGCCCGGCAGAGTATTGCCTGCCTGGAAGCCGGTAAACATGTATTGGTGGAAAAACCCATGTGCCTGGCCGCAACGGATGCCCTACGCATGAAGACCGTGGCAGAAAAAGCCGGTAAATCAATCGTCGTTGTCAAACAGAATCGATTTAACCCACCCGTGATTTGGCTACGGAACAGCCTCAACGCAGGTGCATTCGGACAACTACTCGGTTTTCAGATGAATGCCCTCTGGCACCGACCGCCTGCGTATTTTCAAGAATCTGACTGGAGAGGCACCTTGTCGATGGATGGGGGCGCTCTCTACACTCAATTCAGTCATTTCATCGATTTGCTCATCTGGTTGTTTGGCATGCCGGAAACCGTTGGCGGCACTTGCTCTAACGCTTACCACCCCACGATCGAAACAGAAGATACCGGCATGATTTGGATGAACATGAAAAATGGCCTATTTGGCTCGTTCCACTATTCCCTGAATACCTATCGCGAAAACTTAGAAGGCTCCCTGACTGTATGGGGCACCGAA
>CAZZJF010000073.1:0-10736 GCA_964654325.1 uncultured Ferruginibacter sp.
ACGATTGATCGGTTTGGTAATACCCCTATTTGTATTAAAAAAATGGCAGGTCATGCTTCTCCTTGCCAGACAAATCACTCGTAACCCTCTCTTTCCTATCTTTGCCTTCCAAATAACTTTATTTTATGAATATACAGCAGGTCAGTGTTATTGGTGCCGGAACCATGGGTAACGGCATTGCCCATGTTTTCGCACAATGCGGTTACTCTGTCACCTTAATTGATGTTCGCGAAACCCAACTGGAACAAGCCCTCAAAACCATCACTAAAAACCTGGATCGTCAGGTAGCTAAGTCCCTGCTGACGGAAGCCGATAAATCGGCTACCCTTGACCGTATCCAAACGAATACATCCATCGAGGCCGGCGTTTCTCAGGCCCAGCTGGTTGTTGAAGCCGCCACGGAGAACGTAATCCTGAAACTGGATATTTTCAAACAACTTGATGCAGCCGCACCGGCTGATTGCATCCTGGCCACCAACACCTCTTCGATTTCAATCACGAAAATCGCGGCGGTCACCAAACGACCACAACAGGTTATCGGCATGCATTTCATGAATCCGGTTCCGGTTATGAAACTGGTTGAAATCATCAATGGGTACGCGACTTCAAACGAGATAACCTCAACCATCGAAAGCCTCAGTCGAAACCTGGGCAAAATACCTTGTGTGGTTAATGACTATCCGGGATTCATTGCTAATCGCATCTTGATGCCTATGATCAATGAAGCGATATACAGTCTGTTTGAGGGCGTAGCCGGTGTAGAAGAAATTGATACTGTCATGAAATTGGGCATGGCCCATCCGATGGGCCCCCTGCAACTGGCGGATTTTATCGGACTGGATGTTTGCCTGAGTATCCTGCATGTACTGCATGACGGATTTGGGAATCCAAAATACGCCCCTTGTCCCCTACTGACCAATATGGTTACTGCCGGCAAATTAGGCGTTAAATCCGGCGAAGGATTTTATGTACACACCCCGGGCAGTAAAGAACTGGTGGTTAGTCCGTCATTCCGCTAAACCAGCGATATGAATGCGGTTCAACAATATATTGAACAATCAGCGCCATTCGCCCGGCCCATCTTGTCGCATATCCGATCATTGGTGTTGACTGCTTGTCCTGAAGCAGCAGAACAGATCAAATGGAATATGCCCTTTTTTTTGTTTAATGGAGAACCGCTGTGTTCAATGGCCGCCTTCAAGCATCATTGTGCGGTACATATCCACAAAGCCACCTTGATGAACGATCCCTGGCTATCGAATCGGTTAATCGGGAAAACGGCCATGGGTAATTTTGGCAAGATCACACACCTGCAAGATCTTCCCGGCGACGAACAGATTATAGGTTACATCCGGAAAGCGGTAGCCCTATCGGGCGTTAAAATACCGCGATCTACTCAACCCAAACAAGCATTGGCTATTCCGCCGGCAATGCAGCAATTTCTTTCTAATAACCCAACGATACAGCAACGATTTTCCAAGCTGGCGCCCTCCCATCAACAAGCGCATATTCGGGCCATTGCCGAAGCTAAAAAGCCGGACACCGTATTACGCCGATTGGATTCGATGCGGAAAAAACTTTTGTCCTGATTTTATTTTTCGGTCTTACGTTTCCGACTAACCAACTGATAGGATTCTTCAATAAACGATTTCAGTTGTGTTGCGGACAACTCCCCATTTACGAAAACCGTATTCCAGTGTGTTTTATTCATGTGATAGCCAGGGATGACCGTACCCGGGTACAATTCCCTGCGCTCGACGGCTATTTCAGGATCACATTTCACATTAAACGACAACGGTTCCCGGTCGAGTGGCAACAGCAAAAACATTTTACCATTCACTTTGAAAACAAGGGTTACATCATCGAACGGGAAATGTTCTGTTACACCCGGTAGTGATAAGGCAAATTCGCGAATTGATTCAGTATGCATAAATTAATAAGCGGTCATTGGTCGGCATTGATAAATTACGATTGATTAAAAATAACAATTTCAACGAATGTAACCTACCCCTCTACAGGAACCCAACCATACAATCGAAGAACGACTGTATACTATTCGAATAAAAAAAGCCTCTCCCGCGGGAGAGGCTGACTTATCGTGTCTTTATATTCTTAGCGAATGATTGTCAGATCGGTCTTCGTTGTGAATTTCCGTCCGGAAATCAGGTAGAAATCAACGACCGCATAATAAGTTCCATCAGGGAGCGGATTGCCTTTGTAGCGTCCGTCGAAGTTGTTACGATAGTCGTTGTTCTCGTATACTTTGGATCCGTATCGATTGAACACAACTACTTTGATTTTGGTCAGGCAATCGAACTGGTCGTAAATCTTCCAAATATCATTGATACCGTCTCCGTTTGGACTAAAGGCATTCTTCATACGAATGCAATACGGAATAACCGTTACCAGCACATCATCGGTAGAAATACAGCCAACCACACTTACAGTAGTCAGTGTATAAGTCGTTGTGGCAGTTGGTTGAGCCGTTGGATTCAGCACAGAGGTCGATGACAGCGAAATATCATTTGGGGTCGAAGACCAGGTGAATGTACCACCTCCGGTTACAACACCATTCAGCTGAACGAGATCGCCGGAGAGAATAGTTTGATCAGGACCGGCAGAAGCACTAACCTGATTCTCCACGGTGATGTTGACCGTGCGGTTAACTGTACACTGACCCAACGTGGCTGTCAATGTGTATGTATTTAATCCAACTGTATTGGGTTGTGCAACCGGACTGGCAATCGATGTGTTGCTCAGGTTGTTACCGGCCCAGGTGTAGCTGGCTGCGTTACCGGAGGTTGTCAGCGCAACAGAGGCACCACGACAGATAGTTGTGTCCTGACGGGTTTGAACAGCCAGGTCATTGGTTAAATTGACGGTAACGTTTTGCTGCGTAGTGCAACCATTGGCATCTTGTACATAGACCGTATAGTTACCCTCGTTTACAGCAAAAGCTGCACCGGATTGGTAGGTGGTACCATTGATACTATATTGATAATTGACTGTACCACCATTCGCTTCAATATTGATGCCACCATTGGGCGTTGCCGAGCAGGTTGCATTGGTTGTTTGAATAGTTGCAGACAGGGCTGCGGGTTGAAGAATGGTAACGACCGTATCGCGGAAACATCCGGAATTATCACGAACTCGAATCGTGTACGTACCGGCTGGCAGGTTGTTGAAGATGCCACTGCTCTGGTATGTAGTACCTCCATTGATCGAGTATTCAAAGATACCCGTACCATTTTGTCCGGTTACATTGATAGAGCCCGTACTGCCTCCGTTACAAAGCACATTGGAAATGGAATAGTCTCCACTAACGGCGTTGGGATCTTCGGGGATGACGATGTTGATGGTAGCTTCACAGGTTGTGCCAATCTGACGATAACGGATTGGATAGGTGCCAGCAGGAAGATTCACCACATTGGAAATCTGCCAGGTCACACCGCCATCGGTTGAGTATTCAAACGGACCCGGAGCGCCCGATGGATTGATGGTTGCAGACCCAATACCCGAATTAGCACAACTGGCAGCTACGGTAGTTGCCGTTGCCGATAACGGGTTGTTCGAAAGCACATTCACCGTATCTGTGCCGTACACAAACAGGTTAGGATTATTGAACTGCGCATATTTGGACTTCACGATATAGGTTGTGTTTCCGGAAGGACAAACATTGGGGAATGAAACCTCAAAGGTGTTGTTACCCACGTTAACCGTGTCACCAACAGCAACCAGGTTTCCGTTGAGGTCATATAGCTCCACGCCGCGATATAGTGTTGGACCAACCGCCGGCACGAAACGCCAGGATTCGTTCATATTCACGGTGCCCCAGTTTGGACCGGTTGCGGTTCTGCCAGGAGCCATGATTCCTTTATTCTGATTCGCATTTTGCAAACCAATCATTTTACGACCCGAGTTCCATCCCGGACAAATCTGTGCGCTCTGCACAAACACCTCGATCACACCGATACCTTCGTACAGAACGATTTGGTGGGTGTTTTCAATCAAGTTATTGCAGGCTGTACTGAATTGCGGTACTTTATACACGCTCATGATGAACCGGCGATGTGGTGCCGTGCCTACCACTTCATATTTGATCAGGCGATTCGGCGAGGTTGTAACCGATGGATCCAAATCATGGTATACACCCATGATCAGTGACTTGTCATAACTGGTATTAGGCACATTACCGGGGGTCAGTGTATAATGCGAAAATTGACCGGCCTCCGCTACGTCAAAGGAGATGTAGCCGTTTGTACTGATGACCAGCGAATTGTACGGCGAAGCGGCATCATCATAAAACGGGAACGGAAAGGTGATGGGAATAGCCTGTGAATAACGATCATCAATGGTCAGGTTGGCCGATGTTCCGGTAGGCGGACCAAAAGGCGCATAGGTTCTGAAGCAACCACCTGGACCGGTAAGTGGATTGATGACATAATTGCTGGTAGAAGACCGAATATCCGGAATCTTCGCTTTCAAGGTAATGCATGAATTCGCACAACCGTTGATAGTAGTATCTTTTGCGCAGCTGAATGAAAAGCTACCCTGAGCAAGTGTTGCCTGGCAGATCAAAAGCATCAGAGCGAGTGAAAGGAGTTGCCTTTTTTTCATGTGTGTTTTTTTATAGCACTTTTAAAATATCATTTTCAGAGCGAACCGGTCTTCCAATGATGGGTTTGTTATAGCGTGGATATTATTTCTTTTTTAAATCGAATTGCAAACCAAGTTCATGCGCACCGGACCCGGCAACAAAGATGCCGATTGGAGACACATAGTAATCGTACGAGTAACTTAGTTTGACTTTCTTGAAGAGGTTGACACCGGTTTGTAAACTCCAGAATTGATTCACACGCCAATCAAGCACCCACCATACTTTATCCTGATAATCGACTTTTGTTCCAAAATCATATTCAGAAGGTGCGTTTTGAACCAGGCGAACCATGGCAAATGGAATGACATAAATATCGTCCCCGGTTTGTAAGCGGTAATTGGCGTTCACATTGTAATGACGATAGAGCTTACCACCCTGCTGGATGTTAGGCACGTCGGCTAATTGCAGCTTAGATTGCATGAGTTGACTGGCAGCGGCACCTACACTGAGCTTACCGTTTGTCCAGTACAGTCCAAATCCGGCATCAAATGCAAATTTGTTTTCGGCACCACCTAACACCGGATCCAGCGTACCCAGCGCATCGGTCAGTTTGGCCTTATCGATCGCATACTGTAATCCACGCAATTCGAGACCAATACCCAACCGACTTTTCCCATTGGCAGATTTGATATGATAGGAGTATCCGAATTGCACGCCATTACGACTGGTAGGGCCTGTTTGATCCCGATAGAGATAGGCCGACATACCCGAATTCATTTTCTTCAACTCAAAATCACCATAAACCATCGTCGTTTGCGGATTTCCGGGGAAGGAACTCCACATGTTACGGTAAGCCATCCCCACCATATTGTTCTGACCCATACCGGATGCAGCAGGGTTATACATTGGGTTGTGTTGCAAATACTGGCTCATGAAGTGCAATTGTTGCGACCGGGCCGAAATTCCCAGCAGCAGACAGAGAGAAAAAACAAGAACTCTTTTCATGTGTATGTTTGTTTTACATTATTGAACACAGGTGTTGACATGATGTACAAGCCTGTTTTAGTTTGACCCTGAATCATGGAAATCTCTTTCAACAAATGTCTGTTTGCATACCCCCGGGGTCAGTTCAGTACGAAAGGTCTTACAAGCAGCATTGATGGGTGTGAAAGTAAAAAAAAATGTTAATAATCAACCCTTTGTTGATAAAAAAAGAACCGATTTCAACAAGCCTGAAAGGTAATGCCCTGGCCCAGTTCTCCGATACGGAACAACCAGGTTGGCTTCATGCGATTGGGTACTAAAACCTGCATTCGGCAAAACAGGCCGATTTCCTGTTGTTCAATGGAGCAATCACAGGATTTGAGCAGGCCCATTACTTCATTAAGTAAATGATAATCAAACTCTAATGAATATTTAACCACCCTATCTCGTTGAATAATGGGTACCGACTGAATTGCTAAAGAAGTGGCCGTGCGGTAGGCTTGGATCAAGCCACCCGTACCGAGCAGGGTGCCGCCAAAATAACGGACCACCACTACCCCCACATTGAGGAGCTGGTGGCTCTCAAGTTGATTGAGTATGGGTTTGCCGGCCGTACCGGATGGTTCTCCATCGTCACTGGACCGACTGACCGGCAGCTCGGGATTAATCCGATAAGCATAGCAATGATGGACGGCCTTAGAATGTTCTTTTCGCAGTTGCGCGAGCTGCTTTTTGAATGCCTCGGCTGATGAAACAGGAAAAATGACCCCTAGAAATCGGCTTCCCCGGTCTTTATACATCGCCGTTACGGACTGCTGAATGGTACGGTATGCGTTTGTGAGATCATGCATGTGCTACACCCTCTTTCGCATAAAAATCAATTTGATCATTGGCTAAGCAGGTTTGTTCAAACCGGATGGCATTTACCGGCAAAACCGGAGCCTCATAGCCCTCTCCAATTTTCATTTTTGTATTGGTTATCACCCGAATCTCATCCCAATAACCGGCATCCATAAACGATGAAAGCGTTTGTCGGCCGCCTTCAATCAATACCGATTGGATAGCATGATCATAAAGATGTTCCAACACCTGTTCCGAGATTGCACGATGTTTGTCTGTCAGCAATACTGTTTTAATTTCGGGCGGCTTGTTCTCCACAAACGAAAACACCTTAGTTGGTGCATCGGTATTAAAAATCTTTTGACCGGTTGGCAACGCACCCATCGCATCGATCACCAAACGAATCGGATTTTTACCGAGCCAGAACCGCGTTGTGAGCAGGGGATCGTCCATCAAAACGGTATTATAGCCAACTAAAATACCCATTTCCTCAGTCCGCCAACGATGCACCAGCCGGTTGGTCATTTCGTGACTGATCGACAAGCGTTGTTTTTGCGGACCGGCGATAAACCCATCGGCAGTCTGGGCCCATTTGAGGATGATATACGGTCGCTTGCGTTGATGATATGTAAAAAAACGACGGTTCATCCACCGGCAGTCTTTCTCCAATACCCCTGTTCTGACCGTGATGCCGGCCTCTTTCAGCTGCTGGATACCCGCTCCGCGGACTTTTTCAAACGGGTCTAAACAACCCACAACTACTTGTTTGATGCCCGAATCGATAATCAAATTGGTGCAAGGCGGTGTTTTCCCGTGATGGCAACAGGGCTCGAGGGAAACATACAAGGTACTTTGAGGCAAGAGAGATTGGTCGGCTTCACTCAACGATTGCAAACAATGTACTTCCGCATGCGGTCCGCCAAATGCAGCATGCCAGCCCTCGGCTAATATCCGTTTACCATGCACGAGCACCGCACCAACCATTGGATTTGGCGCCACCAGCCCCAGACCACGATTGGCCAGTTCAAGGCACCGTTGCATATAGGTCTCTTCCGTGATCATCCTCAAAAGTACAGAATGGAAAATAAACTAAGTTTGCGCGATGACCATTCAGGAAGCTTACCGGAACGGCCTTGCGCAATTGACACCGGTATATGGATCCGGAGAAGCCGACGCGATATTGAAAATCCTCTTGCCGTTTGTTACCGGCATGGAAAAAGCAGATATGATCCGTACGCCTGATCATATACTAAGTCCATCGATACTAACGGAGTGGACTAAACGCATAGAGCAACTTCTGCGGCAGGTTCCTATTCAATATATCACCGGTAAAACGATTTTTTGCGGATTGGAACTGACGGTCGATCGATCAGTGCTTATCCCAAGACCCGAAACCGAAGAGCTGGTGCTAATGGCTTCCAACTGGCTTGCCAATCATCCACAAGCTCGGGTACTAGATATTGGTACCGGCAGCGGTTGCATTCCCATCTCGTTAAAAAAAATGCACCCTTCTGTTTTTGTTCGCGCCATCGACCGCGAATCCAACGCCTTGCAGCTTGCCCGAAAAAACGCAACCGACCAAAAAACACCCATTGATTTTTTCCTGCTGGATTTTCTAAATCAATCTAACTGGCCAACACTGGGTACATTCGATTTGCTGATCAGCAATCCACCTTATATCCCTAATTCCGAAAAAAACACCTTGCCTCAGAATGTCGTTGAGCATGAACCGGCAGCGGCTTTGTTTGTACCGGATGATGACCCGCTGGTTTTTTACAAAGCCATTGCTGCGTTTGGAAAAACAGCTCTGTCTGCCGGTGGTATCATCCTGCTGGAATGCCATGAACAGTATGCTGACGATGTCGCCCGAACATTTGGTGAGGCTGGTTATGAAAGCAGGGTGATAATCGACTTATTTGATCGGGCTCGATTTGTGCGAGCGTGCTTCCTTTAGTCGCTGCCGCTAACCGTAGCAGAGGTAGTGGCTTTCAGTTTCTTGGCCACTTTCATTACCCGCACTACTTCGCCCCATTGCGCAACAGAGTCGGCGTTGATGACTACGGCCGGCTTGATACTGTCGCCCTCGTGGATATAATTCTTAAGTACGGATTCCAGCGAATCATATTGAATCCGTTTGTTTCCTACGTAGATATTTTTTTCTTTATCGATACTGACTACAACCGATTGCTTTTGTTTGGTATCGCTCTGCGCATTGGGCACACTCAGCTTGATCACATTGGGGTTAGCCAGGGTAGAAATCATCAGGAAGAACATGAGCAGAATAAACAGGATATCATTAAGCGGCCCGGTATCGACCTCTGAATGTTCGTCTCTGAATTTATTTTTGCGCAGGCGCATAGGTACAGTCGGTTCGGATGATTAATGGGTAGGTTCCTGTAAGATGTCGATCAATTCACTGCCGGCCGATTCCATTCGGTTTGCCATCCGGGAAACTTGTGTATCCAGAAAATTATACCCCAGAAATGCGAGCATACCAATAATCAGTCCGGTAGCCGAGGTGATCAGTTTCACATACATCGCATCGGCGATCTGGTTGATAGACGGATTACTGATTGCCGCAAATTCTTTCAACAGCATTACCAGACCTATGATGGTTCCTACAAACCCGAACAGCGGTGCCATCCTGGAGATCACGGAGATGATATTCAGGTTTTTTTCGAGTTTATAGAGCTCCAGCTTCGCTACATTATCCATGCTTTTTTCGATCGCATCGATGGGCTTCCCGATCCGCTGCAACCCCTTATCGATCATTTTTGAAATAGGATGATCGTTGCTTCTGGCCACCGAGCGAGCGGCTTGCAGGTTACCGCTAAGGATATGGTCTCGAATCAGGTTCATGAAATTTTCATCGAGTGTGCTGGCCTTTCGAATAACCAACCACCGCTCGATGAAAAAATACACCGCCAAGGCAAATAAAATACCTAACGGAATCATGAGCGGCCCTCCCTTTGACAACAGGCTCCATAGGCTTTCTACCTTTTCGGATCCGTTGTTCAATAACGCTGTAGAATCCGTTTGCAGAAAAAGATCAAACATGTAGATGGGTTTTACATTTAGAATCACCTCAAAGGTAAATCCAAGAAAATCAAAACTTGTTAAGATTAATCAAAAAAAGTCACAAATATCCGGCTGTTAATCATCGCCCATTTTTTGCATAGCCATCAGCTGGCGCATCGTTTTTTCCATGCCTTCAGCGCTGCCATCCAGGAAAATGACATTTCCTTTTCCATACTCTGCAAAATTCTTGATGGCTTCCGTCCACATACTAAACAAGATTACGTTGGTATCCAGATTAGCTTGTTTCATTTGTTCGGCTGCCTGACTCATACCCTTGGCCACTTCTTCTCTAAACAGAGCCACGCCTTGTCCGCGCAACTGAGCGGCTTCTCGTTCTGCCTCGGCAGCAATTTTAATGGCATTTCCTTCTGCTTCGGCCGCTTTGGTTTTCGTAATCAGCAATGCTTGCCCCTCGTTCTCTGCAGCGGCTTTTAGGTTGTTGCTGGCCACCACCTTGCTCATCGAGTCGATGATGGCTTGATCGAAGGTGATATCGTTAATCTGCAGATCCTGCAAATGATATCCCCATTCCTCCAGTGAAGCGTCCACATGTTCTTTTACGAATTCTACGATATCGCGGCGCAATCCCAAGATCTCGGATTGTTTTTTCAATGCCACGAAGGCGCGTATGTTTCCCTCAATGGTACGAACCAGCGCCTGCATGAGGTCCCGGTCGCTGATAAACTTGAAGGCGACTTTTTGAATCGTTTCCTCGGTCTCATTCTGAACCGAGTACAATAACATCGACTTGAAATAAACATTGGCCTGGTCAATGGTTACGGCCTGAAACTCGAGTTCTACGGAGCGATTTTGCACACTGACCCGTTTGTAAACCTGGTCGATGAACGGAATCTTCAACCGCAAACCGGCTCTGCGAATTCCCACATATTTACCAAAGCGGGTAATGACGGCAATGGTTCCTTGATTGACCGTAAACAAACCGCTCAAAATGATGAGACCAATCAGAACAATTGGCCATAATCCAATTACATTTTCCATGGTTTTATTTTTTTAGTAGCAGGAAACTGCAAACCCTTTTTAGGTTGCTGACTCCCACAGGTTACATAAATATACGATGGTTTCTGCGGCCTTCACCATATCTTTTACCCCGACCCATTCCAGTTTTCCGTGAATGTTTTGCATGCCGGTGAAAAGATTGAGGGTTGGCAATCCCATAAAGCTGAGGCGACTGCCATCCGTGCCGCCGCGAATAGGCTCACAGCGTACGGTGAGTCCG
>CAZZJF010000074.1:0-10523 GCA_964654325.1 uncultured Ferruginibacter sp.
GCCAGAATCGTTCCGGATCAGTGAATGCAAATTTTTCGATGAAGAGCCGTTTTTTTTCCAGTGCTTCCACCATCGAGTCAACCGTTACATCGTAATAGCTAATGGCCGTCGCTTCCCCATAACCGGTTCGTCCGAAATGTTCAAGAGCCACAACCAGGGTCGACTGATGCGTTTTTAAGCCTTTGGATATCCGAAAAGGATGGCGAAACGGAAGCTCATGAGTGGTGTAGGTTAATCGCATGTGTTGTCAAATGAAAGCCGGAACAGAGCGGGCAAATCAACAGCGGCCCGCATCACGAATGAGTTGCACCAGATCCTGATTGAAAGCCTTGGCGTTGATCAGGGATTCAAGTGAGACGTGTGCCCGATAGTTCCAGTAATGATCGGGGTCGGCCGGATTGTTGATTCGCTCTTCATGCGGATTTTCGCGACGAAGATTTGTATCCATCGATAGAAAATCCTGCAGCAGAAAAACAGCCCACATGGCTGGTGATTCCAAATGCTGACGAATGATATCGCGACAGATCCAGGGCTCACCGTAAAACGGCGGATGGCCAGACTGATGTAAAATATCTCTGTAAAATTGGCTGGTCGTTCCAGCGTCTTCCTCCCACCACTGTCGGATCGTACTCATATCATGGGTCGATGGGGTGACCACAGTAAGATATGGCGCTTCAGTGGGCAGCGAGAAGGCTTGGGACGATCGCTTGGGCATTCGCTGTACTTGCAGGGACAGCATCTGCCGTCCGTCCAATACCCCTTCAACCATATCGGGCACCATGCCCAGGTCCTCGGCACAAATCATCATATCGGATGACTGCTGAATGGCATCGAGTTTTGCTTGGGCCGTTTTGTACCAAAGGTCATTGGGACGATGATAGAAATAGTCTACATATAAACGATCCAATGCCTGTTGTTGATCAGCAGGCAAGTTTTTGAACGAAACCGTCTGTTGCATATCGATCCGGAAATGATAGGCGCCTGGTTGTTGTGCATCCGGAATCAGAATCAGATCGGTAATCAAATCAAAAAGTCGTTGGCGGAAATCCTGCAGCTGAGGATGAGTCGTGATATAGGCATCAATGGCCCGTTGGTTATTACTTGTTTTCTTAAATCGGTTTCCATCCAGAAAATGTTGCCGTATAACAGATGCCTCGTCCCCAAACAAATCCTGCAATACACCATCCGTTATGTAAGGATCACAGAGTCGATGCTGATCGAATGCAATGCCTGATTGTCGGAATGTCTCTTCCGAAATCGGATGCGTTGGTTCAAATACACCGGTGATGCCTTCAATCGAAGACAAGGGGATACTCCATATCCGGAAAAAGCCCAGTACGTGGTCGATGCGGGTGGCATCAAAGTAATGACTCATGTGTTGAAGCCGTTGACGCCACCAGGCATATCCATCCAGCTGCATAGCGTCCCAGTTGTATGTAGGAAAACTCCAGTTCTGACCTTTCCGAGTGAAAGCATCAGGCGGTGCTCCGGCCTGTTTATTCATGTGAAACAGGTTGGGATACATCCAGGTCTCCACACTATGCCGCCCCACTCCGATTGGCAGATCCCCCTTTATGATGATCCCTTTTTTATGGGCATATGTCACCGCTTTGGTGAGTTGCAGATGCAGATGATACTGAATGAAATAATAGAAACAGACCTCCTCGTACAGCAGGCCTTCCGGCTGAATCCATTCAGCGACTTGTTCTTCGGCATACGTTGAGCCTATTTCCCAAGAGGAACAATCCGCTGATTGGTGGCGATCTCTCAGCACACAAAATACCGCATAGGGAACCAGCCAGTGTTTGTGATCGTTAAAAAAATCGACAAAGGCCTCTTCTTGTTGAAACGACTCTTTCTGCTGGCTGTATACCAACCGCATGAGCGTCTCTTTCAGTTTCATCACGCGTTCATACTCCAGCGTTGGTGCTTGCTCAAGGGTTGCACGTTCTTTTGTAAGCGGTGCAGGTATTTTAAATTTGTATTTTTTGGCAACGGCCTGTACATCCAAGAAGATCGGATGTTGGGCAAAGGCAGAAACCGCCGAATATGGATAGGAATCTTTTTTAGTAAATGTAGCCGTAGTATCGTTGATTGGCAGTAATTGAATCATCCGAATGCCAGCTTCTACACACCAATCAGTCAACACATGCAAGTCGGAGAAATCGCCAACACCCCAGCTTTTTGCCGTCCGCAAAGAAGACAATTGCACGTTGACACCGGCACCTTTCCAGGCGAAGGTTCCGAAATCCACGAACTGATTCCACTGATACCGAACGTTTTTCTCCGGCGTAAATGATTGGGTTCGATTATCACCAGATTCGAGGGCAATCACTTTTTGCTGCTCGAGGTTATAGATTCCCATTTTATAATCCAGCTGGGTAATGGAAGCGGGCAATGATAATTGGCCTATCCATTCGCGACCGTCCCATTGCAGCATGACGGGATCGGAAGAATCCCAGTCGCCCAGCCAGTCACCGGAACCCAGCATACAAAGACTGTTACCGGGTGGAAGGGGTTGAGTCTGGACGCGAACAAGGTATTGGGCATCAGCTGTCGATTTAGCTGTTTTTCCCTTTTTTTCAGGAAGGAGAATATGAAAGGCTCGGGAATGATGGACGGCGGCGGCCAGATGCACGTGTTGCCAATCGTCGTATAGTTGAATTGTTTGCTGGCGGTTTTTGGGTAACCCGATGGTTCGTTCCTGCCGCTGATCGAATGCAACAACCGTGTCGTTTTCCCGTAGTGTATACCGGTATTTGATTTCAGTAATAGAAAGAGAGGCCGGCAGCTCGTAAGTAGCTTGCCAGTAGGCCTCATTGAGATAGGTCAAGTCGAGGTCGATTAGAATATCTGATTGACCTTTGTTGATCAGTCGTAAGTGAGCGTGGAGAGATTGCCCGTATCGCGTGCCGTACTTCAGCAAGAACCTCAGCAACATTCTTTTTTCTGGCAAGATAATCAAACTTAAAAAAAAGCGGCCTCTTGTCTTTTGTTTTTCTAAAAGAAAAACCTATGATAAAATCGGCTATATTTGCAAAAAACAATAACGGATGCAAAAGGCAAAAAAATCAACCGGGATATTCTGGCTTCTGTTTCTACTTTCGCTGGGAGCGTTTTATTACGTCTATCAGATTGGCGGGGGGTATTGTTCGATGGTATTACCCTTCAACGTTACTTTTTTCGCCATGGCGATGGATCTCATGTAAGTCAAGAACTATTTTTTATACGAAACCCTGCTCCGGCAGGGTTTTTTTATACCCCTATTCCAGTATAATTGAACAACAGACCGACCAATGGTAATCGTAAGCAGATCAACGAATCGGGTATATAAAAAAACCGCAGGTCATCCTGCGGTTTCGTATTCAATTCAGGTCAATTTTATTTCACTTCTTCGAATTCAGCATCTGTTACATTTTCAGCACCCGGTGTTGTGGAGGCTTTTGGTTGGGTTGCGTCATTGCTCGTACCGGCCTGCGATGCCTTATAGATCTCTTCGCTGGCAGCAGTCCATGCATTGTTCATTTCCTGCATAGTCGCATCGATGGCGGTCAGATCTTGTGTCTTGTGCGCTTCTTTGAGCTTTTCAAGTGCTGTTTCAATGGGCGCTTTCTTATCGGCCGAAATTTTGTCGCCGAACTCCTTGAGCTGCTTTTCGGTTTGGAAAATTAGGCTGTCGGCCTGGTTTATTTTTTCAACGCGCTCTTTTTCAGCTTTGTCTGTTGCTTCGTTGGCCTTCGCCTCATTTTTCATGCGTTCGATTTCTTCCTTGCTCAAACCGCTACCGGCCTCGATACGGATCTTCTGTTCTTTTCCTGTGCCTTTGTCTTTGGCGCTCACATTCAGGATACCGTTGGCATCGATATCGAACGTTACTTCAATTTGTGGCACCCCTCTTGGAGCCGGGGGTATTCCATCCAGGTTGAAATTACCAAGACTTTTATTTTGACTGGACATGGGACGTTCCCCTTGCAGCACATGAATTTGCACGCCGGGCTGATTGTCGGAAGCGGTGCTGAATACCTCTGATTTACGGGTAGGGATGGTTGTATTGCTATCAATCAGCCTGGTCATAACCCCGCCCATGGTTTCGATACCCAGGCTCAGGGGGGTTACGTCGAGCAATAATACGTCTTTCACTTCGCCGGTCAGTACAGCCCCTTGAATAGCGGCACCAATGGCAACCACTTCGTCCGGGTTCACGCTTTTGTTAGGCTTCTTGCCAAAAAATCTCTCTACAATTTCCTGTACTTTGGGGATACGGCTGCTACCGCCAACCAAAATAACTTCGTCGATTTGTGATGTGGCGATGCCCGCATCTTTGAGCGCCGCCTCGCATGGTTTCAGGCAACGTTCGAACAACCGGTCGGCCAACGCTTCGAATTTTGCACGGGTTAGCTTTTTTACCAGGTGTTTGGGCACGCCATCTACTGCTGTGATATACGGCAAATTGATTTCTGTTTCAGTGGATGAGGACAGTTCCACTTTTGCCTTTTCAGAGGCTTCTTTCAGGCGTTGCAGGGCCATAGGATCTTTGCGTAAGTCGATAGCTTCTTCGTTTTTGAATTCATCGGCCAGCCAGTCCATGATTACTTTGTCAAAATCATCACCCCCCAGGTGGGTATCGCCATTGGTTGATTTCACCTCAAAAACACCATCACCCAATTCGAGAACGGAGACGTCAAACGTTCCGCCACCTAAGTCAAACACAACGATTTTTTGGTCTTTTCCTTTTTTATCCAGTCCATAGGCCAATGCCGCGGCGGTTGGTTCGTTCACAATACGCCGAACGGTAAGTCCGGCGATTTCACCGGCCTCTTTCGTTGCCTGACGCTGGGCATCATTGAAATAAGCCGGCACAGTGATTACCGCCTCATTCACTTCGTGACCAAGAAAATCTTCCGCGGTTTTTTTCATTTTCTGGAGCACCATGGCACTGATTTCCTGGGGCGTATATAATCGATCATCAATATCGATCCGCACGGTATTATTATCCCCTTTGACCACTTTATAACTCCAATGAGAACTCTCTTCGGTTACCTCATCGAACCGACGCCCCATAAAACGCTTGACACTCGAAATCGTATTTTGCGGATTGGTAATGGCCTGGCGCTTTGCCGGATCCCCCACTTTACGCTCGCCTGATTTCAGAAAGCCCACCACGGACGGCGTTGTTCTCCTTCCCTCATCATTGGCAATAACCACTGGCTCATTACCCTCTAAAACGGAAACACAACTGTTGGTGGTTCCTAAATCAATTCCGATAATTTTTGACATAATTTTCAATTTTAATCTACCAGTAATTGTCAATCTTTATGCCATGGCCGAGAAAATGAAAAAATGGCAGAAAAAGAATTGCTCGTTCTGCAACTTTAGCAGAAGAATAATCAATAAAAAAAGAGGTGGATCACCTAATAGATTGATAATCTTATTTTTACACCTTGAATGAAAAATACTTTTGCATTAGATATCCGGCTGCAATAACGATACCGGTGGTTACAACCTGGCTGACAAAAGGATCCCAAACCAGCATTTCTACCAGCAATCGAAGCATGAAATAATTCAACATCAGGTTAATACAAAAGGTTAGTCCGTAGCGAAAAAGCTGGATACGTCCCCTGAGCTCAGAACCCGTAAAAACGATAAACTTATTGAGCAAGAATCCCAGCGAAAAAGACACAAGACCGGACAAAATCAAGGCTGCGACATGTGGCTTAAAGACCAGCAAATACATATTGACCGCAGATCCCGTAAAAAGAAACTGGATTCCAATAAAATAAACAGTGAGCCCTATCAGGGTATTGAACGCACCGCAAATAGCATAACGGAATGTCAGCTTGGGCATCCAGGGTGAACATGTCCGATGCAGGAAGTCAATAATATGTACAATCGAATTAACCATGCCGACTAGCGGAGTGCATATCGAATCGAGAGACCACCAAATTTCCATGTAAAATCTTTGCCTCCGCCAAAATCGAAGGACGGTTGCCAGTCCAGCGAAAGATTGAACGGCGTACGGTTAATTTTCCAGTCCAACCCGATGATGCCATCAAGACCCAGGTATTTTTCGCCGCCGTAGTAGGATTTGTAGTAGTCTGAGATATGTACGCCCGGCCCAACATACCAACGCAATCCTTTCACACCTTCAATCGCATGATGCACTTCGTACAACACGATATAGCGTGCGCCCTCTTCCCAAAAAGCGACGATTGCCTCAATCGCATTCTTGTCTGCTACGGCTTGTTTGAAGGTAACAGAACTTGGATAGAATTTGAAACCCAAAGCGGATCTGTAGGATGTGCCCATGGATCGTTGTGCGAAAACAGTAGTCGTACTAATCAGGCAAACTATGAACATGACAATGGCGCGAAAGCGTAAAATCATTCGTTAGAGCGTTAATGTTGAACAAAAGTAATTCATATTCAGGGAAGATCATTAAAGATCCCTGTACAACACCGCCCGCTGATCGCGCACCAACCCATCGGCGAGGTATTCGTCATAGGTCATGAGCTTATCGATCATGCCGTTTGGCGTGATTTCAATAATGCGATTGGCAACCGTCTGCATGAACTGATGATCATGGGTTGACAGGAACACAATGCCCGGAAAGGCAATCATGCTATCGTTGAAAGCAATGATACTTTCGAGATCAAGATGATTCGTTGGCTCGTCCAGCATCAGTACATTGGGGTTCTGCAACATCATCTTACTGACCATGCAGCGCACCTTTTCTCCTCCGCTGAGTACCGATGTCTTTTTCATGATCTCATCCCCACTGAACAGCATCTTACCCAGAAACCCCCGAAGGAAATCCTCATCAACATCTTTCACGGTTGGCGGCACATATTGCCGGAGCCATTCCATCAGGTTATCATTCGAGCCCTCAAAATAGGCGGCGTTGTCGTTGGGCAGATAAGCACTGGTAACGGTGGTCCCCCACTCGTACGTCCCTTCATCCTGTTTCAGGTTGCCATTGATTATTTCAAAGAAACTGGTAATGGCCATTGGATCACGACTGATAAAGGCGATTTTCTGATTCTTTTGAATATCAAAACTCACGTTGCTGAATAGTCGCTTGCCATCGATCGATTTGGCGAGTTTTTCAACCTTTAGGATCTCATTGCCTACCTCCCGATCCTGCTTGAAAATGATACCCGGGTATTTTCGGTTAGATGGCTGAATCTCTTCAATAACCAGCTTCTCCAGGGCTTTCTTACGACTGGTTGCCTGCTTGCTTTTCGATGCATTGGCACTGAATCGGGCGATGAAGTCCATGAGGTCTTTTCGCTTCTCCTCTATCTTCTTGTTCTTATCACTCATTTGACGGGCAGCCAGTTGCGAACTCTCGTACCAGAAGGTATAGTTACCGGTATAGATCTTAATTTTTCCGCGATCCACATCAGCCACGTGCGTGCACACCGCATCCAGGAAGTGACGATCATGACTCACCACCAATACAATATTTTCATAATCGGCCAGGAAGTTTTCCAACCAGGCGATGGTTTCCACGTCGAGGTTATTGGTTGGCTCATCCAGCAATAAAATATCCGGATTACCAAACAGCGCCTGCGCCAGCAACACCCGCACCTTCACATTCGCACTGACATCCCGCATCGACTGCGCATGCACCTCATCGGAGACGCCCAATTCGGCCAACAAGGTAGCAGCATCGCTTTCGGCCGTATAACCGCCCATTTCCCCGAACTCCCCTTCCAGTTCGCCGGCACGCATCCCATCGGCTTCAGTGAAATCCTCCTTGGCATAGATCGCGTCGCGCTCCTGCATCACCTGCCATAGTTTCTTGTGCCCGATCAGCACCGTATTCAAAACCGTATAGTCGTCGAACGCAAACTGATTTTGATTCAACACCGCCATGCGCTCGCCCGGAGTGATGTCAATCGTGCCCTTGTTGGGCTCAATATCACCACTGACAATTTTCATAAACGTAGACTTACCGGCTCCATTGGCGCCGATTATTCCGTAACAATTCCCTTTCGTAAAATGAAGATTGACCTCGTCGAACAAAACGCGCTTACCATAGGCGAGCGTAACATTATTTACCGTTATCATAATTTATATTGAAGCGCGCAAAGATAAGCCATATCAGGCGATCTGCCGACCCCATCGACGGCGAATCAGGTGAAATTCGAACAAGGATAAGCGGGTATTCTTCAACAATCAGTAATTTCGCGGCATGAGCATGGTGAATGAACTTAGAAAAGCCGCCATAGAGGCGTTACAGACAGTTACGGGATCGATCTTCGAGGAAAAAGATATCCAAATCAACCAAACCAAACCGGAATTTGAAGGCGAATACTCCATTGTCCTTTTTGGTGTGGCCAAAAAAATGCAGCAATCACCGGAAGCCATTGGCCATCAACTGGGTGTCCTGCTTGCCGAAAAATACCCTGCCCTGATTGCCCGATTCCAACCGGTAAAAGGCTTTCTCAATCTAACCATCCAGGATGCCCGTTGGATAGCCCTGACACAACAATACTCCGGCGATGTTTGCTATGGCAAAGGACCCATGAACGGCAAGAAGGTGATGGTGGAGTACGCCTCTCCCAATACCAACAAACCCCTGCACCTTGGACACCTCCGCAATATTTTTTTAGGATGGAGCATGGCCGAAATACTCAAAGCCAACGGCTATGAAGTCATCAAGTCCAGTATCGTCAATGACCGGGGTATCCACATCTGCAAAAGCATGATTGCCTGGCAACAATTTGCACAGGGCGCCACCCCGGAATCTACTAGTATAAAAGGCGATCACCTCGTTGGCGATTATTATGTCCGGTTCAATGAAGTCTTGCAAGAACAAGTGCGAACAGGCATGGCAAACGGACTGGATAAAGAACAGGCTGAAAAACAGGCACCGATTATGCTTGAAACCCAGCAGATGCTCTTGGACTGGGAAGCCGGTGAGCCCGAAGTCCTGAAACTATGGCGTACGATGAACAGCTGGGTGTATGAAGGGTTCGACAAAACCTATCAATCGATTGGTGTTGACTTTGATAAAACCTATTACGAAAGCGACACCTATTTGTTAGGAAAAGATCTCATTCAAAGTGGACTTGAACGCGGCGTTTTCTACAAAAAAGAAGATGGCAGTGTTTGGATCGATCTCACCGCCGATGGCCTAGATGAAAAACTGGTGTTACGAAAAGACGGAACCTCTGTTTACATCACACAGGATATTGGACTGGCCGCGCGTAAACATACCGAGTACGGTATGGATGAAAGCATCTATGTCATTGGTGATGAACAGAACTATCACATGAAAGTATTGAAGCTGATTGCACAGAAATTGCAGCTGGCCAATGCAAATGGGATTGATCACCTGAGTTATGGAATGGTTGAACTGCCCAGCGGCAAGATGAAAAGTCGGGAAGGAACGGTGGTGGATGCCGACGATATAGTGGCTGAAATGATTCAAACGGCCGGCGAACATACCGAGGCGCTTGGGAAAGTCAAAGACTTCACCGCCGATGAATTAACGGCCTTATACAAAGCCATCGGATTGGGTGCTATGAAATTTTACCTACTCCGTGTGGATCCCAAAAAGAAAATGGTATTCAATCCAACTGAGTCCATCGACTTTCATGGTTTCACCGGGCCCTTTGTTCAATACACTCATGCCCGTATTCAAAGTATCTTACGAAAAGAAGCCGGCACGCCATTCTCCGAAATACCCGAACAGGCCTTGCTGCCGCTGGAGAAAAAAGTGCTCTTTCAGCTTGAGCAATACCCTTCCATAATTCGGGAAAGCTGTGAGACCAGAAATCCCTCGTTGTTGGCAATTTTCTTATTCCAGCTGGCGCAATCGTTCAATGCCTTGTATGCCGAACACTCCATCGCGCATGCCGAAAATGATGCCAAAAAACAACTCCGATTACACACCGCTCGCTTTACGGCAACGGTACTGAAAAGCGGTCTGGGTTTACTCGGTATTTCCGCACCTGAGCGCATGTAATTAATTGATTAAAATTGCTACGGATGCTTAAACAATCAGCCAATTGTTTGCCTATTAAAGTGTAATTTTGACACAATTTGAATAATCCGCGAGATTGACTGAAGATTATCAAATAAGGTTTATTGTGCCTGTTTAAATTTGACCTCATGAAAAAAAAGGTTTCTAAAATTGGTGTTCTGACGAGCGGAGGTGATAGTCCGGGTATGAATGCGGCCATTCGCGCCGTGGTTCGGACCGGCATTTATCATGGTTTGGACGTTTTTGGCATCATGCGGGGCTACAGCGGGATGGTGGAGGATGAAATCTTTCTGATGGAAAACCGCAGTGTGGCCAATATCATTCAGCGGGGCGGCACTATGCTGAAAACAGCTCGTTGCAAGGAATTCATGGAATATGAAGGGCGGAAAAAAGCCTATCAAAACCTGCAAAAACGAGGCATCGACGGCCTGGTGATCATTGGCGGAGACGGTAGTTTCCGGGGGGCGCAGATTTTCAGCAACGAATTTGATATCCCCTGTATCGGATTACCGGGTACTATTGACAAGGATAT
>CAZZJF010000075.1:0-10444 GCA_964654325.1 uncultured Ferruginibacter sp.
CCAGACTATTGCGAATGGCTTTCAATCCGTGATTGAGCTGCGATACATAGCCACTGAATTCCTGTCCAACCGTCAATGGTGTGGCATCCATAAAATGGGTACGGCCTATTTTCACAATATGCATGAAAGCCTTGCTCTTCGCCTCCAGGGTATCGCGCAGCTTTTCAATGCCCGGAATGGTGTTTTCAATCAACACCTTGTATGCGGCAATATGCATAGCCGTTGGAAACGTATCATTGCTGGACTGCGATTTGTTGACATCATCATTTGGATGTAAAAACTTATTGGTGTCGGCCAGTGAGCCGCCTTGAAGGACATGTCCGCGATAGGCAATGACTTCATTCACATTCATATTGCTTTGGGTGCCACTTCCGGTCTGCCATACCACCAATGGAAAATAATCATCGAGTGCTCCTTCCAATATCTCATCACAAACGTTGCCAATCAACGTGGCTTTTTCAGCGGGCAACACGCCGGCATCACAATTAGCCAGAGCAGCCGCTTTTTTCAAATAGGCAAAAGCCCGGATGATTTCACGAGGCATTTTGTTGATGTCCTGTGCAATCTTGAAATTATCAATGCTTCGCTGGGTTTGTGCGCCATAGTATGCGTTGGCAGGCACCTGCACCTCGCCCATGGTGTCTTTTTCAATACGGTATTCCATATGTGTTGTTTGATTATTTTCCGGTGAATTGCGCTTTGCGCTTTTCTACAAATGCGGTCGTTCCTTCTTTCATGTCTTCGGTGGCAAAACAAGCGCCAAAATCTTCGACTTCCACTTCAAAGCCGGATTTACCATTGCTGAAGGCCGAGTCGCCCATCGCGGCCACATTTACACAGTGAATTATTTTAGCCACAGCCAAAGGTGCTTTGGTTTGGATGAGTTGCAAAATTTCGATGGCTTTCGGCAAGAGTCCATCGGCATCGGTAACATAGTTGACCAATCCGGCAGCCAGGGCTTCGCGGGCATCGATCATGCGGGCACTCATCTGCCATTCCATGCTTTTGCCTTTGCCAACCAGTTGGGTTAGTCGCTGTGTACCACCATAACCGGGAATCAAACCCAGATTCACCTCCGGTTGTCCAAACCGAGCCTGCTCAGCACAGATACGAAAATGACAAGCCATGGCCAGCTCGCAACCGCCGCCGAGTGCAAATCCGTTGACAGCTGCTACTACAGGCTTGGGTGACTGTTCGATTTTATTAAAAACAGCTTGCCCCCGACGGGATAACTGCTTGGCTTCCTCGGTACTCAATGCCGAAAACTCGGTAATGTCGGCACCGGCAACAAAGGCTTTGGATCCGGCTCCAGTAATGATCACGGAACGGATGTCCGACTGCTGATAGACGGTATCCATGGCTTTGTCGAGGTCATTAAACACATCACGATTCAAGGCGTTCAATTTATCAGGACGATTGACGGTGATAGTGAGTATCCCTTCGTTGAGTTCGGTCAGTATGGTTGTGTACATAGTCATTGATTTAGAAGGATCGGCGTTTTTTTACTTCATCCTGGATATAGTCGGCGATGGCAGTCGTTGGTGTTCCGGGTGGAAACAGACGGCCCACACCCATCTCCGTTAGTTGACGCATATCGTCTTCGGGAATAATGCCGCCACCGGTAAGCAAGACATCCTTCATGTTTTTTTCGTTGAGCAGGGCGATTATTTTGGGAAATACGGTCATATGGGCACCGCTGAGGATGCTCACCCCGATAGCATCCACATCTTCCTGCAAGGCGGCATTGACCACCATCTCGGGTGTTTGACGGAGACCGGTATAAATCACTTCCATACCGGAATCGCGAAGGGAGGTAGCAATCACTTTGGCTCCCCGGTCATGTCCATCCAAACCAACTTTCGCGACTAAGATCCGTATGGGTCGATTCATGATGTTGCGTTTAGTGTTTGAATACAATGATTGATTCGGTGCAAGGTTTCTTTTTTTCCGATGGTCGCCGCGATTTCAAGCACGGCCGGTCCGAATTTACCTCCAACTAGCATCAACCGCAAAGGTAACTGAAGTGAGCCCGGTTTTAGTTGATGGGTTTCGGCATATTGCTTGAACAACGGCTCGATGGCAGCCACTTGCCAATGGTCCAGCATGGAGAGTCCATTTACGAAATCCTGAAAAAAAGCCTGTTTAGCATCGCTCCATCCCTCGCGGATCGAAGTAAAATCGATCGACTCAGGCGGCCGGAAGAAATAGCCGGCCTGCTGTACGAAGTCGGACAACAACACACAGCGTTCACGTACCAGGCCAATTACAGTCGTCAGGTAGGCCTCATCGTTAGCGTTAATACCTGCACCGGA
The DNA here is from genome assembly GCA_964654325.1 of uncultured Ferruginibacter sp. Classification (GTDB taxonomy): domain Bacteria; phylum Bacteroidota; class Bacteroidia; order Chitinophagales; family Chitinophagaceae; genus Ferruginibacter. The sequence goes on from CAZZJF010000075.1 coordinate 2,313, forward strand.
CAACATCTGCCGCACATCAGACAATAATGATTCGGGTGCGCGCTTTTTCAGCCATTCCTGATTGAACCACCGTGCTTTTTCATAATCAAACTGAGCGCCGCTTTTGTGCACGCGGTCGATGGAAAAACGCTCCATCAGTGAAGCCATATCAAAAAGTTCTTCTCCGGTACCATCGTTCCAACCCAGCATGGCCAACAAATTCACAAAGGCTTCGGGCAGAAATCCTTTCTCCCGAAATCCCTCTGTAAATTCATTGCTGCGGGGATCCGTCCAGTTCATGGCAAACACCGGGAATCCATACTTAGATCCATCCCGTTTACTGAGTTTACCATGCGGTCCCATGATCAGCGGCAAATGTGCCCACTGGGGCATCTTATCCAGTCCAAACAAGTATTCCCAGAGTTTGATATGCACGGGTGCACTGCTTAGCCATTCTTCTCCCCGAAACGCGTGACTGATCTGCATCAAAAAATCATCGACCACAACAGCCAGATGATACGTAGGCATACCATCCGCCTTGATCAATACTTTATCGTCTACCACATTGGAATCAAAGGAAACGTCTTGATGGATCAGGTCGTGGAAAGTAATCGTTTCATCCGTTGGCATTTTGATGCGGATCACGTGTGGCACGCCGGCCTGGATCAACGATTGCACTTCCGTTGCAGAGAGGGTCAATCCGTTTTTCATTTGGTGCCGGACGCGGGCATCGTATTGGGGCGACGGATTAGCTGCTGTTTTGTTCTCCTGCCGCATGCGGTCCAGCTCCTCAGGCGTATCAAATGCGTAATACGCATGACCGGCCTCAATCAGTTTTTCGGCATATTGTTTATACATCGGCTTTCGCTCGCTTTGCCGATAGGGCCCGAAAGCCCCTCCTTTCAGTGGACTTTCATCCGGTACGAGTCCGCACCATTCAAGGCATTCGTAAATGTATGCTTCCGCGCCTTCCACGAAACGGGTCTGGTCGGTATCTTCAATGCGAAGTACAAACGTACCGTTGTTTTTTTTGGCGAATAGGTAATTGTATAGAACCGTACGCACTCCTCCCAGGTGAAGGCCGCCGGTAGGACTGGGCGCGAAACGGACGCGAACCTGTTTGTTTTCCGTCATATTGTAGAGGGCATCCGCCACGCGGATACGTTGATACGCCGCAAAGATAGTCAGCCGACCAGTAAAAACGAAACCGGTATTTAGCGGGCTAATACTGATTGCAAGGCCAGGTTAATCATCGGATCCAACGACCGCTCTCGGTCTTCCGGCGAGATATGGTCACCGGTTGGAATAACATCCGAAATCGTCAGGATAGTTGCAGCGGATTTCCCCAAGTGTCGCGCATTGGCGAACAAGGCAAAGGCTTCCATTTCAACCGCTTTGCAGGTATATTTTTGAGCCACGTCCGGTGTTCCTTTCGCACTACGGTAAAAGACATCACTGGAGTGAATGTTACCATTCCAAATAGGCAACTGCATTGTTTCGGCGGTTTCACGAATGCGCGCAAACAGATCGCCCTGATGCGGCATACTATCTTCTTCCATGCCAAACGCATACCGGGCATAGGTCGACTCACTGCAGGCATGATCCACATTGATCAGTGCCCGTAAACCAAGGGCCGCATCGTAAGAACCTGCCGTACCAATACGAATGATACTGGATACGCCGTATTCACTGAATAACTCGTACGAATAGATGCCGATCGACGGACAACCCATGCCACTGGCTCCGATGGTGACTCGACGATCCTGATACGTGCCGGTAAAATACAACATGTTACGGGTCGATGCGACCTGTGCCGGATTGGTCAACCACTTCGTTGCAATGTATTTGGCCCGAAGCGGGTCGCCCGGCATTAAAACAATATCGGCGATGTCGCCTGGCTTGGCATTAATGTGTAAACTCATACGATGTGAAGGTACAGCAAACCTTTATTTCAACATACACGAAACAAAAAAGCGTCGCCTATACAGACGACGCCCAAAAACAAACATGCAAAGACTTACGGAAGGGTTATGGTTCGTGGTGGCTGACCATTGATAGAAATCGTTGCCTGATTATCACAAACTCCATTACCAAAATCAATGATGGCATAATGATTGGGACCATCATGCCGTTTTGTGCCGGCGTCGATGTGCGCACAACTGACTTGCTTATGCAATGGCGTAAGAATCGTAACCGTGCGGGAGTTACCGGCAGGATTGGTTACCGTTCCGCTTCCCTCGATTGTAAAAGCATCATCTATCAATACGCGCGGGGTGTTCATGCCTGCAACCTGCGTAATGGTCTTGTTGCTGTTGTGTGTCCATACGGCGCCTTGCGGACTGGTGATCTGGCCATTGACTACAACCCGATTCCAGCGACGAACACCGGGTGTGCTGGTATTCGTCCAGGTAATCGTGCCTTCTTTTTTATAATTATTTACGTAATAGTTCTCGAAGGTCATGACGGCTGTACTACCCGGACGGCGAATCGAATCGGAAACAACGATGCGGATAATTCCTCTGCGAACGACCGGGCGGATACCACTGCTGCAACCGGTTGTTCCGAAATCAAGTGTGATGGTTTTGGGGAATGCGCCTGGCGATACGGTAATGGTGGCACATGAGCTGGTGCCATTGGATACCAACGGTTCACGGGCACCGGAAAGACCTTGCGACTCAATGGCCTCGTCCATGATTTCATTGGCATCAGCCGTTAGTTCATCTCCGATGGCCTGTTTACCGGCCAGATCGAATGTGGTTTCAAATTCAGATAGGAGGTTGTCTTTTTTGCAGGAACTCATACCAAGACACAGCATGCAGGCCAAGGCAAGAATGAAAGGAGATTGTTTCATTTTGGGGTAATTTTGAGTGGTAGACCTGTTCAGCTGAATCAGGTTTAATTAACTTAATAAAATTACGTGTTTTACGTTGTTCGTCCCTCTTTATGGCTTCGATGGATCTATCCCAACTTGATTTGGCAGATGCCTGCCAGGGATAATACCATTTACCTGACCTTTGATGACGGACCGCATCCCACAGAAACTCCGTTTGTATTGGATCAGCTCCGAAAGTATCAGGCCAAGGCCAGTTTTTTTTGTATCGGGAAAAACGTGGTCGCTCATCCCGAGATTTATCGGCAGCTTTTACTGGAAGGGCATACCGTGGGAAATCATACGCACCATCACAAAAACGGCTGGGAAACAAGTGACGACGATTACTTGACCGATATCAAAAACGCCGCTGAACACATCAGCACATCCCTGTTCAGACCACCCTATGGTAAAATCAAGCGATCACAGATACGTGCGATCCAAAACATAAATCCGGACACTAAAATCATTATGTGGACTGTACTATCTGCTGACTTTGACCAGCAGATCAGTCCGGAAAAATGCCTGCAAATTGTACTTCGGCATGCCCGACCCGGCGCTATTATTGTTTTTCATGACAGTGCCAAGGCGGCTGAACGCATGCGATATGCGCTGCCGGAAGTCCTGAAAATCCTGTCAAGTCAAGGCTATCTGTTTGAGGCGCTACCACAATGAAAAAAGCCCGGCGGGCCGGGCAGTATCTTTTGTTTTAGCAGAAATTAAACAGCGAAACTTTCACCGCAACCACAGCTACGACTGGCATTGGGATTATTGAAATAGAATCCTTTTCCATTGAGTCCGTCACTGAAATCAAGTTCAGTATTTACGAGGTATAAGAAACTCTTCAGGTCGGTCACAATGCGGATGCCTTTATCTTCGAACGACTGATCCATCGGCTTGATCTCGTTATCAAAATCAAGTTTATAGCTCAGACCGCTGCAACCACCTCCTACCACGCCAACGCGGAGAAAGTAAGATGAATCAGACGAAACGCCGGCTTCTTCCATCAGTTGCATTACTTTGGATTTGGCTTTATTGCTGATATATATGCCGTTGTCTGTCGCAATCATGGATTAGTGAATAGGACTCTCGTCGAATTGAATTTTTTCCATTCCGTTCTTTTCACGGTAGTCATTGATCGCCGCTTTAATGGCATCTTCGGCCAACACAGAACAGTGAATTTTTACCGGAGGCAGATTCAGCTCCTCCACAATAGTCATGTTATCAATTTTCAGGGCCTCATCCACTGACTTTCCCTTCAGCCATTCGGTGGCCAATGAAGAAGAAGCAATGGCTGATCCGCAGCCGAATGTTTTAAACTTTGCATCGGTGATCATGTTGGTTTCAGGATCTACCTGGATCTGCAAACGCATAACATCGCCGCATTCCGGTGCACCAACCAATCCGGTGCCAACTTGTTTGCTGGCCTTATCCAGCGTTCCTACGTTTTTTGGATTTTGGTAGTGATCAATTACTTTTTCTGAGTATGCCATTTTTATAAATTTTTCGTGATTTGTTGTATTTGGTTAATCTTAATGATGCGCCCATTCGATGGTGTTCAAATCGATGCCATCTTTATACATTTCCCAGAGCGGACTCATTTCCCGGAGTTTATTCACGGTATCCGTGATGGCTTTGATGGTATAATCAATTTCTTCTTCGGTGGTATAGCGACTCAATCCGAAACGCAAGGAGCTGTGTGCAAGGTCATCACCAAGACCAAGGGCTTTCAACACATACGACGGCTCGAGCGACGCCGAGGTACAGGCTGATCCGGAACTCAGGGCAATATTTTTATTGAACCCCATCAGTAAGCCTTCGCCCTCTACATATTTGAACGAGATGTTGGTGACATGGGGCAGGCGATATTCACGGGAACCATTTACATACGATTCTTCGATGGTTGACAAGGCTTTTTCCAGCTTATCCCGCAGCGCAGCAATCCGTTTTGTATCCGACTCCATTTCGAGCATGCACAGTTCACAGGCCCGGCCAAATCCAACAATACCGGGAACGTTGAGTGTGCCACTGCGCATCCCGCGCTCATGGCCGCCACCATCCATTTGGGCGGTTACTTTCACACGAGGGTTTTTCCGACGAACATACAAGGCGCCCACACCTTTGGGACCATACATTTTATGCGCCGTGAAAGCCAGTAAGTCAATGCCATCTTTGTTCACATCCACCGGCACTTTACCGACTGCCTGAGTAGCATCCGTGAAAAACAGCACCCCGTTCTTACGAGCGATTGCACTGATTTCACGCACCGGCATGATCGTTCCAATTTCGTTATTGGCATACATGATCGCAATCAGGATAGTCGTTGGTTTGATGGCCGCTTCCAATTCAGCAAGATCAATCAAGCCGTCGGGTTTCACCGGCAGAAACGTAACCTCGCCGCCGTTTTTCTCAATGTGTTTGCAAGCATCGAGAACGGCTTTATGTTCGGTGACGGCGGTGATGATATGATTGCCTTTGGATGCATACATTTCGAATACACCCTTGATGGCCAGGTTATCGGCTTCTGTGGCACCGGAGGTAAAGATGATCTCTTTTGGATCGGCACCGATGAGCTTAGCCACCTGTTCGCGGGAGTAATCGACCGCTTCTTCAGCCTGCCAGCCAAATGGGTGATTGCGGCTTGCAGCATTTCCGTAATGATTTAGAAAGTATGGGGTCATAGCCTCGAAAACACGAGGATCCATGGGTGTGGTCGCATTATTGTCCAGATAGATGGGTAACTTCAACATAGAGGATTGATTGATCGTTTAGCAGATAAACACGAAATTAGCACAAATGGTTTTATTTTGCCAGTACTGTTCATCATCAAAACCGCATTTTAACGGATTTCGTAAACCTTTTTATGCAACACATTGACCATATTGGCATTGCCATCAAAAACCTGGCACAATCGATTCCCCTGTTTGAGCGATTACTCAATACAACCTGTTATAAAATCGAACGGGTGGAGGCTGAAGGTGTCAATACGGCTTTTTTCAAAACCGGCGAAACCAAGATCGAATTGCTGGAGAGTGAGAGCCCGGATGGCGTCATCGCCCGCTACATCGAAAAAAAAGGCGAAGGCATGCATCATATTGCCTTTGAAGTGGCTGATATCCGTGCCGAAATGGACCGCTTGTCTAAAGAAGGATTTGTATTATTAAGTCCCGAACCAAAACAAGGAGCTGACCAAAAACTAATCTGTTTTCTTCATCCCAAACACACCAATGGTGTTTTGATTGAACTCTGTCAAAGCATCCGCCCACAATAAAAAAGGCTCCCGGATGGGAGCCTTACTATGCGTTTACCCTTGAAGTTTAGTCTTCTACTTTCAATTTACCCTTGGATTTGGCAATCACTTCTTCGGCAATATTGTTAGGCGCCGGCGAGTAATGACTGAATTCCATCGTTGAGGTAGCACGTCCGCTAGACAATGAACGCAATTGCGTAACATATCCGAACATTTCACTCAGTGGTACTTTGGCTTTGATTACCTGAACACCGTGGCGACTGTCCATGCCTTCCAGCATACCCCGACGGCGGTTCAAGTCACCGGTCACATCACCCATGTATTGGTCAGGAGTCAATACTTCCACTTTCATGATTGGCTCGAGCAAAACAGGCTTTGCTTTGCGACCGGCTTCGCGAAAACCCTGACGGGCACAAAGTTCGAACGACATGGCATCCGAGTCCACTTGGTGGAAGCTTCCGTCTTTTACATTGATTTTCAGATTTTCCATCGGATAAGCGGCCAGTACACCGGTGCTCATCGCGCTTTCAAACCCTTTTTGAATGGCCGGAACAAATTCCTTTGGAATCGATCCACCGAACAGACTGTTAACAAACTGATACTGTCCTTTATCTTCTTTCAGGAAGTCTTCATCGGCAGGTCCGATTTCGAAGATGATATCGGCGAACTTACCACGACCACCTGTTTGTTTTTTCAGGATCTCTCTGTGTTCGATGGTATTTTGGAAGGCTTCTTTATAAGCCACCTGTGGTGCACCCTGATTGATTTCAACCTTGAATTCACGCTTCATACGATCCACGATGATTTCCAGGTGCAATTCGCCCATCCCGCTCAAAATGGTTTGACCGGTTTCTTCATCTGTTTTCACGCGCAGGGTTGGATCTTCCTCCACGAGTTTGGCGATGGCCATACCCATTTTGTCCACGTCGGCCTGTGTTTTAGGTTCTACCGCGATAGAGATAACGGGCTCAGGGAAGGTCATGGCTTCGAGCACAATTGGATTATTCTCATCGCAAAGGGTATCTCCGGTTTTGATGTCTTTAAAACCAACGCCCGCACCGATATCACCGGCTTCGATGAAATCGATCGGATTCTGCTTGTTGGCATGCATCTGCATGATCCGGCTGATCCGCTCTTTCTTACCAGTTCTGGTATTGAGAACATAGGAACCTGCGTCGAGGTGTCCGGAGTATGCTCTGAAGAAGGCCAAACGACCAACGAACGGATCGGTCATGATTTTAAAGGCCAGCGCCGCGAATGGTTCTTTGGCATCGGCTTTACGGGTCATTTCTACGCCATTGTCTGGGTTGGTTCCGACAACCGCATCGATATCCAGCGGACCTGGCAGGTAACGGCAGATCGCATCCAGCGCGGTTTGTACGCCTTTGTTTTTAAAAGAAGATCCGCACATCATCGGAATGATCGAGATGTCGATCACCGCTTTACGGATCGCTTCGTGCATTTCAGTTTCCGTAATGCTGTTCGGGTCTTCGAAGAATTTTTCCAGTAGTTTATCGTCGTATTCGGCAACGGCTTCCACCAGGTGTTGACGCCATTCGTTCACTTCGTCTACCATATCAGCCGGAATGGGCACTTCCTGATAGGTCATGCCTTGTGTGGCATCATCCCAGATGATTCCTTTCATGGTGATCAGATCCACCACGCCTTTGAAGTTATCTTCCGCGCCGATGGGCAACTGCAGGGGAACCGCTTTGGCACCCAGCATTTCTTTCACTTGTTTAACCACATTCAGGAAGTCGGCACCGCTTCGGTCCATTTTGTTCACGAATCCAATCCGAGGAACTTTGTAACGATTTGCCTGACGCCAAACGGTTTCAGACTGTGGCTCAACACCCGATACAGCACAGAATAAAGCCAGCAGGCCATCCAGTACACGCAGCGAACGCTCCACCTCCACAGTGAAGTCCACGTGACCCGGCGTATCGATGATGTTGAATTTGAATTGTTTGGTATCGGCCACTTTTTGTCCCTGGTTGGTTGGGAAGTTACAGAAACAGGTGGTTGCCGCAGAGG
>CAZZJF010000076.1:0-10321 GCA_964654325.1 uncultured Ferruginibacter sp.
GAACTGGAGGGTGTTTTGAGTTGCTAGCTGGCACAGTCTGCGCTCAGCCGCCGAGAAATTAATCTGGAATTGGGCAAGAAAGTATTGCGCAATTTAGTCAAATCTTCCAGTAAAGAAATCACGATTGATACCATCCAAAAAATGGTTTGTGATTACTTTGATGTGCCGTATGATAAGTTGCTACAAAAAACACGCAAGCGTGAAATCGTACAGGCCCGTCAGATAACCATGTACTTGTCCAAGACGTTCACGAAAAATTCACTCAAAACCATTGGGGAACATTTTGGTGGACGCGATCATACGACGGTGATTCACAGTTGTCAGACTGTAAAAGATCTGATGGATACGGACAATCTTTTCAAGGAAAGTGTTTTGGAGTTGCAACACAAGGTTCAGCTCGCAGCGATGTAATTGACATACAACATCGTTTCTTTTTGGAGGATACGATGTTCCGTTATAATTTTGCCGTTCCCAATCGGGATAGCGCAGGAGAGGTGCCTGAGTGGCCGAAAGGGCCGGTTTGCTAAACCGTTGTACGGGCTTAAACCTGTACCGAGGGTTCGAATCCCTCCCTCTCCGCTAACAATAAAAACCTGCGAAAATGCGCAGGTTTTTTCATGTCCAGGCAGTAGGAAGCTCGCTTCCATTGTGCCTGGACATGAAAAAACATAGCCGCGAAGCGGGTAGGTTTTAATTGATAGCACTACCCGTCTGGGAAGTCCTCGCGCAGCGAGGACAATCGTCTGCATAAATCGTGCTTCCATTGTGCCTGGACATGAAAAAACATAGCCGCGAAGCGGGTAGGTTTTAATTGATAGCACTACCCGTCTGGGAAGTCCTCGCGCAGCGAGGACAATCGTCTGCATAAATCGTGCTTCCATTGTGCCTGGGCATGAAAAAATATAGCCGAAAAGCGGGTAGGTTTTAATTGATAAGCTGCTCAAGCATGGATTCTTTCATAAAACTTCAAAAAGGCTTCTTGTCATTTTGTAATTTATTGTAGATTTGCAACCCGTTCGGGGCGTAGCGTAGCCCGGTTATCGCGCCTGGTTTGGGACCAGGAGGTCGCAAGTTCGAATCTTGCCGCCCCGACAAACACAATCAAGCCTCTGCATTTTGCAGGGGCTTTTTGATGCAAGCGATTGTAGCTTGCTACAAAGAGCGATGCATAAAAAAGACAAAAGCAAGTGAAACGAGCTTGGCTTGATTGTATTTGGCTACCCCGCTGTTGATACCCTCTCGCAGCGAGGTCATTTTTTTTCTTTCAATTTCCTTTTTGCTGTAACTGAATGCAAAAAATGAACATAAGCTAAGCAGGTGGGTTTTCTTTGGTTTTCTCTTTTATTACAGGAAGAGAGGAGAACTTATTCTCGTACCGAGAAACCGATGTCGATTCTTAGCAGTCAGCAATGAGACTCGATAAACGACCGGCAATATGCCTTAATCTCCTCCCGTACCGCTCGAAACGCATCCATGATTTGTTCATCCGTACCGGTTGCTTTCGCCGGATCTGAAAACGAGTGATGGATGATTTTTTTACCGGGTAGAAACGGACAGCTTTCTCTTGCATGATCACAAACCGTCAGAATCAGATCCATTGATATATGGCGGTACTCATCGATATGGTTTGAGGAATGACCAGAGAGGTCGATACCATCTTCCCGCATGACGGCGATGGCACGCGGATTGACCCCATGTGTTTCAATGCCGGCACTGTAAACAGTTGCTTTGTCGCCAGCAAAATAGCGGAGATATCCCTCCGCTATTTGTGAGCGGCAGCTGTTACCGGTACACAGCACCAATATAGTTTTTGGGGCACTCATACGAATAACCAGATTATGTTGATGAGAGTAAACTTGGGATCAAATCCAAAGACAAGTTGCAGTACGATTACCGACGTGGTAATGATTAGGGGCTTTTTGTACTTTTTAATGAAAGCGTTCATATGGAATCATTGAATGGATTAACAACAGCCGCCACCGGGCGTACAACAGGATGAGGTAGAAGCCGATGAATCGGCTAACGACCGCTTTGGCTTGACACCGGTCAATCCACAGGCTTCTTTGGCCAGGCAGTCGGTAGCGGTAGGCATCAACGTGAATTGCCGACCGTTGAAACCGATCGCATAGCGACCAACTGTGTCGGTTTGAAATTCAACCTGTATCTCGAGATCAGCATCACCAAACAACGGGGCTGCCATTTCTAAAATGCTCTCCAGTTTCTGAGGGGCCAGCCGATGGTCAAAATCGGTGTAAACCCATAACTGCAATACAATCGTTTTTTCGATACGTTCTGTACCTCCGCAATCGACGAAATGCTTGGTGACCAAGCCGGCCTCAGTAATGTGAAAATGCCTGGGAACAAAATCACCCGAAGGCTGGATGAAATGCAATTCAGCCAATGTACGCAAATGTGTTTTAAATGTAGAATAGTTCATTCAATTAGATTTTACAGCAATTTTGATTGTTTCGGTTCAGGCGTTCGGTTATCTTGTTGAAGTATGCACAAACCAAATCGATTTGCTGCGGATTCACGCAATAACAAATCCGGTTGCCCTCGATGGTTCCTCGAATCAGACCAGCCTCTTTCAGGGCAGTCAGGTGCTGCGATATGGTGGCTTGTGACAAGGGTAATTCTTTGACCAGATCCCCGCAGATACAGTCATTCACCTTGAGCAAATATTCTAAAATAGCAATACGCGCCGGATGCCCCAGCGCTTTCATGAGTTGTGCCGTTTTGTTTTGACGGCGAGAAAAAACATCCGATTTAGTAATGCCCATAGATTGTAATATCGCAATATTACGATAAATAGTCGATAAAAAAAACCGACTTTTCCGTTGATAAATAAGCCGGTTCTTTCGTTGGTATTGAACCAATAGGAACGCGTTGGTTCAGGAATTACTGCACCGGTACATTGAAAACGCCTTCCGTGATGTTTTTGATACCGGGTCCTGCTCCGTTATTGTCTTTGACGGGTCCGCTGAAACTGCCTACCAGTCGGCTGGCGGTGAAGCTGGTGATGATGATGGTAAAAGCCGGATTCTGATTTTGGTTGTTGATATCGGTCAGGGCCAAAAAGGAGGTGCCAGCCGCATCGGTATAATCGCATCCGAGCGTAATGCCGGTGGCGGATTGATTTACGGTATAAGTACCCGGAACAATGCTACCCCCAAATGCCTTGGTGATTCCGAGACTGATAGATGGATCGAAACTGGTGTTCACACTGCTTCCATCGATGCTCAAAATGGGAAATCCGGTTGAGTTGTCCAGTCCGGCGGATGCGTTGATGTTGAAGGTGGTAAATACACCATCAATTTTACACGTGATGAAATCGGTGGGGGTGCCGCTGATGGTCACATTAAACAGACAGGAAGTGCCTGCATGGTTGACCGGGAAGGCATAGGTGCCTGAGTTATTGGGCGTGCCGGACGCGGTCAAGGTGATGGTTTGAGGACCGGTAGTCGTAAAAACGCCGGTTGCAGAAAAAATAAGTCCTACAATACTAGTTGTGGCCATTGAGTAGCTACCCGCTGTAGTTACGTTTACATTGATGGCTACCGTATTGCCGGCATTCATGGGCGTTCCCAGATTGTATGTGCCATTGAGTATGGCGCCGGTGCAGCCGTTCGGAGCACCACCCAGAGTAAACACAGCCGGAGCAACAGCCGGTGAAAAGGTCACGGGAAAAATGCAGCTGCTTCCGCCGCCGGTAACCGGGAAATTAAATGTTCCTGAAACTGTTGGTGTTCCGCTAGCCGTTAGCGTAACTGCAGTGCTTCCGGCGTTCAGTGTGCCTGAAGCCGCAAAGGAGACACCATTTACAACCGGTGTGCTCATGGTAAATGTACCCGGGTTGGTAACGGTAATGTTTACCGTAGCCGTGTTGGAGGTGGTTAATACCAAGCCCTGCATATACGTTCCGCTCAGGGTGCTGCCGGTACAAGTGCCGCCGGCCCCGCCGAAGCTGTATTGCGCCTGGGTATTACCACTTCCAACGGAGGGCTGAACAGACACATCAACCGTGCACGAGCTGTTGTTGTTGCGGTATGTGATTACAAAACTATTGTTACCCGGATTGACAGGGGTACCGCTTCCGTATAATCGGATGGTATTGATACCCGTGTTGCCAACGGTTCCGGTGCCATAGAACCAATAGCCGTTTACCGTATCCGACAGGATCTCATAAACACCCGGTGAGGTGATGTTTACCTGTACATCAATCGTATTCCCGGTGCCTAAGAGGGAGTCCTCCTGATAAACACCACGCACGGTACTGGGTAAACAGTCCAGGGTAGCCGAATCGATTTTCAGACTTCCTACAGATTGTGTATTTCGATCAAAATTCAGTTCTTTCTGACAAGCACTAAACACGAAAATACTTACCAAAATGAGCAAAATTGTATATGTACGGTTCATAATGATTGATTGCGTTATTGAACTAACCAGCCGTTGATTCTGTTTTGGCAGAATTGGCAGCAGGAGGACGAGGCATCCATCTTTTCTGAAATAAAATTAAGGCGATCACGCCTACACTAATGGAGGCGTCGGCAATATTGAAGATGGGTCGAAAGAATTGAAACGTCTCACCACCCCAAATCGGAAACCAACTTGGAAAGTGGCCGTCAATCAATGGAAAATGCAGCATATCCACCACGTTTCCTTGAAATAGGTTGCTATATCCGTTTGTTGAAAAAGTCGCCAGGCCTTCGTATTCCCGGTAGAAGCCCGAATCTAAATCCGGGGTCAGCCCTTTGTCAAAAATCAAGCCATAAAAACAGCTGTCAATCAGATTACCCAAGGCGCCGGCAAAAATCAAGGAAGCACATACGATAAAACCGGTGGTATACCGTTCGCGGATAATCTTGTTCAGGTAATATACGCCAAAAATGACTGCACCCAACCGAAACAGGGTCAGCGCAATCTTACCCCAGCTTCCACCGAATTTCAAGCCATACGCCATGCCCGGATTTTCAACGAATTGAAGGATGAACCAGTTGTTGAAGACTGGTGTTTTTTCACCAAGCAGGTAATTAGTTTTGATGTAGATCTTCAACACTTGGTCCACCAGTATGATCAAGCCGATAATCAGGACTGCATGCCATTTTTTCATATTGCTGCAAATATACTGTGTTGTAGTAAGGAGAGGTATTCAAAACCGTTAAATCAGATTGATTTCCGGTTTGATTATTCCTGAAAGTACACCCGCTTGACGCGTTGGGAGATCCCGGTGAGAATTTCGTAGGGGATGGTTCCTGCGAGCGTTGCCACTTCCGAAACAGTAGGGGACTCGCCAAATACAATAACCGGATCCCCTTCCTGCACATCCAGTCCGGTTACATCCAGCATCGTCATGTCCATGCAAATATGGCCAATCACCGGTGCTTTTTGACCGTTTACCAGCATATAACCGATGCCATTGCTCAAGGCCCTTGGATAGCCGTCTGCATATCCTACCCGAACGGTGGCGATGGCACTGTCTCGCTCCAATTTCCCTTTTCGGCCGTACCCAACGGTTTCGCCAGCAGGAAGTTCTTTGATTTGTGTTACGGTTGTTTTCAGCGTGGCTACGCAATCAAGGGGAAGGCTATTATCGGCGCCATACAATCCGATGCCCAATCGAACCATGTCAGCATGCAACTGCGGATGGCGTACAATGGCGGCTGAATTGCAAATATGTTTGAGAAAAGAGTATCCCAATGCGGTTTGCAGTGAATCGCAGCATGTGTTGAAAACAGCCGCTTGCTTTTTGGTATAGTCGTCTTGCAACGGATCTTCACTGGCGGCCAGGTGAGTAAAGACTGTTAAAACCCGAATTGAACCATTATCGGATAAAACGGAACATAGTCGGGGGCATGCTGATTCCATAAAGCCCAGTCGGTGCATACCGGTATCCAGTTTCAAGTGAACCGGATAGTGCATGATTCCGCGAAGCTGCAGATAGCTGGTAAATTCAGTCAAAATGCGAAACGAAAACAGTTCGGGCTCCAGTTTGTAGCGAACCAATGACTCAAATTCTGAAGACGAGGGATTCATGACCATAATGGGTAACTGAATACCCGATTTCCGGAGAGCAATACCTTCATCAGTATATGCCACGGCAAGGTACTCGACACCCTCGTCCTGCAACAGGCCGGCCACTTCATGAGAACCGCTTCCATAACTGAAAGCCTTGACCATGGCCATACAGCGTACATTGGGTTTCAAAAGACGCCGATAAGCTTTCACATTGTTTCGAAGGGCGTTCATGCTGATTTCCAGCACGGTTTCATGCAGTTGTTCTTCTAGCAGCGCGCTGATCCGTTCGAATTGAAAACGGCGGGCGCCTTTCAACAGAATCGATTCTCGTTGAAAGATGGATAAATCCATTGTTTTGATAAATGCGTCCGTTGTTTCATAAAAATGGGTCAACGGGATAGATGCAAACAGGTTTCTATAGTTGAGTAGGGTCGGACCAATACCGATTAGTCGATGCAATGAACGGTTATTGAGCAGCTTGCCCAGTCTTTCATAACTGGCCGATTCTTGTACACCGGTTTCCGGCAGGTCGCTGAGGATCAGCGTACGTTTGTATGAACCGGATTGTTGCTCCAAAAAATCAAGGGCTATTTTCAATGCATCAAAATCGGCATTGTAACTGTCGTTTATCAGGATGCAACCATGAATACCCTGTTTTTGCTGCAGCCTCATTTCAACCGGTATGAGTTCAGCCAACCCTTTTTTAAGTAATGCTGTTTCAAAACCGAGAGTCAGTAAGGTAGTCAAGCAGGTCAATGCATTGAATCGGGAGGCTGCATCGGTAAATGGGATCTCCACCGTGATGGATTGATGCTGGTAATAAACAGTTATCCTAAGGCCCTCGGCCGTTCTTGTTTCTTCTGTGACTTGTACGATTGCATCCGGATGAGCACCCCAGTCTATCAGGTTGATGTGAGGATGTTCGCTGACCAGGGATTGCATGGCATCTCGCACGAGCGTATCATCACTGCAATAGATTAGCTGGTTGACATCATGAAAAAGCGTGAGCTTTTCCATGATTTTTTCTTCCGGACTCGAAAAATACTCGGCATGGGCTTCACCCATAAATCCCAGAATACCGATTGTTGGCTGAATCACTGCAGCCAGCCGACTCATCTCTCCGGGTTTGGATATGCCGGCTTCAATGAGTGCAAAATCGTTTTCTGAATCAACCTGTAATACACTGACCGGAACACCAATTTGTGAATTATAACTTTTTGGGCTGCGGGCTACTCGTTTTTCATCACCCATCAATTGATAAAGCCATTCCTTAATGACCGTTTTCCCGTTACTGCCGGTGATACCTATGACAGGAAACGGCAACTGTTTTCGGTAGGCGGCCGCTAATTTTTGCAAGGCGTGCAGAACATCCGGAACTCGAATACAGGCACAGTCGGGAAAAGCGGTAGAAATCGGCTCATTTTTTTTATTGATGAGGAAGGTTCGAACGCCCTTCTCGTAGGCATCCGCTATGAACTGATGCCCATCTCGATGTAATCCGCTCAACGCTACAAACAAGGTTTCCTTTGGCAAATGAATTTTGCGACTGTCAAAGGAAATATAACGAAGGACGTTTGATTGCGGTGTGCCGGCCAGTTGGCCGCCGGTGATGGTTGTGATATCGTGACTATAAAAGTGCAACTTGTAATAGTAAGTCGTTTCGGATGAAATGGTTAATTAAGCGACTGTCTGCGTCGATTGGTTTTGGATACGTGCATATTTCTTTCGGCGGATTCCCTCCAGGAACAACGCCGTTAGTATCATGGCCAATATGGGAACAGCCAGGTTGATGATTTGCCACTGCGATTTTTCGTTTTCAGCACGTTTAGGATCAATCAGCCGTAAAGGATAGTCTTTGCCCCTGGCTTCCAGTAAATGATTTTTATTGGCGAGGTATTCGATGCAGTTGGCAATGAAATCATGATTGGCATAGCTTACCTTGGTGAGTTTATTGGTACCCATTGGCAGGGGGCCGATACGATCCGAAACCTGATTGATGGCAATATCAGCATCGGAGATTAGAATGATCTTTCCTTCTTTTTTCGATGCCGGCAGGAATGACATGCCCGATTGTTTTATCATTGAATCTTGCATGGCACTCAGGTTGTTGGCGTAAAGCGATTTGAATGTGCCTTCTGATAAGAGGGCTACCGGAATTGCTTTTTCGTTATATGATCGAATATCGGCGATCTCCTGCATGTCGTTGATGTCGATGATGGCCGGCGTTGGTTTGCGGCTGCTAAACGGTGAGCTGCTGAGGAGAACTGTTTTGCGAACACCTTCCACCTCTTTAAGGTCGATTGGATTGGCAAATGAACCGAGCACCAGTGATTGGTTCTTGACCAGGGGATGGTCGGAACCCGATTGGAGCAAAGGAAAAAACGGCCAGCCCAGTAACTGGTATTGTCCTTTGCCGCCGATGCTTCCAACTTCTACGGGAATTTCCTCGCATTGTTGATCAGCGATCAATTCAGGTTTGATGTGAGCCCCCCAACGGAATAGCAATTCGTTCAAGTCTTCGGAGTCACGGGAATAGGCCATCATTTTTCCGTGTGATAAACTATCTCTGTCGGCATACAGGACATCGGCCAGGATGAGTAAATGGCCTCCCTGCATTACATATTGATCCAATTTGAGTTTATCCAATTCGGAAAGCGGCATCACTGGCCGCATCATGACCAGGCACTGAAACGAGTCTGCAGAAATCATCGCCTCGTTCAACAAGTTGACGGTATCGATCTGATAACCAGTTATCAGTATCTCAGATAAATCATAGATGTCGGGCGAGAAAAATGGGATTTCACCATGTCCGATCAGGTATCCGACACTGGGTTTTTGCTCACTGGTCATGGATACCAGTTTTTGGATCGTGCTCGCGAATTTGAATTCTAGCAGCGCTTCAGCACTGTTCAGGGTCTGGCGGTCTAAGAGTTCATCCGATTTGAAGACGGTTTTTTGCGTTTGTCCTTGTAAGAGATCGACACCCAATTGAACGCCTTTGTAGGTGACTATGGCGCCCGGAAAGAGCTGGCGTTGTCCTTCACTTTCGCCGGCTTTTACTTGTGCTTTTTGAGTGGTTGGCCGTATACCCATCATGGTCAGGGAGTCATATAAGGCAAATTTTGCCGAGTCAGACAATCCGGCACCCGGGTTTTCAAACCGAAATCGAACACGTCCATTCGCATAACTATTGAAATTCGTCAGCAAGTCATCTGTGCTGTTCGCAAGCTTACGGAATTCAGCTTTGATATCGCCGCTGAGGTAAACGACAACATCGACCGGTTCATCGAGTGATTCCAGTAGCTGGACGGTTGATGGACTTAACGTAAATCGCTTCTCATCCGTGAAGTCAATCCGGAAATCCCATTGTGTTGTCAACAGGTTGAGAAGAATCAACAACACAGGGATCAGCCAGAAACTATTCGCCCATTTTTGTATCTGGTTTTTTTTGCTCGTCATGCGATTCGTTTTCGGATGGTGTACTGCGTCCAGCCTAAAAAAAGAATAATCAAGGAAAGATCATAGACCAAATCGCGCAGGAATAAAACACCTCGGCTGATACTGTGGTAATGGAAATCAATACCTAACATCTCCAGGTAATAATCGGCCCCGCCCGAAAAAAGGGGAATACGGCTGATCGACTGAAAGCCATAAAAAAGAAACAGACAGGCAAACACGCCAATGAGATAGGCTACAATGGGGTTGACGGTAAAACTGCTGCAAAAAAGACCAACGGAAGCAAAAATGGCAGCCAGTAAAAACAAACCGATATATCGTCCAATGAATCCTCCCGTATCAATCAAGCCATCTATACTGAGCGAGCGGATGGTGAACACGTACATCAGGGTGGGCAGCATGAAAATCAGTAAAACGAGGAGTGTAGCCAGGTATTTGCCGGCAATGATTGTAGAAGGAGAGAGTGGTTTAGTAATCAGGGTTTCGAACGTTCCAGACCGGTATTCCTCTGAAAAACTACGCATCGTAACGGCTGGTACCATGAAGAGAAAGATCCAGGGCGCCAAATCAAAAAAGCCATCCAGGTTTGCATATCCGTAATCAAACAGGTTGCTGTCCGGCAGCACGAAAAGAAATAAGCCGTTTGCCAGCATGAAAATGCTGAGTGCGATATAGCCCGTAAGTCCGCTGAAAAAAAGGCTCACTTCTTTTTTGCAAATCGTCCACATGATAGCCTGCAATTTACAGTTCTTTGGCCGATTCGGCCGCATCCCAAGGGAAGTTTAACGTCGTTGAAACCACACCCAATCCTCGTTTTTTTCTCCGGACACATTTTTTTTCCGTTTCAATG
>CAZZJF010000077.1:0-10277 GCA_964654325.1 uncultured Ferruginibacter sp.
TTTCTTTAAGATGTAAATCAAAATCGGAAAAGTGTGCATTTACTTTTGTGAATACCGCTTTTAAAATTTCACCTTCAACAGCAATTAAATCATTTACAAATTCTTCTTTATTCAGCTCCTCTTTGAGAAATAAAATTATTTTATTTGCGATTTTTATTTGAGCTTCTATCTGATTATTTGCTCTAACATAATTGAGGGCATTTTTTATTGTTTGTGCTAAATGATTTGATAAAATTGTAGAAGCTTCTTCTTTATCTAAAACAGATTTATTGATATAAAATTTTTCTTGTTCAATACTGCGAAGTTTTTGTGAAACTAACTGAGTTACCAGCTCTTCATAAATCCCTTGAACCATAAAACTAACTATTTATTATATGAACGCCCTGGTAAACTTAATCGCAAATTTATCTTCGCAGATTTTCGAGTAATTGATAAAGCGTGAGTATAAATTGGTAACCCTAATTCTGCTGCATGCGCCGACCTTTATTTTGTAGCGATTAAGTCGAAATTTGATTTTTAACCTCAAGACTTTTTCGACTCCATCTGGCTGATAATCTTGTTGACCTCCGACTCGGTGCTCTTTAGCCGCTGCTGGCAGAAAGTAATCAGTTCCGATGCCCGTTTCACTTTGATGGCCAGCACATCCACCGAAACAGTCTCGTTCTCTATCTCTTTGGCAATCTGCCGCAGTTCGTTGTATGCGGACTCATAAGTCATATTCTCTTCCATTATGTTTCTCGTTTGATTTTACGGTCGACTTTATCGAACTGCCCGAAAGGATTACCTCCATCTCGGTTCCGGGCGTGAACAAACCCGGATCACTTGTTATCGTTCCGGCTTTCCGCACAAGCGCAAAACCTTTACGCAGGATGCTTTCGGGCGACATCAACTTGATGACCGAAGCATAATGCTGCAGATAGCTGCGATGGCTGCGTAAAAACGAAGTGCGGTAAGTTACGATATTATCGAACATGTTCGAAAGGTCATTCATCCTGTTTCCCGTAATGATTCGCGGTTTTGATACCAAAGATGAGGCAATGAAGGCCAGTTCGCTGCGCTTGTCGGTAAGCAGTGCACTTGTTTTTCCGGTAACTATCCGGTTCTGTTCGGCCAATTCATCCTTGCGCCTGTTGATAGAGGTGCGTGCCCTGTTGATGATGGATGTGTTCAGCGTGGCAAGCTCCTGAAAGTTTCCGGAAAATGTCTGTTGGGCCTTTATGATGATGGTTTTTTGGAGATGCACGAGCGAATCCTCAAACATTTTGTTGTGGGTAATGATGAATTCTGCGGCTTTTGTAGGCGTCTTGGTCGCCGTATGGGCCATTAGGTCGGCGATGGTCTCGTTCTTCTGGTGCCCAATGCCGGTGATGATGGGGATGGGGAATCGGGCGACGGCAAGACCTATCTTGTAGTTGTCAAAGATGAGGAAATCTGTTTGGGCCCCTCCCCCCCGGTTTATGACGACCACATCGTAAGGAATCTGTGAATTGTATACATCAATCATGCTTTGAATGAACTGCTGGGCATATGCCTCATTTTGCACGATTGTGTGGTAATCATGGATTTCAAACCTATAGCCGTAGGGGTTGTTGACAAGGGTGTGCCGGAAATCCTCATTTCCCGCTGAAGTTTTGCTTGATATCACCGCGATGCGCTGAATCACAAGAGGCAGTGACAGTTTCGAATTTCTCGTCACATAGCGGTCGCCCACCTGGGCCACCACATCTCCATGCTCTGCTGCCAATCGCTCAAGGGTGGCCTGACGTTGCCGTTCCAGAACACCGATAGTGAAATTTGGGTCGATGTCCTGAACTTCAAGCGTAAGGCCATATACGCTGTGGTAGCTTACTTTGACCAGTACCAGCACATTGATATTGTTACCAAAAGGCTGCCCCGTTATCTGCTCAAATTGTTTGACTCGTGCGAGACCTTTTCCCCAGGCCTTTCCGGCTATTTTGGATATGAGTTGACTGCTGCCCTCTGCTTTTTCGACGAGGTCAAAATAATGATAGTTGGATTTCTCCCTGAATTTGTGGTTTGTGACGTCAGCTACTACCCAAAACGAAAGCCTTTCAAAGTTCTGCTCGATGACAGCCATGATTTTTTCGGTCAGCTCAGACAATCGCAGGGGTTGGACAGGCTCTTTTGTCATGAACAGGCAAATTGAGTGCAAGGCAATTTCAGACGGGAGGCTTTGGTTCCGCTGTAGTTCTGATGGGGCTGGTAGAAAACGAAGGTTGCACTAGTTATTGACATTGGTTCGAGTTTTTCTTTTGAACTGCTTTCGGCCGATTACGTTGATTTGCGGGAATACGCTACCGGACGTCCCCCAATTTCTTTTCTATATAGCCCACCGGCAGTTTGTTTTGCCTTGCCCCCTCAACCACAATGCCCACATATTCATCCGACGGCCTTGCGTCAGTCAGTATATTGGAAATACAGGTTACCGCCCGGAAGCGCTCCGGGTATTTCGCGTCCACAGATACGAGAGTCACTTCATGTTTTTCATACCCCCTCTCATATTTTTCAATGAAGCGGTTCAGGGTGCCTTCAGTCATCTGGATGGCAATACCATAAACACGCGACCCTTTTTGCGCAAAAATGTTGCCCTTGGAGGTGCCGTCATTACTCAACTTGTTGTAGGCGAAATCATAATCTTCCAATACGCAACTTACCTTCCGGCAGTATGTGGCCTGCAGGCCGGCAATCCGCCTTTCCAATCGTTCCTGTTGCAGATTGGAGCCGTACATGAAATACCACAAGGGATATACTTTGGAAAGTGAAGCCATTTATAATTGTATTTAATTGGTGTATATTTTTTCAAATATAAATCCCGGAATCTAAGATTCCAGGGGGAAAGATTTAACCCTTGATAAAACGGAAAGGCCAATTGAAAAACTGTACATTGGTTGCCTGCTGCCCTGGCTACGGTACAAATATCCTATCCCAAACCTGTTCGTTCAGCGCTTGCGCGCCTCTTTTGCTGGCATAGCGTCTGATTCTGTCCAGCATCGATTCCATGCTGGCTTTGGCCTCTTTGACGCTTCCGTAACGTAGGTCCTTATCCCTTATCGCTTTCATAAACGAGCAGTTTTCAGGGAAAAGTGAATTGAATTCGCTAAAAATCTCGTCGCGGAAAAGCTGGGGATAAAAGAAATACTCAACAGCATCCAGGAAATTTTGTTGCGATAAATAGATTTCCTCGATGCCTCCCCGGCAAATTGAACGTATTTCACGGAAGCGGTTTTTTTTTGCCTTCACTACATTAGCGAAGTAGTCATCCATACGCAATTGGAAATCGGCCGCCATGCGTTTGTAAATCTCTGGATGGTGCATCGCATTGGTCACGTTTCCTGTAATGTTGGAAAGGCTTCTCAGGTGATTTTCTGACATGATATCCTGATCTTCTAACTCGGCACACGGAAATCCCTCCACTCTCAAAATGGCATGCAGGCACTCGTGAACGAAGGTGCATTCCGCCAGATGCATGGGCAACTCTGCATCCACCGCTATATGATGCGTCCCATTTTGAAAAAAGTGGACCCCGGTCCCATCGATTTTGCTGTTGAAATTTCGATGCAATTCAGCAAGGCTCATAATCAGAACCTTATTTGACGTTTTGGACCTCAGTTCAGCAAGTGCCTTTTCTGTATTCTTTGTGGAAATCATGGAATGAATACGGTTATTCTCTGTTTTTAAGCTGTTGCCGGTTAAGTCAAGGAAGATAGCGGTAACCGCGTGTCTCCAATCATCATACTCCAGCTCCACGGCAGAATTGAAAGCGGTGGCATTCTATACAACCGGGGTTGGTAATTTGCTCTTGGTAGCACTAAAAAAAATTGAGCTCTTTCCTGGCCCGGGTGACTGCGGTATACAGCCATTTTTTGTCCTCGACGCCAAAGGTGTTGAGGTAAATTTCCTCCCATTCGCCCCCCTGGGCTTTTTGGCAAGTTATCCCATACCCGTATCCGAGCCGGATGGCTCCTACAAATTTGTCATCTTCCGGGTTACCTGTCTCGGAAAAAATCTTGTTTTTCCTGAATCGCTCGGCCCTGAATTTATTTTCCATGTCCAGAGGTATCTTACCATCAGGCGATTCCAGAGCATCAAGATAAATGAAATCGTCAATAATTTCCGCTGTTCCGTCTAACCGCTGCGCTTTGAGCTTCACCGGAAGAAATCTAAGTCCGCAGACTGTTTGCATTTGGCTTGCATCCACCTCCTCAACAAGCACATGGTCGCCGTTGAAGAGCACATGCCTGCCCCTTCTCCAGTTTTGAAGTACAATAAGAAGGTCGTCTTTTTGAATCAACCCCGCACTTGTGCCGAATATTTTTTTCCGAACCACATCATTGAAAAGCCGGTTGGCCTTATGTGATTTGCCGATTCCGACCGCTTGCTCGAAATTATCGGGATTGAAGTTGCTTGCAAAGGAGCTGGCCGCCTCCCATACATTCTTTATTTTCTGACCTTCAAGTCTGGGAATCGGCAGCCCCTCGTCTATTGCTTTACGCAGATTGGTTGCGTTTTTAAGGATATAGCTCCCATCTTCTACCCGTTTCACCTCGGTCAGGTAGTGGAACGAGCCCTTCCATCCAAATTGATTCCTCAGATGGTTGGGGTCGAGTGCTAGGGATTCTTCCTCTTCATATGGGGGCAGCTGGTTCCTGTCACCAAGAAACAGCACCTTGTTCCGCTCATTACCCGATCGGATATACCTGACGAGATTGGCAAGAAGGGAGTCGTCTGACCCGAACATCCCATTTTCTTTCGATTCGGCGCTTATCATCGAAGATTCATCAATAATGTATACCGTGAAATCCTTGTTTTTGTTTTGCTTCAATTTCCAACGAACCGCACCGGTACCCTTGTCGGACTCGGCATTGTAAATCAGGGAGTGAATGGTACTCGATACCGTCCGGGATTTCTTACCGAGTATCCTGGCCGCCCTTCCCGTGGGGGCGGCTATTTTGAACGGGATTTCATGCTCGTTCAGATATCCGATAAGCGCAGAGGTTATGGATGTCTTTCCCGTTCCTGCGGCACCAGACAAAATGAAAAAATCATCTTGGTTTTTCTGATCAACAAATTCAGTCATGGCCTCCATGGCAGTCCTCTGCTCGGTGGTAGGGGTATGAAAATGCAGATAATCCAAAATCACTTTTTCCATGACAATTTTTTTAAATGATTTGTTTCGAAAGGAAAGTCCGGCCGTACTGGTTCCCCGAATACCTTAGGACTCTTGTCAGCAGACCAGTCGTCTGTTTGACATGGCAAACTTCGCCCCCGTAAATGCAGTCAATCTGCACAGGTAGAATTATTTTATGAAGCCCCGCACCCGTTGGTCATATAGCTGGTTGAACCAGGCAAGCTTTAACATGGAGTTGACCCTGTCTTCGGTCAGTTTGTTATAGAGGTCCAGCTTGGTATTGATGAAGTTCAGCAACTCGGAGTCGATTTGCTCGTTGAACTTATCCTTGATATTGTCTTTGCTGTTTCCAGGGTTGAAAAAACTCATGAGTTCCTCGTTGCCCTGAATGTTCTTCCGCATCCGCTCGAACTCAACCTTGTCCTCTTCTTTCAGTTCGATTCCAAAGGTGTCGTTCAAGACTTTGATAATGCGTGTGAGCCATTCCATTTCCTCGATCGGCTTCTGGACATCGCCGCCGGGCGTGAGACCTTTCAGAGCCGTATCCTCGCTGTTCAGGGAAAGGTTGGTGGTGAACTGGTGTTGCAGTTTATAACTTTCCAGGTCCACTTCCTCAAGGACTTCGAGCGGAAGGTCTTTTTTGCTTGCGGGGAGTTTTTTGAAAAGATCACAAAGAAAAACGTACATCTTTTCGAGTTCCACATCAGTAAAGGTGATAATCTGCGATAAGAACCGGTACAACCGGATAAAGTCCCGTACTGCCGCCTTGAAATTAGCCTGCTCGTCTTCGTTCAGCGTGTCGTTATATTTTGTCACCACCCCGTTCAAAATGGGTTGAAGCTTCTCCTTATGGTCACCCTGTCGGAAAAAGTAACCGGCATAGGTGTCCACATCTATTTTATGGATGATGCCTGGCCCTTCAATCTTATTGAGCACATCGTAAAGGCTGTTCGGGTCCGTATGGTCCTCGAGTTCCATAAAAACACCTCCGTAATATCCCTGAAAGTCTTCCTGCACCCTCTGTGGCTCATTTACGAAGTCCAAAATCATGGTACTGTCCTTGCCAGCCATTGTCCTGTTCAGTCTGCTGAGTGTTTGAACGGTGCTGGCACCTCCCAGTTTCTTGTCTACAAACATGGTATGCAGTTTGGGCTCGTCAAAGCCTGTCTGGTACATGTTGGCCACAATAAGAATGCGGTATTGCGGATCCAGCAACGCGTCGGGAATATCGATGCGGCCTCCCAGATTGTTCATGTTCTCCTTGGTGTAATCCTGACCAGTTTCGCTGTCGGTCACAGTGCCACTGAATGCCACAAGGGCCCCGTAGGGCAAGCGCATTTCGCGCATGATTTCATCGAACTTCCGCTTATAACGGACCGCGTGCAATCTTGACCGGGTAACCACCATGGCCCTGGCCTGACCTTGAATCTGGTTCTGTGTTTGAGCAACGAAATGCTCCAGCATGATGCGGGTTTTGCTTTCAATGGCATGGTCCTGAAGGTCAACATGCGAAGTGAGCAGCCTTACGGTTTTCTTTTTATCGTACTCCTTGTCGTCGATTTCTTTGCGTTTGACCAGTTTGTAATAACGCCTCCAGCTCACATAGGTCTTCAATACATCCTTGATGAAACCCTCCTTGATGGCCTGCTCCATGGTGTATTTGTCGAACGCCTCCCGAACATTGTTCCGCAGCGTACCGAAAAGTTCAAGCGTTTTGGGCTTGGGAGTGGCGGTAAAGGCAAAAAATGAGATGTTGGGCTGCATGCCTTTACGCCTGATTTCGTCGGATATGATATCGTCCAGCTCCCGCTCCTCCTTATCTGCCGACTCCGCCTCTTCGAGCGATAGCGCCTTGCGTAAGTGCCGCGCCGACTCTCCAGACTGGGAACTGTGGGCCTCATCGATGATGACCGCATAGGTCTTGTCCCGGTTCCGGGCAACCGCCTCCGATATCACCGGAAACTTCTGAAGCGTGGTGACAATCACCCGTTTGCCCTGCTCGATGGCTTTTTTAAGGTCTTCACTCGTTTTATTGCCGTCTATGTATTCCACCGTCCCCTCCATCTGCTGGAATTGCCGGATATTATCCTGTATTTGCCGGTCAAGCACCCGGCGGTCGGTAACTACAATCACACTGTTAAAAAGTGCCCGCGCATCATCTGGATTGCGGTAAAAATCGGATAGGCGGTGCGCCAGCCACGCAATGGTGTTCGACTTTCCCGAACCGGCCGAATGCTGGATAAGATAGCGTGACCCGACTCCGTCATTCCTCACCGCCTCCAAAAGGTTTTGAACAGCCCTCCGCTGGTGGAACCGGGGGAAAATAAGGACCGTTCTGGTCTTTTCCTTCAGAACTCGAGTCTTGCTGTCGTGGTATTTCTCGCTTATGGTTTGCAGATTGATATAATTCTGCAATAGGTCAAGCAACGAGTCCCTTCTTAATACGTCTTTCCAGAGGTAGGCCGTGGCGTAATCGTTTTCTTCGTGATTTACCAGGTTCTTGTTGAACGGGAGGAAGAAAGTCGATTTTCCTTTCAGTTCGGTACACATGCTCACTTTTTCCGTACTCACGGCGAAATGCACCAGGCAGCGCTTGAATTCGAACAAAGGTTCCCGGGGGTCCCGGTTTTCCATATACTGCCTGATGGCGTGGTGCAGGTATTGGCCAGTCAGTGCGTTTTTCAGCTCGATTGTCACCACAGGCAGCCCGTTTACGAAAAGTGCTATGTCTACGGAATTCTCGTTTTTCCTCGAGTATTTAAGCTGTCTTATTACGGTCAAGCGGTTTTTCCGGTAATTGTCGAAATGTTCGGGCGTCTTGTCGTGGGAGGGCTTGAAATAGACCATGTCCAGATACTGCCCGCGGTCTCGTACTTTGCCTCTGAGTACCCCCAAGGTCTTGTTCTTGCGGATATCGGCGGCCACATGCTCTACAATCTTGTTATTCACCTCAGGGCCGTACTGGGCTGCAAGAGCATCGTACTTTTCTTTTTGGGTATCACGGATGAACCCGACCACGTCTTCCGGTATCAGGCATAATTCCTTGTCGTATGCAGCGCTGTTTTTTTCCGTGTATTCGGGAAATTCTGGCTGTGCAATCTTAGTCAGATACCTGACGATATGTTCTTCGAAATGTATTTCTTTTGTTCCCTCGGCCATGGTTAATCGTTTGAACTCAGCGGCAACGGATTGCCGCCGGCGTCATTTACAATCTCTTTCGGAAGCTCTTTCTTGGTTTTTAATCCCAGTGCCCTGAGCTTGGTAGCTTGCAGCACCAGATTATCGTTTCCCGTACTAAGTTGCTTGAATGCTTCCGCATATTTTCCCTGTGCCTTGTCCAGATGCTCCCCCACATCCCCCAGATTGGCCACAAAGCCAACAAACTTGTCATACAACTTCGCACCACGGTCGGCTATTTCAAGGGCATTCCGGTTTTGATATTCCCGTTTCCACAAGTCAACAATCAGCTTTAGTGAGGTAATGAGGTTGGTCGGGCTAAGCAGCAGGATTCGCTTATCGTATGCAAAATTCCACAAGTCGGGGTCGCCTTGAAGTGCGGCTATGTAGGCGGGTTCGCTTGGAACAAACATCATTACAAAATCGAGTGCCTTATCGTAATCATCGTAGCCCTTCGCGCTTAAAGAAACGATATGCGATTTTACAGCTGATACATGGGCCGCTAACTCCTGCTTTTGTTCCTCTGCATCAGTAGATGCGATTAACCTTGTAAAGGCATTCAATGAAACTTTTGAATCAATAATGACACTCCTGCTATCCGGGTATTTGATAACCGCATCAGGTCTCATTCTTTTGCCCTCTGAATCAGATTTCAAAGGATTACCGTTGGCATCGAGCAACTCATGCTCCATAAAGTATTCCCTGTCCTTGACCAGGCCTGACTTTTCCAAAATGCTATCCAGAATCATTTCACCCCAGCGCCCCTGTGTTTTTGCTTCACCTTTCAAGGCTTTGGTAAGATTATGCGCCTCCTCACTGATTACTTTATTGAGCTGTGCAAGTTCTTTGACCTTCTCACCCAATGAGAAACGCTCCTTGGATTCCTTATCGTAAACCTCCTCCACCTTGTTTTTAAATGCTGCGATATTTTCTCCCAACGGGTTTAAAATGGTTTCAAGGTTGGTCTTATTTAATTCGGTGAATTTTTGCGTTTTGGTTTCCAAAATCTTATTGGCTATGTTCTCAAATTCGGCATTGAATTTCTTACCCAACTTTTCTATTTCATCCATATGGGTTTGCAACTTCTCATTCAACGCCTCGTTCGTTGCTTTGGCGGTAGCTAATTTCTGATTTGTATCAGACAATTCCTTTTGGGTTGTCTTCAAATCTTCTTTAAATGTCTTTACGTCATTGTCTTTTCCCAGTATCGTTTGATTGGCTGCTCTTAGATCCGCATTAGCAGTTGATAACCGCTTATTGAGGTTTGCCGCTTCATCTGCATTTGCTTCGATAGTTTTTTTTAAACCTGCTATTTCTTCCGCCCTGGCATTGAGACTGCCTGTTGCTGTGCTCAACTGCAATTCAGTTGTTGCCTTGTAGCTTTCGAATGCCTTATCCAATTCTGAATATTTAAGCTGAGCTGCGTCCCTTTCAGCCTGAATAGCCGAGACCGTTTTCGCGTTAGCCCCTAACCACCCGACAACCGCACCAATGACCATACCAATGGCTATGTATAAACCGATTTCTGTCATGATGTGGGATTTTCCAGTTTTTCTATCTCTTTCTTCACCTCGTCTATCAATTGTTGCTCTGTAGGCAAATACAGTTGATATTTTGAAGCAATGTTGGTTTTATTGTTTTCGGGTAGGGTAATTTTGACTACCGCATCATTTTTATCGGCACAAAGCAAAATGCCGATGGTCGGATTTTCAAAATCCTGCTTCTCTTTTCTATCGTAATAATTGACATACATCTGCAATTGTCCCAGATCCTGATGGCTGAGCTTTTCTGTCTTAATCTCTATCAATACAAAGCATTGCAGCAAGCGATTAAAGAAAACAAGGTCAACAAAAAACTCATCCCCATCAATATGCAATCTTTTCTGACGGGCCACAAATGAAAAGCCGTTGCCTATTTCCAGAAGAAAATCTTGTAAATGGGTGATGATGGC
>CAZZJF010000078.1:0-10262 GCA_964654325.1 uncultured Ferruginibacter sp.
GAATGAGCGTCGCAACCGAGTCGCAGCCCACTGCGTTGGTCAATGTTACACTGTAGGTTCCGGCAGCGCTGTAACTGTTGCTGTTCCAACTGTATGGTAGTTGGTTTGAGCAACGGGTTACGTTCGTTGTGCTGCTGCTGGTGCTATTAACTGTCAATACTAGTGTTGCCACTGAGTCGCAGCCCACCGCATTCGTCAATGTTACATTATACGTGCCGGCAGCGCTGTAACTGTTGCTGTTCCAACTGTATGGCAGTTGGTTTGAGCAGCGCGTTACGTTGGTGGTGCTGGTGCTCGTATTTCGAACAGTAAGAATGAGCGTCGCAACCGAGTCGCAGCCCACTGCGTTGGTCAATGTTACACTGTACGTTCCGGCAGCACTGTAGTTATTACCATTCCAGCTATAAGGCAATTGGTTTGAGCAACGGGTTACGTTGGTGGTGCTTGTTGATGAATTTTTAATCGTCAAGTTCAACGTATCAGTAATGAAACAATCATTTTCGTTGATATATGTATTGTAATATGTTCCGCTGGCGGTATAAGTCTGAGCATCGGAACTCCATACATAGTTGTTACAAGCCGTTACTGTAGTAGATGTCCCGGCTGTGCTGTAGATTGTCAACCGCAAAGTGTCAACCGAAGGGCAACCATTGGCATTATTGTATGAATAGGTATAGGTACCGCTGGTTGTGTAGGTGGTTCCATTCCAGCTATACTCTCCGCAAGCAGCGATGGATGTAGCATTGAATGTACCGGCCTTGATGGTGATGGTTTGCGTAGCTGTAGCCGTCAAGCCGTTCGCATCAGTTACCGTAACTGTGTATGATGTCTGAGTGGTCGGACTAACAGTGATGGCAGCTGTTGTCGCTCCACCGGGAGACCAGCTGTATGTTAGGGTGCCATCTCCAGTCGCATTGGCGGTGAGCGTAGTGGACGAACCGGAACAAACGGAGGTAGACGTAGCCGATATGCTCACACTGGGTGAGTTAGCTGACAAGCCGGTGAAGCCACTGAAACTGCTTACGGATGGAGATGTCAGTGTCAGACCGCCTGTATTGTTCGATGATGCATAGCGGATCCAAGGATTACTGCCATCCCATTTACCCATCAAGATGGATGAAGAAGATCCAACCACATCGGCATTGGTATACACCGCCGATACAGTTGCGCTGAAAGCGGACAGTCCGGATTGATTGATGTCCCAATATCTGTTTAGGTAGTTATTGGTATTGTTGTTGTTCGGATGCTTCGCATTCTCCACGCGTGCCTGCAGATAGGCCCCTGAACCAAATGTTCCTGAAGCCACATTAACCGTAACCGGCGAGTATTCGGTGGTGCCGGTTTCATCTCCTACAGGGAATGTGAATGATCCGGCTGCATTCATGTTTTTGCGAACGCTTCCAGTGCCATTCGTAACAATCATTCTGTTGGAAGCCGGCGTGCCGGAAATAGTAGCGCTGGTACCCAATGTAAGATTTGAATTCGACAAGCGAAGGTTACCATTGGTCAAACTCAGTGTATTGGTTACAGTTGCATCTGAGCCAAGAGCTATACCTCCGGTACCGTTCAGTGTCAGATTATTGATATTGCCACTGAAAACAGAGGAAGGCAGTGAGAGAGCCGTGCTATTAGCAAAAGTGATGGTTCCGGCATCGGCATCAATGACACCCGATGTTCGGGTAACCGATGAACCGGAGATGGTCAGTGTGTTTGATCCCTGATCCAGAGTACCACTGGATAAAGTGAGTGTACCAACTTGGAGATTATTCGCCATGGTCATTAAGCCGGTAGATGCCCGATTAAGGGTAAGTGACTGCAGCGCATTGCTGGTACCCGGATTGGCCTGAACCATTCGGAGCGAACCTGCGTTACCGTTACCTTCTACCACCAGGGATGAGGTTGACCCACCCAGCAACACGCCATTTCCGGAGAAGCCGGAAGTAACGCCGGTTTTACCGATGGTCAGCGCAAAGCCATTCAGATCAAGTGTATCGGTAGCATTAGATAGTGTGAT
This sequence comes from uncultured Ferruginibacter sp., assembly GCA_964654325.1. Taxonomy (GTDB): domain Bacteria; phylum Bacteroidota; class Bacteroidia; order Chitinophagales; family Chitinophagaceae; genus Ferruginibacter. The sequence continues at coordinate 2,015 of CAZZJF010000078.1, forward strand.
AGCATTGCCCCCATTAGGACCTTCACACAATAAATTATTCAACATCCTTACTTTACCGGATGCTTTGTTGGACACGAGGTAATCGATGTTGAACGTGCCACTACCGCTGACGTCTTGTGTGCCTGTACCGGTAAAGAATACGGCGCGGGTATTGGCATTGAATGTACCGTTATCAATCAAATTACCTCTTACTTCCAGATCCCCACCAATATTCGATGATAAGGTAGTCGTTCCTGTTGATCCATTTGTAAAATTCACACAACGTAACCGTTCGGTGGTGGTTGATAAACTGAGGGTACCATTGTTGACAACATTACCCAGCACATTCAAGCCCACCGTAAACGAAGCATTGGTCAAGCCTTCCAATGAGAGAGTCGAGCCATTGTCGATGGTCAGGTTACCGGCCATTTGAAATGCATTATTACTACCATTGCTGACATTGAGGGTAGAGTTGTTGGATACCTGTACATTATTCGGATAGCCGGCACCGGAAGTGGCGTTCCATTCGATACCTCTACCATACGAACCGCCATTGTTGTAACGAAGTACAGCAGACGATCCATATGTAGGACTAACACCACTGGCACTTTGCAGGTACCCTCCTGCATTGATCTGCAGGGTTCCGTCAACGGTAAAGGTCCCGTATTTGCAAAGGATACCACGCGACAAGATCAAGGTACCGCCACTGTTCACGTTGATGCCAACAAACTTCTTTTCATCATCACTGCTGGTGGTTGCATCGCCGGTGAAGGTGGTGGTTGATCCGTTAGCAACAGCCAACGTCAAGTCATTACCAAAACCATTGTCGGTACCATAAATGGCACCACCGGATGACGTGCTCACAGTGATGGTTTGTGTGGTACCGTTCATGGTCAACGTACGGGCACCACTAGCTTGTAAGGCACCATTGGTGATGGTAGCATTGCCGGTTAGGCTTCGGTTGCCAGTGAGCTGAATCCAGCTGCCGTTGGTGATACTCAGGTTGGCCGGTCCGTTGGTAGAAGGCCACTCGAGTGATTGGTTACGGCGTGAACCAAATCCGCCGCCGAAATTATAATTAAGGGTTGATGACGAACCAAAAACAGGACTGTTAGTAGCAATTGAACCACCGCTGTTGATGGTCAGTGTACCATTGATGGCTGTGTTAGTGCTTGGTGTGAGCGCACCAGAAGCCGTTACATTTTGGAAAGTCACGGTGCCACTGATACTGCCAGTTCCGGCAAAAATAACCGTTGTACCGGTTCCGGCCGTAAACGAACCATTGTTCGTGAAGTTTCCTCCACCAGTGATGGTTAATGTTTCTGTACCCCCGATTGTCAAAGAGCCACCTGTGTTGATGGTAATGCTGTTGGCAACCCCATCGGCCCCAGAACTTAAATCAGGGTAATTAGTTAATCCAGCCCCGATTACTACATTGGTTGATGACGTTGGCACACCACCGCACCAGTTGGACGCAGTGTTCCAATCAGAGCTCGTAGAACCTGTCCAGGTTCCGTTTGCAGTAAGTGTGGTAGTAACGGCCAGGCGATTAACGCTTTCACATCCATTAACGGTTTGAGTGGCGTGATAGGTGGTGCTGTTGGTCAACGCTGTTGATGTACTGAGAGCCGTTCCGCCACTGGCTGCCGCATACCACTGAATAGCGGTTCCGGTTGCAGAGAGATTGCTCACGGTTGGTGAGGCTGATGCGCAGAACGACTGTGCAGCACTACCGGTAGGTGTAGCCGGATTGGTGTTGATAGTCACCGTAACGGCTGTACGACTTACGCTTTCACAACCATCGATGGTTTGTGTCGCGTAGTATGTCGTGTTATTGGTCAATGCCGTTGAAGTACTAAGGGCCGTTCCGCCACTGGATGCCGCATACCACTGAATAGCGGTTCCGGTTGCCGTCAGACTGGCCACGGTAGCGCTTTGTGCAGAGCAGAAAGACTGATTGCTGGCTGTAGGTGCACTAACGGTGCCACAACCTTTGATGCTCAGGTCATCGATGGCCAGACCCTGGCTATTCGTAGATCCACCATTTCCGGTGTAGGTCCACATGATATAGTAAGTAGCCCCATCAGCAATTGACAAACCGGTTAACAAAACAGACTTAGATATATCGGATGATGGAGAGAAAACGGTTGTTGTGTTCGCATCGGCGGCATAAGCCTGATTTCCGTCTGTGGCAGCCGTCGTTGGCGCAGAGGTTGAACCATGGAAGAAGGTCCAGTCTATCGCACGTGTACCGGAACGGTATTTTTCATATTTCCAGTTGATCTGCAAATTGGTAATGGTTGCACCTGTATTGTTTTTGAAGGCTGCAACGATCGAGCGCGGAGAAGTATATGAACCGGTCGTTAAAAAGCCTAGTGCACGATCAGTGGCTGATCCGGTTACGCCGTCTGCCCAGTTGATGGCACCCCCACTGCTGGAGCTGGTTACAACCCCAGTTCCCGTGTTTCCGTAAGCCAGCGTAGTAGCTGATGTTCCGGTGCTAAAATCTGTACCTATGCGAACACCGGTAGGCGTGTTGGCCGTACCAGACGTGCCCATACCGTTGAAGTTTTCCGTTACAGCCGTTCCGAGCACATTGAGAGATATTGTGGTAGCCAACGTAGCATAACCGGCACTGACAGCAGACCAATCGGATGCTCCGGTGGCATTCACGGCCCGTACTCGATAGTAGTAAGTCGTGCCCTGGCTAAGTCCGGTGAATGTGTTGGATAGTGTGCCGGAAGCGATATTGCTTTGGGTAGCAGTTGGCGTAGTGAAATCAGCTGCGTTGGTGGAGAGTTCTACCGTATAAGTGAATGTTACGGCTCCACCACCGGTAGGTGCTGTCCAATTGGCCGTTATGGCAGTAGTCGTGGCACCAGAACCCGCTCCCACCGTGGGCGCATTGTGCAACGTAGCCGCACTGGCATTGGATGAATTGGCTGATGTACCGGAAGCATTCACCGCACGAACCCGAGCATAGTATAATGTATTGGGTGTAAGACCCGTTAGCGCCTGGCTGGTACCCGATACCGTAAGGTCCTGATATCCGGATACAAAACTGGCAAAAGTAGCGGATGTTGAAAGATCCAGTCTGTAATCGGCGGCTCCGGTAACAGCAGCCCAGCTCACCGTTGCGGTTGTATTGGTCACCAAACTGAACGATGGTGCCGAAGGGGCAGATGACAACGTGATCACACTGCTGCTGAGTGGTGATGTAGTCAGATAATCAATAGTAGTGCCACTGTTGTTGTAGGCGAAAACATAAATATAATAGGTGGTTCCGGCCGCCAGTGAACTACTGGATATACCGGTAACGGTAGTGCCTACACTCAATATAGTTCCTCCACCCAGGCTGCTGCCGGCGGTGTAGGTAGTGCCATCAACCGGATTGGCTGACAGCGAAGAAGACATGCTGCGCACAACGATATAACCGTCAGGGCTACTCGAAGCGGCTGTAAAAGCCGTACTGAATGACGAAGTAGTGATTGAACTGAACACCAGCGATGTGGGCTGATCGGCAGGCTCCGCTTTGGGTGTTGAGAAATTGAGAACACCACCATAACTGGTGCCTGAACTATTGGTGGCATATGCCTGATAATAATAGGTGGTGTTGGCCGACAAGCTTACACTGGCATTGAATGTACCGGTACCTGTACCGGCAGACTGGTCTGTAACTCCACCCTCACCGATGGTTGGTGTAAGATCAGTAGAACTGAACACAAACCCTCTGGCTGTAACGCTTCCTCCACCATCAGACGTGATCTCTCCATTTAAGGTAGCGCCTGAAGCGCTGATAGCGGTGGCCGCATTGGTGGTCAGAACCGGTGGTGTAGCACCAGACTGTGTAGTGGCATTGCCCGTTGGTGCACTGGCTGTCAGATAATTATAAGTAGAAGCATTGGTACCATCCCAGGTAAATGGAACCAACAAGTAATTGTAGGATGTAGACGAAGCCAATCCACTGTTGCTGAAGCTGGTGGCATTGTTGGCAATGGTGGATGAAACAATAGTGGTGTTCGCTCCTGCCGATGGTGCCGCGCCGTTTGCGTTACCCAATGAAGGTGTATTCGGACTAATGGCTCTGAGCAGCACATATCCACTGGCGGTAGCTCCACTGCCTGGGAAGGTGGCACCTGTCCAGCTCAAATCAATATTGCTAGATGATGTGGCCGTGGCGCTGAATCCGCTGGCCTGTACGGTAGCAGGTGACGATAAGGTGCGGAATGTTTTTTCGTCGCCGTATCCGGTACCACCGGCGTTGGTGGCATAAGCACGAACATAATACAAGGTTTGAGCTGATAATGACGTGATGGATGACGTGAAATTACCCGTACCGGTTCCATTAACTGTTTTGGTAGCAAGTGCAACCGTTGGCGCTGTGCTGGTACTCCATACCACCCCTTTAGATGTAATGCTATCGCCGGAAAGGGTTTCTCCGCCACTGGATGCACTGTTGTGTGTGATGCTGCTCGCAGCAACCGTTGTGGTAATGGTTGGCGGCGCAAGATAAACGGCCGTTCTGTTACCGATAACGTATATGTTGCTGGTACTTCCTAATCCGGAGGTGGCGGTTAATGTATACGGGCCAGAACCGGAAGGTGTACCGATGGACGTGATGTTATATGGACAAGCGGTGTTGTAACGACCCAATTCAACTGTCCCGGTTGGACTGAATGATGCTGCCTGATTGGACGCATTCCATTGGAAGATTACACTGCTGGGTGTATTCGAACCGCTCAGACCCCAGGCCAGGTTCACCACTTTGGTAGCATCGGTAGCCGTACAAGGCAAGGTGCTCGTTACATAAGTAGTGTAATTCGTTGAGCTGGCAGCCGTTACCGTTAGTGGCGCATAGGCACTAGCCGTACCAATTGGTAATACCCTGGCTGTAGATACACCATTAAAAGTGGCTGTACCTGTAGCATCTGCAACGATATAATTAGACGACGAGGTGCCGCTTGGTGCGTTACTTAATGTTAACGTGTTAGTATTTGTGGTAAGCTTACCGCTGGTGAGGGTAAGTGTTCCGGTGACAGCCGTGTTGGCACTCAACGTAAGGCCATTGCTGTTATTGAGTGTGAGGTTGTTGGCCGATGTCAGGGCCGCTCCGGTTACCTGTGCGGAAGTACCATTGAAGGTGTAGTTCGCGCCGGCATTGTAGGTTCTTGTACCCGAAAGGGTGATCGAGCCGTTTACGCCGGAGGTATTGGCGGTAATCAGCGTAGCACTTGCATTTAAGGCAGAAGCTGCGCTACCGCTCAGCACATTCGTACCGGCATTAAACGTAGCATTACCCAATACGGTGAATGTACCCGTACCGGATCCCAGATTCACATTGCTTGCCAATTGAACGGTATTGGTTGTGGTACCATTACCAACGTTCCAGTTGATAGAGCCTGAAATGGTGCCGTTACTTGAAAGTGATTGTGTACCACTTGACTTATTAAAAGTTACCGAAGCTGACCCAGTTCCTAATGTTAAAGAGGCAACTCCTGTACTTGTTTGATTAATGCTAATATTACCGGCAACTGCAATTGTTGCAGAAGACCCATTCGATAAATTGAGGGTGGAAATATTTGTAGAAGAAGAACTACTAACAATTAAATCTCCTCCAATAGAGAGTGAATAACTAGTTGATGAGGCTAAGCGAAGCAACCCTGATCCAGTACCGGAAACAGTAAAATTGCCATTGATAGTTGGAGGAGTAATATTATTTAATTGAATATTACAAGTAGTTGTTTGATTGGGACAATTCCATGTGAAATTGCTAAAGTTTTGATTCATGCTGGCATTTCCGCTACCAGCAAATGATGTATAGCCAATTATTGAGCAGGTGCTTCCTGCACTCCATGTTGCAGTTGGTATCGTTCCCGCAGTAGTAGTAAAATTATGCTCATACGTACCCGTGGCACTGAATGTAAGTGTTCCCGTAGCAGTGAAGGTTCCCGCATTGCGAAGTGTACCATTGACAGTACCTGTAGCTCCGGAAGCAATCGTATGGGCAAAGCTTGCCACATCATATCGACAGCTTGCATCAACAACCAATGCCGTGTTGATCACTTTTGCTGTTGACGCGGTTACACCAGCCGTATTACTGATAGTAACCGTTTTGAGTACGGTACCTGTAGTTGGCCAAGCCGCATAACCTGTACCGGGTGTTGTATTGGTTCCGTTTACCGTTGTTTGGGCCGCCGTTCCATTATACGTTTCATTGATGCCCGTTACGTTTGTCGTATTGTAGTAAAAACAATTACGAATGGTTCCTGATGAAAAAGGATGGGAAACTGTCAAATTAGCCGTTCCAGCCGTGGTTCTGTTGAAATAAAATCCGGTTGTCGTAGGCACAAATCCGGAAAACGTAACACCAGACGCGATGGTTGTACTGCCTCTCAAAACCAAAAACGCAACACCGGATGTGGCCGAAGTATTGGCAAAAATAAATGTTCCTCCATTTAAATTGCATGCGCCATCAACTGTTAGCGTAACCGAGTTAGCACTTCCGTTGGCGTCTGTTATCATAAAGGTTCCGGCACTTAAGGTAAAACTGCCTTTCACATTTGCTGTAGCCGCTCCTGTACTAAACATAATTTTTGCCGTTCCACTCGTTTGGATATAGTTTCCATCAATCACCAGTGATTGAAACTGGAATGACCCCGTTCCGGTATTAGTAACCCTAAATTCATTGGTTACATTGGTTGGGGTAATGGTGATGTTGTCGGATGTCTGACTGGCACAATCTATCTCAAACTTTCCAAAGGTCTGGCCCAATCCTGATGGTGAAGAGCTTGTGTTGGCCGTGTATTTTAACCGACACGTTGAGTTAGTATTCCAGGTTGCTGTAGGAATGGTTCCACCCGAAGAACCTAGATTGTGCTCATAGACACTGCCTGACAGAAACTGCGTGGTACCAAATGTTGGTGCGGTAGCATTTTGGAATTTCACGGTGGCATTATTTGACACATCAGTAGCTACTGAATTATAAATGGTTGTTCCTGAAGGCAATGTCAGTGTACATGCATTGGTACCATCACCCACCACTACTTTTGATCCCGATCCGGAAACCGTCCAGGAACCACCAATTGTAGGAGTGGCATTGTTGCGAATGTTGAATGTATTACCGGCTGTTGTAAAGTTGGCCGGTGCATTACCCGTACCATCGGTATTGGTACCCCAACTGGATGTCAGCTCCAGGTTACCGGTTGATTTGGAATAGTAGTTTCCGGTAACGGTAAAAGATGCGGTATAATTACTTCCACCATTTGATGCAAATCTATCCCCAAGCGATGTTGACGCATCGGAATATACTTGGATAGAGTAATTTCCGGGGGCCAAACCCGACAATAAGTTTGTTGAATAATCTACTTTATCCCACTTCTGATCTTGCCCGCCACAACCATTATTAAAGCCGGACGTAAAAGGGATATTGTTTGAGGTAAAGGTTCCGGAGGCACCGGCACTGGTTAGATAAATACGGTAATAAACCCGCGTACTGGTAATGTCCGCGCCGCCGCATTTGTAAACATTGTGTTCGGCGCCTTTAAAAGTCAAATTGTTTGAGCCGGCCGCAAAGGAACCCAGGTTAGCTCCATTAAAGTCGGTATTAGCCGTTGCTGCATTGAGATCGTAATAGGTATTGGCACCGCCATTCAACGATAGAATAAAGAAGGTGTTGTTGAAACCCGTACTCTGCCCCCATCCATTCAATGAAAAGACAATCGTGAAAAAGAATGCAACGATTGCATAATAAGCTTTCGAACTTAATTTCGGCAATAACTTTCTTTTCGCAGCAAGCCTGCAGCTATCGCCACATAAAACGTTCGAAGATTGGGTCAATTCATTAACCGGTTTCATTGATTGTTTGTTCATGTTAAATGTGTTATTTCTAAACCTTCCAATTTTTTGTTGCGATGAATGCCTACTTGAAAATGGTGATGTCAACTACTCTTCTGAACACATCCAATGATTCGGTATCTGTTCATTCCTAGCAAGATACCATGCCGTTACTACAGGCACCGGTAGTTAGTGACAAACATGAAAATTCAAGTAAAGAAAATCGAAGAGCACGAAAACAGCAATCGAGTGGGACGGATTTGAAAGTGTAAGTTAAACACAATACACGGAAAATGAAAAAACCAATGCTGTTTTTTTTATTACCAAAATACTGCCATCTACCCATTTCTGCTGTTGATTTTAAAAATAGAAAAAGGGCAAATTATTCAACAAAAGGAACTTGTTCCATTTTAGACAAAACAAGCAGCTATTCAAC
>CAZZJF010000079.1:0-10227 GCA_964654325.1 uncultured Ferruginibacter sp.
TACAACTCTCCTTTCAATGGTCCTTTGCCATCAATGGGCTCTCCAAGTGTATTGATAACACGACCGCACATGCCCTCGCCTACTTTGATCGAAGCGATTTTGCCGGTCCGTTTAACCTGGTCACCTTCCTTGATCTCACTGCTGTCACCCATCAATACCACACCCACATTATCTTCTTCGAGGTTCAACGCGATCGCCTTAACCCCGTTTTTGAATTCAACAAGCTCACCGGAGCGTACATTACTCAATCCATACACACGGGCAATACCATCACCCACTTGCAGTACAGTTCCCACCTCTTCGAGGCTGGCTCCGATATTGAAATTGCTTAACTGTTGACGAAGAATCGCCGATATTTCGTCCGGTTTAATGTCTACCATATCTCAATGATGATTTAGCGTTTTAAAAATCGGGGCAAAGGTAGGGATTGACAGCCCTCGGAACAAAAAAAACAACGGTTTTCACGAAATCAATTCGTTGATAACTGCCGGATAAGGCCAGTGAACGCAAAGCCCGCTGAAGTGTTAGAAATAACGTACTTTTCGGCTCGTTTTGGGTACCCCATCACCGAATAACGAATATTTATATTTTTATTTATTTTTATATGAAGAATCTGCTGCTGACTGTTAGTTTTTTGATGACCGTTTTCCTGGTATTTGGACAAGACCTAGACCGCTCAAAGGCCTTGGGACTGATCTATGCAAACAAAGACGCACTGGGCCTGTCGATTGCCGATATCCAATCCTCCGACGTTTCGAACGCCTATGTAAGTACAAGTTCTGGCCTGTCGTATGTATACCTGCAACAGTCCTATCAACACATCCCCATCTATAACAGCATTCAATCGCTTGGATTTTTGAATGGTAAGCTGGTTTCACAAACGGGCAACTGGTTATCCGACCTGGACGAAAAAACAGGCGGTGTATCGGTTAAACCCGCGGTACGGCCGGAGGAAGTTGTTTTAACGGCTTTTCGCTTGAAAAAAATCAGCAATTACCAAACCCTTATCCCGTCTACCCTGATCCCCGGGCGAAAAATCTCTGTCGGAAAAGCAGGCGTTGCTACGGAAAATATCACCGCCGAATTGATGTGGGTTCCTGTTGAAGATGGAAAAAAAGTAAAATTGGCCTGGCAGGTATACCTGGTTCCAGCCGGAACAGCCGATCACTGGATGATCCGTATTGATGCCCACACAAACACGATCATCGACGAAAACAACCTGACCGTGTACTGTTACGGAGAAGACAACCATGCACACAACCGAGAGGGATTTGTCTGGGAGTCGCCTAAAATCAATCAAAAGAGCATACTCAATCCATCCGAAGAATCGCTCCATTGGACAAACAAATTCATCCAGCAACAACCAATGATCATCAATGGCGCCAGTTATCGGGTCGTTCCATTTCCGTATGAAAGTCCGGCCCATGCCCCGGGCAATCAAGCCCTGGTAACCAATCCCTGGGATGCCGCACCGGGTAATGCCACCACCTTGAAATGGCATAGCACCGGCACAACGGATTATAACTACACACGCGGAAACAACGTATGGGCACAAGAGGATGTAAACGGAAATAACGGTACAGGTACTCCGGCTACATCCACAACAACCAGCGATCCACTGAGTTTTAATTTCGTCCCCGATTTTACAGCCGCACCCACACAAACAGCCGGAAACAACAACCAGGCTTTCAACATAACCAATCTCTTTTACTGGAATAATATCGTTCACGATATCACGTACCGATACGGTTTTGACGAACCGGCCGGCAATTTTCAATTCAATAACCAGGGCCGGGGTGGAGCCGGCAATGACCTCGTACTCGCCGATGCACAAGACGGAAGCGGAACCAATAATGCTAACTTCTCCACTCCACCCGATGGTGGCTCCGGCAGAATGCAAATGTATCTATGGAATTCTGTGCCTACCCTCACGGTCAATACACCCGCCACAATCGCCGGTCAATACCAGGCCGTAGAAAGTAATTTCAGTACAGCCAATAAACTATCGAATGTAGGACAACGAACCGGAGATGTGGTCTATTACAACGACAACGCGGCTGGAACTACCCATGAGGCCTGTGCCGGTGTTCCTTCCAATTCTGTGCTCGGAAAAATTGCACTGATTGACCGCGGCAACTGCAATTTCACCGTGAAAGTAAAAAATGCGCAGATCGCCGGTGCCATCGCTGTAATCATGGTCAACAACGTTTCCGGCAGCCCAATCATTATGGGTGGAACAGATAATACCATTACTATCCCAGCTGTCATGATTTCCATAAACGATGGTCAGACGCTCAAGAACCAACTGAGCAACAATTTGAATGTGACCTTGGCCGTAGGCCCTCAGCGGGATGGTGACGCTGATAATGGAGTTATTGTTCACGAATTCACGCATGGTATCAGCAACCGCCTGACCGGAGGTCCTGCACAGGCATCTTGCCTGGCCAACGCCGAACAAATGGGCGAAGGATGGAGTGATTTTTATGCATTGATGCTTACCCAAAACTGGGCTACATCCAATTTGAACAGCGGGTTTCAAACATCGCGGGGCATTGGTACCTATGTCATTGGACAACTTCCCAATCAATTGGGCATCCGCACCCAGGTTTATTCTACTGACTTTGACGTAAATAACAAAGTGTTTGCCAACACCATTACCACAGCCGTTCACGAACGTGGTGAAATTTGGTGTGCAACCCTCTGGGATATGACCTGGAATATCATCAATCAGGTCAGCGTAATCAATCCAAGCATATACGATACCAGCGCCACTGGCGGCAATAGCATCGCATTGAAACTGGTTACGGAAGCAATGAAACTGCAGCCCTGCAGTCCGGGCTTCATCGATGGCCGTGATGCGTTACTAAAAGCCGATTCCATTTTATATGGCAGCGCACATCAGTGTGCCATCTGGGAAGCCTTCCGCCGAAGAGGCATGGGCCTGTATGCTACACAAGGATCATCAAACAGTGTGACTGATCAGGTTGCCGACTACACACCCCTCGTTAAAATTACAAAGAATCAAAACACCGTTGATGCGGTCGAAGGCCAAACAATCATCTATACAACAACGGTGAGCAGTTGTAGTCCGGTTACCAACTATGTATTACGAGACACCCTGCCTACAAACATTACCTATTTGTCGGGAGGCACGTACGACGCGGGTAGTCGGGTCGTTTCTTTCCCTGTGAATTTTACAACCGGTCAAACACAAACGTTTTCCTACACGGTTACCGTGAATGCGGGCAGCTATTTTACCACCGATACCCTCTTGCAGGAATCGGTTACTGGCGCGTCCATTCCGACATCCTTCACAGCAGCCTCCACAACAGCCAATAATTGGAGTGTTTCCAACACGTTCAGTCAGAGTACCCCCAACGCCTTTTTCACGCCGAACAGCGCAGCAATCTCTGACCAGACACTGGCCAACACAAACCCCCTGAATACGGGCAACAACACCGCATCGTTGCAGTTCAGTCACCGGTATAACACCGAAAGCGGATTCGACGGAGGCACCGTAGAAATCAGTACCAACAATGGCTCGAGCTGGGTCGATCTTAGCAACGAGGTTACGTCCGGATATCCCAATGCAGTGCTCGCAACCGGATCTGCAAACCCGATCGCCGGACGCCTGGCCTGGTCTGGCAACAACGGTGGCTTCATCCGTTCTTCGGTTAACCTAAGTCGTTATGCCGGACAAAACATCCGGTTTCGTTTCCGCTTCGGCAGCAACAACAGCAATAGCGGTAACGGTTGGTATGTAGATGATCTATTGGTTAAAAAAGAGCCCGTCATCAATATCCGAACCAATTTATTCAATGCTTCCGGCATACGGATGGCATACAACGATACCGTTACGCGCATTGTTCAGGTAGTAACCTGTGTATCCGTCTCCGTAAACGCCCAACCACCCGCCAGCCTGATTGCCTGTGCCGGATCAGATGCCAGTATTACAGTCAATGCCGACGGCAGCAATCCGAGTTATCAATGGCAGGAATCTGCTGATAACGGAAATACATACACGAACATCAACGGCGCCACGGCTGCAACACTCACCATTACCGGCGTAACTCAGTCGATGAACAACCGGTTGTACCGGGTACTGATCAGCAACAACTGTCCTTCAACCGCCACATCTACCGCCACTTTATTAACAGTACAAACTCCGGCAGCGATTAGTGCGCAACCACAATCAGTCGGCGCCTGTGAAGGATCTAATGTTACATTCAGTGTTACGACAACAGGCAACCCGGTCACCTATCAATGGCAGGTCAGCACAAACGGGGGGTCAGCATTTTCGAATATCACAGGTGCTACCGGTAATTCGTACACGCTTTCGAGTGTTAGCGCTTCTCTCAACGCAAATCAGTATCAGGTAGTTCTTTCCGGTTGTGCGGCAACGCCGTTAACGTCGAGTCCGGCAACGCTAACCGTATCAAATCAAACCAGCATATCCCTGCAGCCCGCCACCACGCTGACATGCAGCGGTAATACCGCCACATTTGTCGTCAACGCAATTGGAGGAGGACTCAGCTATCAATGGCAAGTAAGTACCGATGGTGGTATCACCTACAACAATATACCGGCAGCCACTGCAGCAACACTGACGTTGAACGCCGTCTCTTCAATCCAAAACGGTTATCAGTACCGGGCCATCATTAGCAGCACCTGCTCCGCGGATGTAACCAGCCAGTCTGCCACCCTGCAAGTATCCGACCCGCCTATATTCACGTTACAACCGGGCGATATCACGGTATGTGAAGGGCAACTTGCACTCTTCAATGCCGTAGTATCAGCCACGAACCCGAGTTATCAATGGCAGGTAAGCACCGATGGTGGTAACACGTATACGAATATTGCGGGCGCAACAGGATCCGCATATAACGTCACGTCCGTATCCGCTGGGCAGAATAATTACCAGTACCGCGTACTTGTTTTCAGTTGTGATGCGACGGGGATCGCCAGCAATCCGGCACTTTTGACCGTCAACACGCCTGCCTCGTTTATTTCACAACCGACTGACCAATCCGTGTGCGAGGGTGCGACCGCCACGTTTTCGGCCGGAACAGCCGGAACAGCCGTTACCTACCAATGGCAGATCAGCACCGACAATGGCGCCACTTTCACTGATTTGAATGGAGAAACCAATGCCATTCTGCAAATAAACAACGCCGTTTTGGCGATGAACAATAATCAGTATCGGGTGCTTTTGACCAACCCGTGCAGCAACAACATTGCTTCGTTGACCGCCCGGCTTACGGTCAATCAAAGCGCTTCCGTTGGTTCGGATCCAAGCGGCGTGTCGGTTTGTCCAGGCAATAGCGCTTCTTTTACAGTATTAGCAACCGGTCCAGTCCTTACCTATCAGTGGCAGTTTAGCAATGATGGTGGAGCAAACTACAATAACATCAGCGGAGCAACAACAGCTACCTACACGATCAACACGGTTTCGTCGTCGCAGGACAACTACCTATACAGAGCACTCATCGGAAGCAGCTGCGCAGCACAACCAATTACCTCGGCAGCTGCCGTCTTGCGCGTACTGGCTGCTGCGACCATCACCGAAAACCCGGCAGACACAACAGTTTGCACGGGCGGTACTGCCACCTTCCGCGTGGTTGCTCAAGCAACTAATACTACCTACCAGTGGCAAGTCAGTACCGATGGCGGCTCCACGTTTACCAATATCAATGGTGCGGTCAACCCCACCTACACCGTTTCAACGGTGGGCACAAGTCAAAACAACCATCAATACCGGGTGGTTATCACGGGTAATCCATGCGGTGCCACCAGTACCCAAGCCACGCTTTTCGTTTTCCCGACCCCGATAGTTACACTGACGGCAAGTCCGATACAACAACTTTATCCTGGACTGACCACCACCCTCACTGCCAATGCCATTCCATCCTCTAATGATTTTGAATGGTATAAAGACGGCATTCGCGTTCCGGGTGTCCAAGGCCGCTCAATCACCGTAGACTTTAGCATGCGAGGGCGCTACCAAGCGAAGGCCATCGGTCTCTGCGACAATCAATCCAATGAGCTGGTCATCGGCGACTCCGCCACCTCCGAAATTTTCATTTATCCTAATCCTACCGCCGGCCCCCTATCCATAGTAACCTATCACCAAAACACCACTTCGGGAAGTATCCTAATCCAGGTATACGATGCCAAAGGTGCTAAAGTCATCCAGCAATCAGCCAATCGAACCTCCGGCTATAATCGGTATGAACTGGATATGACTTTCCTCGCATCCGGTATTTATATCCTTGAAATCTTAGATGAAAACGGGAATCGCCTCTACGTACGGAACATATCCAAAAAATAAAGAATACCAACTCTTGTTTAAAGCCCCTAACCATGGGGCTTTTGTTTTATTCAACAGGCCAAAATTGACTGCAAAAAAACGTACCTTACGCGACCAAAACCCTCTGTCAGCAAGCAGAGGACAATCATTGATCAATCTATCCAACAAATGAAAAAAAGTTTCCTCTTTCTTCTGTTTGCCTTTTCTGCCATGGTTACGTTTGCACAGCTATCCGACAACGATCGCGCGCTGCAACTGGTTCGTAAAAACCGAGAGCAAATCGGACTCACTGAAACGCAACTAAACAACGTTCGCGTGAGCAATACTTATTTCAATTCCTCCTCCAATACACAACTGGTTTACCTTCAACAAGCCTACCTGGATTTGCCGGTATACAATCAGCTCTTGGTATTGGCTTTCAAAAACGACCAATTGGTCTCCAAGGCCGGTTCACTGCTGATCAGCATGGAAAAGAAAACCAAAGGCCTTTCAGGAACCCCGGGTATTTCAGCCGATCAGGCCTTGGTGACCGCCTTAAAAGATCGTAAGATTCCATTTACAACCATTCCTTCTGTTCTCTCAAGTAATGATAAAGGCAACTTGCTGACCTTTGAAGCGCTGGACATCGCCCGTGAAAACATCACCGCGGAACTGATGTGGGTTCCGGTGCAGGATGGTGCGTCGGTTGAGCTAGCTTGGCAGATCTATGTCATCCCCACCACCTCATCCGATTACTGGATGGTTCGCGTGAATGCCAAAAATAATTCGGTGATTGACGTCAGCAACCTGACCGTTTACTGTAATTGGGATGCCCCGAATGGAAATCAGGCCTGCACGGATCATACACACAGCCACGATGATAAGCAAGCCACTTCAACACAACAGGCATTGGATGAAAGTCCGTCCTTAGTGAACAATGCCACCTACCGTGTCATTCCATTCCCTGCCGAAAGTCCAATACATACCGGTGGCGCGCACACGCTGGTGACCAACCCCTGGCAATCAGCCCCTGGCAATGCAACTTCGTTGAACTGGCACAGCAACGGCACCATCGATTTTAATTACACACGAGGCAATAATGTTTGGGTGCAGGAAGATGTCAATGGCAACAATGGTACCGGTACACCCGGAAACTCTACTACACCGGCTGATCCACTGAACTTTGATTACACACCAAACTTCACGGTGGCTCCAACGCAAACCACGCCAAATCCCAATCAGCAATTCAGTTTAACAAACTTATTCTACTGGAATAATGTAATTCACGATATTTCCTATTTGTATGGATTTGATGAACCGTCCGGTAATTTCCAGGCCAGCAACCAGGGACGAGGCGGTGCCGGTAACGATTTTGTGTACGCCGATTGTCAAGATGGCTCCGGTACCAATAATGCCAACTTCGCTACACCGGCCGACGGTGGCAGCGGCCGCATGCAGATGTATCTGTGGAGCGGCAGCCCTCAAAAAGACGGAAGCCTTGACAACGGAATCGTCACTCATGAGTTTACCCATGGTATTTCTAACCGACTCACCGGCGGACCTGCTCAGGCCGGCTGTTTACAAAATGCCGAACAAATGGGCGAAGGCTGGAGCGATTATTTCGCGCTGATGTACACGCAAAACTGGGCCGGCTCTTCCCTGAATACCGGTTTCAATACACCGAGAGGCATTGGCACATACGCTGCCGGTCAATCGGCTACGGGATTGGGTATCCGCGGACAGCGCTATTGCACCAACTTCTCCGTCAACAACCGATCATACGGCGTTACCATATCATCTCAAGTTCACACTCGCGGTGAAATCTGGTGTGCGACGCTGTGGGATATGACCTGGAACATCATCAATCAAGTCGGTAGTATCAATCCGAATATTTACAATCCGGGTGCCGGCGGTGGTAACAGTATCGCACTTCGCCTGGTAATCGAAGGAATGAAGCTGCAGCCCTGCAGTCCGGGCTTCATCGATGCCCGCGACGCTATTCTGCGTGCAGACCAACTGCTTTATAACGGAGCACATCAGTGCGCCATCTGGGAAGCCTTCCGCAGACGTGGTATGGGCGCCAACGCATCTCAGGGCTCATCCGGCAGCGTAACCGATCAGACTCCCGATTTCACAATCGGAAGAGCCAGTGTACAACTCACACAAAGCGTGACTCAAATACCGGAGGGTCAACAAGTAACCTACACCAATACCGTTACAACGACATCTTGTGGCGGTGTCACCAATTTCTTGTTGACCGATACGTTACCAACCAACGTCACCTATGTGAGCGGCGGAACGTATAATGCTGCCAATCGCGTTGTTAGCTTCACCGTTACGCAAGGGGCAGGCACCACACAAACCTATTCGTTTACGGTTCTGGTGAATAACGGTTCATACTATCCTACCGTTACCTTGTTTGAAGACAACGTCAACACAGCAAGCATTAATCCGGCTACCTGGACAGCCACCGGTACCGTAGCCAGAGGATTCTGGAGTGTATCCACCGCTCGTTCATTCAGTCCCGACAAATCCTATTTCTCCAACAACACCGATACCACATCGGATCAGCGGTTGACGTTAACAACGGCCATCCCAATGGGAAGCAATCCGCCAAACCTCAGTTTCCGCCATTGGTACAACACAGAAAGTACTTATGACGGCGGCGTTCTCGAAGCCAGTACCGATGGAGGAACAACCTGGACCGACATGCAACCGAACATCATTTCAGGCGGTTACATCGCCACAATGGATGGAACAACGTTGTTGAATGGTCGTCTGGCCTGGTCGGGAAGTAGCGGCAACGCATTTATCAAAACCAAAGTAAACCTGACGCCCTACGCGAATCAAAACCTGAAAATCCGATTCCGTTTCACCACGGATGTGGGCACGAATTTAGAAGGTTGGTATGTGGATGATATAGCCATCAAAAATCAGGCGCTCGTTGAAATCCAAAGCAATCTCTTTACCGGCAGCGGTATACGCGTAGGAACGAGTGACACGTTTACCATCATCCTACCTTTCAACTCCTGCACGGCCGCCAGCATTTCCACTCAACCGGCCAATGTCAATGCTTGTCTGGGCAGCTCAGCCACATTCACGGCTACCACAGCCGGAACAGCCAATACCTACCAATGGCAGATGAGTACCGATGGTGGAGCTACTTGGTCGAATATTGCCGGTGCCACAAACACCACATTCACGATCAGCAACACAACGGCCGCAATGAACAACTATAAATACCGGGTGATTGTGAGTAATGCCTGTCCCTCGAGTGCCACATCAGAAGCCGCAACACTAACAGTAAGCAATCCGGCAGCCATTACAACCCAGCCAACCAGTCAAACGACATGCGCCTTGGTAACCACGCTATTTAGTGTAAGCGCTACCGGTAGTGGACTGACCTATCAATGGCAGGTAAGCACCGATGGTGGAACAACTTTTACTAATATTCCCGGAGCAACAAGCAGCACCTATCCGATCAGTGGTCCATCTGCTACATTGAATAACAACCAGTATCATGTTGTGGTAACGGGCTGCAATGGCAACATCACATCAAATAATGTCACACTGACGGTTAACGAACCGGCCAATTTCACCACACAGCCGTCCAACACAAGTGCCTGCGCTGGCAACAATGCATCATTCAGTGTTACAGCTACGGGCAGCAGCCTAACCTATCAATGGCAGATCAGTACCGATGGTGGAGCCACCTGGACCAATATGCCCGGGGAAACCAATGCAACACTCGCTATCAATAACGTATCGGCCTCAATGAATAATAACCGATACCGGGTAATTATAAACAGCCCTGTTTGCGGCTCTTCGCTCACATCAACCGGAGCCACATTGACCGTAAGCAACAATGCCGTTATAGCTGCACAACCGCAGGCTGTTTCTGCTTGTTCGGGTGGTACAGCTTCTTTCAGTGTAACCGCTAC
>CAZZJF010000080.1:0-10088 GCA_964654325.1 uncultured Ferruginibacter sp.
CGACTGTTCGTAGTCTCCGGTACCTTCATAAATTTTGCCATCAACAATCTCAAGTCCTTGTGTGTATGAACCGGTGTCGTGAGGTATACGGCTTATGACGGAAAACGACAGTGGCTTCACACCCGTTGTGACGCTGGGCGGGGTCGTTTCTTCAGGGGTTTCCGGGGTGTTTTCAGCGTCGCCGCAGCCCATCAGGACGACCAATGCGGCTATGTATAATCGATTCATTTTGATTAATTAGGGTGCTAATTTACAATTCGGCAATCCTTTCGACGGAAAAAAATTAAAAAAACGGCGGAAATTCCTTGTATTCCCCGAAATGGCGAACTATTTTCACGGAATAATGGCAAAACAACTGGATTGCCAGATTACAAGAGTAGCATCCTACGAGCAACCACCCCAAAGATCCACCATCCCTTCAAAGACTGATTCAATATCGTATTGAAAAATGATTTAATCATCATTTTCAATCCGTTTCATGAAGGTTTTACTATCATTTTTGTTTTGTTTACTTGGACTGGTAACCCTGGCACAACGTCAATGCGGTTCGTCGGAATATACCCGTGTGAATCCGTCGGTTTTTGCCAACAATCCTTCGACTTCTACATATCAGCGCGATACGGTGAGAGACGAAATTCTGACTGTACCGGTGGTGATTCATGTTTTATATAATAACGCAACCCAAAATATCTCCGATCAACAGATTCTTTCTCAACTGGCGGTGTTGAATAATGATTTTCGTCGGATGAATGCCGATGCCGCTCAAACGCCCGGAGCTTTTGCAACGGCTGCTGCTGACTGTCGCATCATGTTCTGCCTAGCACAGGTAGATCCTCGCGGACGACCCGCTCGCGGTATCATTCGCAAGTACACCACCAAATCCGCTTTTTCACTGGACGATGCTGTTAAATTCAGTGCGGCCGGTGGAGATGACGCCTGGGATTCACGCAAATACCTGAACATATGGGTTTGTAACCTGCAAGGCAATACCATTGGTTATGCCTCATTACCCGGTTCGCAAGCAGACAAGGATGGCGTTGTCATTCAATACAATGCTTTTGGCACGACTGGCATTCTGCAGCCTGCTTTCAACAAAGGGCGTACGACAACACATGAAGTGGGGCACTGGCTCGGATTGAAGCATATTTGGGGTGATAATGCCTGTGGATCAGACGGTATTGAAGACACACCGCCGCAGGCTGGGTATAATATCAATTGTCCGGTATTTCCCCGCATGAGTACTTGCTCATCCAATGCCTCAGGAGATATGTTCATGAATTTCATGGATTATACCAACGATGCCTGCATGAATCTATTCACTCATGGACAAAAGAAAAAAATGCGAAGCCTGTTTGCGGTAGGCGGACCTCGGAACTCATTCATGAGTTCGTTTGCCTGCGACAGTACATTGGCATCCGGTGCTGATCTCCCGACTCCGGCGACACCACCAACACAATCAGTAGAGGTTGCTCGTCCGATAGTGTCTGCGTTCCCCAATCCGGTCGTTCAATCGCTGACCATTACGGCCTCGGAGGGATATACATTAACTGGAAAATCAATTGTGCTGACCAACTCCAACGGCATTGCGCTGAAACATATTCAGCAAGCCAGCAGTGAGCGAGTTCAAATGGATATGAGTGCGTATCCCGCGGGTGTCTACCTCATACAGGTAGGCATAGGCGCTGAGCGACAAGTGCAAAAAATTGTTAAACCATAACGCTTTTCTTTGGGGGTTAAAGGCGCCGGATTGTTTATTCAGTCCGGCGTTCTATTTTTGAGTAAATGTTATATCATGAGAAAATGGCTACTAGTTCCAATATGCTGTGTATCGGGTTTTTGCGCCAATGCACAATTCAATCTAAACAAAATAACATCTAAGCTGCCGGTTGATTCTACCGTGAAGCAAGTTGCTTCATCTGTATTAACCGGTTCAACAAGCAGCAATCAACTGGGCCAGGATGACATCATTAACGGACTGAAAGAAGCTCTCTCACTCGGTTCATCTAAATCGGTCACCAAGTTGGGCGCAGCTGATGGATTCTTTAAGGATGCTGCGCTGAAAATTTTGATGCCACCTGAGGCTGAGAAAGTATCCAAAACACTCCGCTCAATGGGCATGGGATCGCTGGTCGATAAAGCCATTCTCTCCATGAACCGGGCTGCCGAGGATGCTGTAGCCGGCACCGGTACCATTTTTGTTGAAGCTATACGGGATATGACCATAACGGATGGCCTGCAAATTCTTCGTGGAAATAACACGGCAGCCACCGACTATCTACGTTCAAAAACAACGGCATCGCTGACAGATAAATTCAGACCCATTGTGGAGGCCTCATTGAAAAAAACAAATGCCACCAAGTATTGGAAAGACGTCTTTACCCAGTATAACCGGTTCTCTTCCAAAAAAGTCAATACTGATCTGGCGGCATATGTTACCGAAAAATCCCTATCCGGCATCTTTACGACCATTGCCAAAGAAGAGCAAAACATTCGCGCAAATCCGGCCGCCCGGGTAAGTTCATTGCTGCAAAAGGTCTTTGCACAATAATCACCAATCGGTAAAAACAAAAAACGCCCCGTAATCGGGGCGTTTTGTATGGAGTTGGTCTTGGTCAATTAAAAACTATAGCGGATAGTCAACTGACCCGTCCAGCGACTGCTATTGAACGGATTGATACCATCGCTCAAAATAGCCGGGTTATTGTTATTCGGCTTGAAGAACTTGTATTGCGCTTTGGTTCCTGTAAATCCTTCAAAGCTTAATGGATTAGCTTGATCGAAGCTTACAAAGTACTGGCGTCCGGCATATTTGGACAGGAAGTTGGTGAAGTTGAACATATCGAACCGAACAGAAAGATTATGCATGGTTTTACCTGCTTTAACGGTAAAGTCTTGCGTAATATTCAGGTCAATTATATGCGTAAAGGGCAAACGAGCTCCGTTACGTTCAGCAAATTGTCCGCGACGCTTACTCAGGTAGCGATCACTTTGGATGAACGCTTCGAATTCATTTTTCTGAGCGACGATGTCAGCTGCATTGGCAGCCGGAGTCGCAGCGGCGCCGGTCAAACGCGTGAGGAATACCATTTGATCCATTTCGGCACGACTGGCGGGTACATACATCAGATCGTTGAAGCTAACGGCATCGCCGGAGAAACTACGGTTGGCCATCGTGTAGCTGAAAGGATTGCCGGATTGTCCGTTATAAACCAATGCCACGGTGGTGGACATTTTGTTTCGGTAGTAATTGAATTTCTTCGATAGTAAACCGAAGATGCGATGTCCCAGATCGAAGTCGGAGCGAGAGAGTCCAACGGCGTTACGGTTGCTTACAACCTCCATGTTTTGCCAGTTGGAGGTATTGATAGAGCTGGTTCCTTCATTGCGAACCACGGAACTTCCGTAGGTATAGGCAGCATTAAATACCCATCCTTTTTTACTTTGTTTGTCGATCGATACGGTAAAATTGTACGAGTATCCTTTTTTACCGGTAGTGTTTTGGATGAGAATCACATTGGTGTATGGGTTGCGAGCAGCTGCGGTAGCACCGGTTGGGCGATACACAAACTGCGTTGGATTGCCCGTGTAGGAGTAGACCAGGCGTCTGTCGGGGCCATCGGAGAATAAGGTAGGTTTTTGGAAATTCACATTCATCCAGTCTACCTCATGGATGTTTTTGGTGAAAATCATTTCGGTGCTGAGGGTCCATCCGTTTCCGAGTTTCTTGTCGGCTGCCAGGGACGTACGCAATACGGTTGGCAGCTTGAAGTTGTCGGCAATGATGTTCATGTCGCCTTGCGGTTTCAATAAAGCGGGTGAAAGTCCGAATGAAGCCTGCGTGTACTGGTTATTTACATCAGATACGAATGGCAGCGGAGCGGCAGGGGTGCCGATAGGCACAGCGGCGTTGAATGCCGCCCGTTGGTCAAGCTGTCCAATCAACACACCGGCATTTTGGTAAAGACCGCCGGGCCATACCAGCGGTGTCCGTCCGGCGAAAACGCCAACACCTCCACGTACCACGAGGTCTTCTTCGTCGATGTTGTATTTGAAGCCAATACGAGGAGAGAGCTGCCAGGTTGGTGAAAATTTCTGTCCACTGCGTGCGCCTTTTAGATCATACACGTTGGCAATAACGGGCAAAGCGGTGTCATTGAAGAAATTGTCAACAGGCACATCGGTAAGGAAGGATGTTTTATCAGCCCGAAGACCAACGGTGAGCGTGAACTGATCGTTGATTTTGATATCGTCGTTGATGAAGAAGCCCAAACGAAGCGATTTGAAATTAGCTGCCGCATTTACGTTCTCATCACCGCCTTTGTTTCCGGCATCAACCAACGAGTATGAACGACGATAACGGGATGGGCCCAGATCGCGATAGAAAGCCTGAAGAGGGTTGATTTGGTTTGGACCTGCTGCGCCCAATGCAGAATAAGTGTATTGACCAATTGCACGGTTCATGAACAGATTGTATGAAGAATTGATATCCACGTCGGCACCTAAACTAAATGCATGCTTACCGGAATAATATTTAAAAACGTCAAAGAAGTTGATGATTCGTTGCTTGAGCAAGTTGGCAGTAGAAGCGGCTTCCGAACCGAAGTTGATCGATGGGCCGCCATTAAAACCGGTAATCGTCACACTAGGGAACAACGTGCCGGTAGCACCACGGTCATCGACCACATCGGTAGCCGACACGCGGAATTTATTGTTGGCTTTATTGCTGAACTTGGTGTTGAGTTCGATGTTGCCGGAGTGTGTCGTACTTGGGAAATATTCTCCGCCATTCGTGAAGTTGATGACTGTATTGGAGCTTCTACCCGGATTGTAACGTTCAGCTTTTGTGTAGCGGTAGCTGACGGTAAGCTTGTTCATCGAGCTAAGGTTAAAGTCGAGACGTGTATTGAGGTTGGTACGGCTGACGCGATCCGGGTTATTCAGGTAATCGCCTGGATCATATCCGTATTTTGTTTTCAGGAATCCAACCAAGGCGTCAACAGTGTCTTTGATATTGAAGCCGTTTGTTGTGGTAGTGGGAGCATATACTTGGGGGCGAATATCATCCTGTTGCTCCATATTTACAAAGAAGAACGCTTTGTTTTTGATGATAGGTCCGCCAACAGAGAAACCATAGGTTTTGTTATCAAAATCGGAGAGTCGGGTACGCAGCGAGTCTACCAGATTGCCAGGTGTTTTACCGGCCATATCCTGATTACGGAAGATGTAGTAAGCAGTACCATGAAAATTGTTGGTACCGGCTTTGGTGATGGCATTGATGGCACCACCGGTAAAATTACCTTGAGATACGTCGTATGGAGAAAGTTGCACGACAATTTGATCTACCGCATCGATACTGATAGGCGGTGTGCCGGCACGTCCACCATTGGTTCCGGTCTCACTTAATCCAAATACATCATTGTTTACAGCTCCATCGATCAGAAATCCATTGTATCGGTTGTTTTGTCCGGCGATGGAAATACCGCCGTTGGCCGTTATTTTGGTTTGTGGTGTAAAACGCACGAAGTCGTTGATGTTTCGTCCAATCGTTGGCAATAGTCCTATTTTTTGACGATCGATGGTTGTTTCAGCACCGTTTTTAGGTGTTGAAACACGACTGCCAACAACGACCACTTCCTTTAGCTGATCGGTTTTGTCGACTAAGGTAAAATCTGAACGTTTTGTTTCTCCTAATACCAGGTATACATCTTTTTCATTATTCACTTCAAAACCGGTGAAAGTAACCGTGATGGAATAAGGTCCGCCGGGGTTCATGTTATTAATATCATACCGACCGCTACCACGTGCAACCGACGTATAAACCGTGCCGGTGGGTTCGTGGATTGCGGTTATGGTGGCACCAGAGAGGCCATTTCCGGAACGGTTCTTAACCGTACCCGAGAGGTTACTGGTGGTTACCTGACCGATCCCGCAAAAAGGGATACCTGCCATTAGCAGAAACAGGAAAATCCATTTGTTCATATGCATATAGATTGTTTTATGGTGTAAAGGAAGGAAATATTTGTTAAAATGATATTAACAGTTTTCCACTTTACGGAATAACTTATGGGATGTGATTGGCCCTATTTCAGCACCAATTTCCCAATCTTGCCCAAACCATCCTACCTTTGCGAAAACGTGTTTTATGTTGGATCCTATTGAGTTGGCCATTGACGACATCCGGAACGGGAAACTGGTCATTGTCGTCGATGATGAGGATCGTGAAAACGAAGGTGATTTCATCACCGCTGCTGAAAATGCCACCCCTGAAATCATCAATTTCATGAGTATCCACGGTCGCGGACTCATTTGTGCAGCCCTGACCGAAGATCGTTGTCGAGAACTGGATTTGCAGCCGATGGTCAGCCATAATACCTCAATGCATGAAACGGCTTTCATGGTTAGTGTAGATCTCCTGGGCAACGGTTGCACAACCGGTATCTCCGCACAAGATCGATCTAAAACCATCAAAGCACTGATCGATGTAAATACAAAACCCGACGACCTGGGCCGTCCGGGACATATCTTTCCACTCCGAGCCAAAAACGGTGGTGTGCTCAGACGTGCCGGACATACCGAAGCCACGATCGATTTATCGGTATTAGCCGGATTGAAACCAGCCGGGGTCCTTGTCGAAATCATGAATGAAGACGGCACCATGGCCCGGCTTCCTCAACTAATGGAGATTGCCCGAAAATTCGATCTCCGCATTATCTCCATCAAGGATTTGATTCAATATCGGCTACAACAGGAAACCCTTATTACAGAATCGGTTCGGGTGGATATGCCTACTCAATACGGAACCTTCGAACTGATTGCCTACACGCAAGTGAATACCGGCGAAATTCACATGGCCCTGAAAAAAGGGCATTGGGCTCCCGACGAACCAGTGCTGGTTCGCGTGCACAGCAGCTGCATGACCGGCGATATCCTGGGTTCACTTCGATGTGATTGTGGCGATCAGCTGCACCAAGCGCTTCAAATGATCGAACAAGCCGGCAAAGGGCTGCTCTTATATATGAACCAGGAAGGCCGCGGTATTGGGCTCCTCAATAAACTCAAGGCATACAAACTACAACAGGAAGGCCTGGACACGGTAGAGGCCAATCTTCAACTCGGTTTTAAAATGGATGAACGCGATTATGGCATTGGCGCACAGATTCTACATGCGCTGGGCGTATCAAAAATGAAGCTGTTAACCAACAATCCGAAAAAAAGAGCAGGTATCAGCGGATATAAGCTGGAAGTGGTACAAACAGTACCTATCGAAATCAATCCGAATGTACACAACCAAAAGTACCTGATGACCAAACGCGACAAATTGGGTCATGAAATACTAAATGGCCTCTAATGGCCTAATCCGGATCTCCCTTTTTTCTCCTTCTGAAAATATCTGAAAAACGATTTGCTTCCTTGCGGTAAGAAAGCTGCAAGCCGGAACGATTTCGTTGGTTCATTGAAATGTCGATGCTGCTTCGATTGAAGCCGATAACCCGCAAGGATCCGTCACGATTGATGATCCATTCCACATTGATGTCAGGTGTGATCAGTCCCCGGCGATCAAGGAATTGAGCAAGGGCCGGATTGTTGTAATCCAGTTGTCCACCCACTAAAACTTCCAGTCTGTTGGATAGTAAAATCTTCAACCCGGCTTTGACATTGGCCTGCACCTGAGACACATTTCGTTGCAAGTCGAGTGTCGGACTGATATCAATATAGGTCGATAAAATGCCTTTGGTTGCCCGATTGAGCTCACGGTTTAAGAAGCCTGTCAACAAATTACTCATCATGCCTCCGATACTCCGGGTGATAAGATTA
Source organism: uncultured Ferruginibacter sp. (assembly GCA_964654325.1). Lineage (GTDB taxonomy): Bacteria > Bacteroidota > Bacteroidia > Chitinophagales > Chitinophagaceae > Ferruginibacter. The sequence continues at coordinate 7,816 of CAZZJF010000080.1, forward strand.
CTGGCCGTTCCTTGCGTGAAGAGGTTCTGATCACCTAGGATAAACGTATTGAATAGCAATAGACTCGCAACCTGTTTGTTCATTTCGTTTTCGTCATTTTGAAAATCAGCGAGACGCTTGACAAGCAGGTCATCACGACGATTTTCACTTTTTTCGGGCAGCTCGAATGTGAAATGAATCTCCGGATTTTTTAATGACCCCCGTAACGATGAGATGATTCGGATATCTTCCCGTCTGTTCACGCCGCTGCTTGTAGAAAGTGAGCTGATGTCAACACCGCCGGCGGTATATTCGGCTTTGATGTCGATGAAGGCATCATCTGGATTTTTATCCCAGCGGATCACACCACCTTGCAACAGCGTGAATGGTTTTTTAAAAAAGGTTTGAAAATTGAACGTGTATTCACCTTTCGATAAGTTATAGATTCCCGATATGGTCATCGGTTGCTTGGTGCCTGTATTGATTTTGATTTCACCGGTGCCCGTACCCTTGATAATGTCTTTTGTTTCTTCGTCCAATATCACATCTACTTTACAGGCAGGATTGGCTGTGATATTGAGAGATACACTGATATTGCTGGCCGTTGTTTGTTTGGGTGGTGTTTGGGTGTTTTCTCCGGGCGATCTGAAATAGATGTAATCAAAAGAGCGGCTCTCTCCGCTGTAATCAGTATTCAGGTAAATATGACTGGTATCGACTCGGTTAGGTTCACCTTTAATATCAATTTTGAAATCATTGACCGGACCATTGATTGTGGTTTGTACTTGTCCATTGATTTGGCCCCAGAAATAGGGGTTGTCACTGCGTGTGGTATTCAAGAGTGCAATCTTAGACGATTCAACTTTAAGGTTGTCTAAAAAAATGCCGTTGAATGCCTTATGCCGGATCGTTCCATTCAGCGACATGGAATTTTGCAGGGAGTCTTTCAGTTGAATAGCTTGCAAAACAATCCGATCTTTCTCCAGTCGGATCACTTGGTGTTGCGCTCGATACGCAACCTGTGTATAGTCAACCTTCAATAAAGCGCTATCAAGCGTCATGGTGCCAATGAAAACAGGCGTTTCGTCTTTGTGTTGGATATATTGCAATTGGCCCGAAGCCACCCCATTGATTTGACTGAAAACGCCTTTCAGATAGGGTTCAAGTAAATCGAGTTGGACCGATTTGGTCAGCAATTGCAGTTGCATGGTTTGGGTGGCTGTGTCACTGAAATTGAATGCACCGTCAATCGATAGCTGATTGACAGCATCATCAGTATTTGCCTGTACAGTTCCGGTTTTTGATTCGATTGCATAGGAACCCTCAATCCGGGTGTTACCAATCCGCCGGTTGTTGATTTGAAGTGAATCAATGTCAACGCTAGCCTCCACGACGGGCCTATCGGTGATGTTTTTGATCAGGGCTTTCCCGTTGAGCGTACCATCCGCTTGCAATGAGGGTCCGGTAATAGCTGACAGGTCTGATATGTTGATATTCTTTAACGCCAGTACAAGATTCATTTTTCCGGTTTCGCTATCATCTTCCGATTTCAGCCGGATCGATTGTTCTTCATTGGTAAACTGAATGTCGGTCACATCCACAAACGCTTTTCGGATTTTGACGGAACCGTCTTTCTCCAATCGCCATTCTTTGTTATTCAACGTAAAGGAAGAAGGTTTGAAAAGAATATCAATGCCTTCCGGGTGTGTATGAATATTTCCATGTAGGGAAGCTCGGTTCTCCGTGTTTTTGTAGGCGGTGGATAGTTTAATATCGTGATTGTCGTTATGTGATTTGATACCAACGTGAGTGTTCGTGAAGAAGGTGGTGTCATCAATATGTAAATCGGAGAATTGAATGTTCGTTATTAATGTATCGAATTCATTATCGGTAGAAAAGCGGATTTCCGATGCGCTGGTATTCTCATATCGGATATATGGGATATTGCCATTCAGCGCAAAATTGGAGAGAGGATCGGTAGCTTGTGGTGATTTGGTGGTGAGGTCAAGATACCCGGTTATATTTACATCATTGCCGCCTTGCAAGGGTGTTTGAAAAAAACGGAGATAGTCTTCTATGTTTTTGGTTACTATTCCAAAGGAGAACTGTTGCGGCGAAAGACGGCTGGTTGTCTTTTCTACATACAATGGGTAGTATTTATTTAAAAAATGACGAAAGGCGTCAGGTAATTCAAGGATTTTAAAATCGCCGGAAACCTGCGCGCCAATCTCATTGTTATAAACCGTTAATTTTTTTCCAATGTCCGTAATCTCTGATGAAATCACCAGGGAGTC
>CAZZJF010000081.1:0-10006 GCA_964654325.1 uncultured Ferruginibacter sp.
GTATGGCACCGCGGCCGCCTTTGCCAACACTCTGGCCAAACCCAAAACAGCCTATCTGTTCCATGAATTCGAAGTGAATGAAAAGCAAATCGATGACCGGTTGTCGCAACTGGCCGAACATGAAATCAATAAAAAAGCCTTGCTTGCCCTCTCCCTCGAGCGCTAACCCAGTCAATCATCTATCAACCATAAAAATGTACACGTATGAAAACAGACATGGAAATTCAAAAGGATGTTATCGATCAGCTCAAATGGGAGCCTTTCCTGAATGCATCCCAGATTGGTGTGGCGGTCAAAAACGGAATCGTAACCTTATCGGGGCAGGTCGACACCTACTCTAAAAAAGTACTGGCCGAAAAAACCGTAAAAAAAGTATCGGGCGTCAAGGCCATTGCTGAAGATATCCAGGTAGGATTATCGCCAGCCTACAAAAAAAACGATACTGAAGTGGCCGAGGCCGTAGTGAATGCCCTGCGCTGGCATACCATGATTCCGGAAGATAAAATAAAAGTGAGTGTGGAAGATGGCAACGTAAAACTGGAAGGCGATGTGGAATGGGAATATCAACGCAACCAGGCCAAAACAACGATCGAGAATCTGACCGGAGTTCGTTTTGTAACCAATTTAATTGCCGTAAAACCAAAAATAACTCCCTACGAACTGCAACAGAAAATCACCGCGGCTTTTCAACGCAGCGCCAACATCGATGCCTCCAAAGTAACAACGGAAGTATTGGGCAGTCGCGTCATTCTTCGCGGTAAAGTACGATCCTTCGCCGAGAAAGAAGATGCAGAAAATGCGGTATGGGCTGCACCGGGTGTGGTTACTGTTGAAAATAAACTGGTCATTGAAGAGCCGGAATACGCCTTCGAAGACTAACCTGAATCCCTGATGAAGACAGCACCTTTGGGTTGTTTTGAGGCCCGCCAGCGATGGCGGGCTTTTTCATACGCGATGCTGTGATAAAAACAGCGTACAAAAAAACCGGGTATCGGCATATTCTTTTTCTAGCAACCGAAACGACTCCAACAAACGTAAGATGGTCGAATCGGTGGAGAGAGACTGATGTTGGTCTCCGGGCGGTCTGGTCTGTAAAAAAGAATCTGCCTGATCGAGCGAATCGGCATATCGTTTATACATCCGTTCAAGCATCTGCAAATGCACATCCGTGCTGGCGGCTATATCCACGATCGAGTTTCGGTGGATGACCTGCAATAACGCTTGTTGCATCCGCGAGATTTCTGACTGCGCTCGTTCGGCGCTACGAATCAACTCATTTAGTAAATGGCCATAATCAGCACCCTCTTGTCTATCCATAGTAATACGCAAGCTAATGGCAAGTACCTACATCACATCCAATTAGCATCATCCTGTTAAATAGCAATAGTCATACGATCAATCTTCTTACAACCATACCTTGAATCAAAAAATGGAAACAGAAACATGTATTTATCCCGGCTCATATCGGCCAATCCATACTTACCCAAAAAAAATTCGATTAAAGTCACATCCAAACGATGACCTCTTTCTGCATGATGCCCATTATTCAAACGAACTGAACGGATATGTGTGTGAGATTCCGATGCCAGGCTGCAAAAAAGAGCAGATTCATCTGTACACACAAAATCAGCTTTTGAACATCCTTTATCGACATCCGAAGACAAATGTCGACGGCACCTTTCAGCAACTTCGGCTTCGTTTGTCGGAAAAAGCTGATCATGCATTCATCAGCGCCTACTTTCATCATGGAGTGCTGCATGTTTTCATCCCGGAAACAGACCATCCGGTAACTGCCGACAATGATCATATTGTGGTTTACTAACCAATAATTGGCTTCCATGGCTTTTACTTTTTCATTTCCGTATGAACCGGATAAGCGCTATCAGAAGAAAGTAGCTTACCTGTGCATGGAATATGGCATTGATCAAGCGCTTAAGATATATGCAGGCGGACTTGGCTTCTTGGCTGGCTCACATCTGCGAAGTGCTTACGATTTAAAACAGCACTTCGTGGCGGTTGGTATACTTTGGAAATATGGATATTATACGCAGGTTCGCAAACAAGACCAGCGTATGGATGTGTTGTTTGAAGAAAAACGGTATGGTTTTTTAACGGAAACGAATATACGTTTCACAATTCGGGTAGCTAAACACGATGTACACGTAGCCGTTTACTATCTGGATCCGCTTATTTTTCAAACCGCACCACTATTTTTACTCAGCACCGATGTTTCGGAAAACGACTATCTGGCCCAAACCATCTCCCATAAACTTTACGATGCGAATCCTGAAACAAATCTAGCCGCATCTATCCTGCTCGGCGAAGGCAGTGTGCGATTATTTGAGCAACTGAGCTGGCAACCTGAATGCATCCACCTGAACGAATCACATGCCTTGCCGTTATATTTTCAGGTATACAAAAAAGTAAAAGACAAACAGGCATTACGACAGCAAGTGGTTTACACGAATCACACCCCTGAACCGGCCGGCAATAAAATCAGCAGCATGTCGCTGCTTGAAAAAATGGGCTTTTTTTGTGATGTACCCTTATCGGAGATCCGAACACTGACACAAACTTCCGGGGAAACACTCGACCATACACAGGTTGCTTTAAAGCTCTCCCGAAAAGCCAATGCGGTCTCAAAAAAACATTTACAGACGCTTGAGCAGAGCTGGGCTTCGGCGCCCGATCGGTGTCCGATTGTGTCCATAACCAATGGTCAGCATTTCCGCTATTGGCACCAGGACTCGTTATATCGTCTCAAAAATGAAAAAAATGAAATCGGATGGCAGGCCGAAAAAAAACGACTGAAACGATTGCTGTTCGAACTCGTTGCGGATCAGTGTGGAGAGATCTATCACGACCATATCTGCACGCTGGTGTTTGCTAAACGATTTTCAGGATATAAACGACACGATCTCTTGCTGAACGATATGGACCGTTTTGAAAAACTGATCAACAACAACGAACATCCCGTACAAATCATCTGGGCCGGTAAACCTTACCCGATGGATTATGCCGGCATCGGCACCTTCGATAAAATAGCGGAGTTGTGTAAAAACAAAGCCAACTGTGTTATCCTCACGGGTTACGAACTAAACCTGTCGAAACGATTGAAAGCCGGTGCGGATGTATGGCTGAATATGCCTCGCCTGAATCATGAAGCATCCGGAACCAGTGGCATCAGCGCAGCCATGAATGGGGCCGTGAATGTGGGTATACCCGACGGCTGGTATCCGGAATTTGCCAAAGACAAACAGAATGGATTTGTGGTACCGGCGGCTGATTCCACCCTTCCCGATCCGGTGCAGGATGAACAAGATGCCGATCATTTGTTCTGCCTGCTTGAACAGGAAGTGCTGCCGCTTTATTATGATTTTCCGAGCCGTTGGACCAGCATAGCCTGGAACGCCATGGATGATATTTATCCGATGTTCGACAGCAATCGGATGGCCGACGAGTACTACCAGAAACTCTATTCCTCCCAATGAGGCCCCAAGGACCATTGGCCCGAGCGAAGCAGATTGAGCTGTTACCCTCCGGTCCCATTTTTTTTACCCGCTTTTGCACGATGTTGCAACAGGCTCGTACGAGCATCCACCTGCAATTTTATATTTTTTCGGATGATGTCATTGGCCATACCATCGTTCAGCTACTACAAGCTAAAGCGGCCGAACAGGTCGCTGTTTCTGTGTTGATTGACGGATTCGGTTCTTCATACATGAGTCGTAAAACGATCCGACAATTGCGGCAGGCCGGTGTTCGTGTGCGTAAATATGGCTCTTTTAGTCCGGCTCCGGTTGGCTATTTCGCCCGTCGGATGCATCAGAAACTGGTTGTCGTCGATGCAAAAGAGGCCCTGATTGGCGGATTGAATATCGACGATAAGTATACTGATGGCGTGCATCACCATGCGTGGCTCGACTTCGCCGTTTATCTAAAGAGCGCCCATTTGCCCTTGCTGGAGGAGCTTTGTTTACATTGGTTGCAAGACCCTTCCGGGAAAAGCATACGCAAATTAATGACCGAAACACCTGTTTCAAAAACCGGAAACGGCATCACCTATTCGGTGTGTATCAATGACTGGATCAATAACCAAACGACGATCACCGACACATACCGTCAGCTGTTTCTTCATGCACAACAATCTGTTTTGCTAGTTGGCAGTTATTTCATTCCGGGCCGAAAAATGCGCACATACATCAACCGTGCTGCCGAGCGAAACGTATCGATACGCATCATCATTGCCGGGAAAAGCGATGTATGGATTGCGAAGTCGGCGGAGCGATGGCTATACGACTGGCTCCTTCGAAAAAACGTACAGATCTATGAGCTGCAAAGCAACATTCTACACGGCAAAATGGCCATCAGTGACCGGGACTGGATGACTATCGGATCGTACAATGTTAATAATATCAGCGCCTATGCCAGTGTGGAAGTCAATATCAATGTATACGATCATCGTTTCGTGAATCATTCCCTGCAAACCCTCGAAAATATCCTCACCGAAAAATGCCTATTAATCACGCCTGATCTTCATCAAAAAAATAAAACAGTCCTGATCCAGTTTATTCGATGGCTCTCGTATCAAGTTTATCAGCTGTTGTTTTTTTTATTCACGTTTTATTTTCGTCGGCTGGATGAACGACCAACAATCCGTAGAAAATACCGGTGAAGCTGCGTGGTTTGCCAACCTGCGAATCGGCTTTGTTGTACGTGCAGTCTGTTTTGGGGTGTGTGACTGAGTTTCCACTTGAAAACAAAATCATTGTCCGGCTGCTCCCAGCCGAAACGCTGACCGAACCGTAAGTCGCTGAACCAAATAGCTTGACCTTCTTGCCGAAGCGTATACCAGCCCTCGGAAAACCGTTTCAGGGTTTGATATTCCGGATGATCGTGCACGGCTGTATCCAGCGTATGTTGTTTCGAAATCGAATGAAATTGTATCCATTGTTGCTGATCCAGTACCGAATAATAGCCAATTAAAAAATCCTGCGGTTGTTCTATGACTACATACCAGAGCAAATTCTGAAATGGTGTGGGCGACATGGTCCATCGCTCACTTCGAATCTGCTGATTGGTGATGTTACTCTCAACAACACCATAGACCGAGCAGGCCAGCAGCGATGTTAATCCCAGGTATAAAAATGGGAGCACTAAACCAATGGTTGCCCAACGTCTTCGACTGAGATCATAGCGATTTTTGACACACAACACCACCAAAACCAATACTGGCGGCAGCATGAATAATGCATCAGCTACAAACAAAAGATTGAAGGAAACCCGTTGTGAATTGAACGGAATAAACCACCCGATACCATAGGCATTACAGGCATCTAACAACAGGTGTAAAAACAGTTGTACGTAAAAAAACAGCAGCCATCGTTGCAACCGAATGGTTTGCGGTCGGTGAACTTTATCGGCCAGCAAGGCAAAAACCGGCCCGATCAGCAAGGCAAATAAAAAAGAATGCGTGAATCCGCGATGAGCAACCATCGCCTCGGCCGGACTAAGCCAAAGTGCACTGATAAAATCAATATCCGGGAGGCTTTGCGCCAGCGCACCCCAGATCATCGCCTTCTTACCAAATCCTCTTTCAAAAAAGACCTCGCCAACCAGGGCACCGGTAGCGATATGTGTCAGCGAATCCATGCGTCTTAAGTATGGGCAACGAACAAGGGATAATCAAACAACTGCATCAGCGTATCGGCCATGCTGTTTCGTAACCAGCGAGAAACGGGTGATCGGCTGTATGCGCCGAGTACAATCAACAGTTCCTCATCCGATGCCTGTAAATACGAACGAACCTCCTGCTCCGGTATGCCTTTTTCCACTTCGTAGGTCACCTGTGTATAATGTCGACGGGCAAATTCTTTGAGAAGCCAACAATCCGGCACATGGCGGTGCGACTCCACCGATTTAACCGTTAATATTTCAACCGGTTTATCTTTCCACAGCGGCGCTACATAATTGAATTGTCGGAAAGCCACCATTGACTGCGGACGGCCATCAAACAGAAACAAGATTTTCTCAATCGGTTTCGGTTCTTTTTTTACCAAGAAAACGGGACAACGGGTATCGTGTAACAGATCACGAATAAACCGGGATGGCGTTGGTGTATCATGGTGTGAAAACCGTTCGGCATATCCGATGACCATCAAATCGGCATACATCGATTCGCGGATTAGTTCCGGCATAGCCGCTTTATGGTCATGGTGCACATTAAACGGTATGCCGGCCGTTTTACAGGCCGCTGCAAATTGATCGGCTGCCTGTTTTCGCATGAGCCGGTCTTTTTCCCGGTATTGATTCAACGTATGTTCTGAAACACCCTCTTCGAGTACCAGTTCATAAATTTTATAACTCGTATAGGTTCGATCATCCAAAAAAACACCGGTAAGGTGCATATGCCACTCGGTGGCTAATGCGATTGCATAGGCTTCGGTGTGTTGATCATAGCGGAGTCCGTCGAAAACGGCAATACATTTATTCATGAACGGCGTTCGAATCGTGGATTATTTATGAGCGATAAAAACAGGCATTAAGCGGTCTTCCAGTACATCCGTAACAAAACTCTTTCGAAAAAGACTGGATATAAAACGGCGACCAAAAGCACCTGAGACCAGAATACCCGATTTTTCATCTTTGACCCAGGTGGCATAGAGACGCCGGGCATCCAAGTCCAGTTTGGAAACCGTTAGATCCGGAAAATGCCGGGCTGCCAATTCTTCGATGTAGGCTTCGTATGGTATTTTTTCGTGTTCATCCGCCGTAGCAAATGTGAGCATGGTTGGCAACGATGTTAACTCAGGTAGCAGGTATACGAACTGCTTGATCGCAAAAACCGACGACTCAGTTCCATCATAGGCTAGGATATTCACTTCCGGGAATCGAAATGTTTCGGATACAATCACAACCGGACATTCCAGCGTATGCAATGCCTCTTTCAGATGCCTGTTCAGTTTCCCTTCTTCCCGGTCTTCATAAAATTTATTTTCACCAATGATCATCAGATCGGCAAAACGCGACTCTTTTTTCAATTCCGGCAGAGCCAGGTCTTCAAAATCGGTACGAACCCTAAATTCAATATCGTTGCGCTGACAATCCTGTTCAAAGCGAGCCACATTTTCCTCAATCAGATCGGCTTCCTCATCATCCAGCACCGGCACAAACAACGGGGCGCCGGCACCATCCGCATAACTCCATAAGTTGGCATAGCTCACTTGGGGAAGGAATACTCCGGCCAGCAGAATTTTTTCACGTTCATTCAGGGCTTTAGCCCATTCAAAGGCGCCCTCTGAATAATGCACGCCATCAAAAGCGATCAATACTTTTCGCATGGTTTCTGATTTCGCCAAACCTATCGATCTGCAAGACCATTTCCCTATGAAGAGGATCAAACGATCGGTTGACAGCCATCAGTGGACTTCCCAAAATAACAGGCAACTTTTGACCGGCAAACATATGACCAATCCACTGATTGAAAAAGCAAAATGGTTTCTCGAAGAAACGGGAACGGCTACCCGATTTGCCGGCAAGTTTTTGAGTACCTGGTTTCGGCCGCGGTATGAACAGCGTGCTTTTTTATCGCAGGCATATCAAATCGGCTACTTATCGCTGCCCCTGATCGGACTAACCGGATTTATCATGGGCTTAGTGCTCACCATGCAATTGAGACCCACGATGGTTGAGTATGGCGTTGAATCGCAGATCCCGGCTATTGTGAGCATTGCCATCATCCGCGAAATCGGACCCGTTATTACCGCCCTCATTTTTGCCGGAAAAATCGGATCGACTATTGGGGCCGAAATCGGCTCTATGAAAGTCACCGAACAAATCGATGCCATGGAAGTGAGTGGCACCAATCCGTTCAAATACCTTGTGGTCAGTCGGATCATGGCAACCACCCTGATGCTGCCGTTACTTGTTTTACTGAGTGATGCTATTTCATTGTATGGTGCGTACCTCGGCGTAAACATCAAAGGGCAGGTGAGCTTTGCATTGTTTTGGCAGGAAGTCACTGATATCCTATCGTGGAACGATATCCTGCCGGCCTTTATCAAAACTTTCTTTTTTGGTTTTGCCGTTGGCTGGATTGGGTGTTATCAGGGTTACGCCACCAGCAAGGGAACAGAAGGTGTGGGCAAAAGTGCAAACGCGTCCGTTGTTGTGTCTTCCATGTTGATTTTCATCATTGATTTAATTGCGGTTCAGATTACCGATATCCTGGGTTACAATTAGCCATGCTGCCGCCGTCACACCATATCATCTTATCGGTAGAAAACCTCTGCAAATCATTTGGGGAGCATTCCGTGCTGGTCAACTTTAGTTTGAATGTACATCAGGGAGAAAATCTTGTGGTACTTGGCAAATCAGGATCAGGCAAATCAGTACTGATCAAATGTATCATTGGTTTACTTACCCCGGATGCAGGACGAATTGTCGTATTCGACAAGGACACTCAAACCCTCAACGATGCCGCATGGGATGCCTTACGGGCAAGGGTTGGGTTTTTGTTTCAGAGCAATGCGCTGTATGATTCGATGACGGTGCGTGAGAATCTGGAGTTTCCACTTCGAAGACACTGGATACACCTAACCCAGGCAGCGGTGGAAGAGCGCGTCATTCAATCGCTGAACGATGTAGGCCTGGCTCATACCATTGACCTGATGCCCGATTCGTTGTCGGGCGGAATGCGTAAACGGATTGCTTTGGCGAGAACATTGATTATGCGACCGGAAATCATCCTTTATGATGAACCCACCACCGGACTCGATCCGATCACTGGCCGGGAGATCATCAATCTGATGAACAGCATCCGGGAGAAATATGGAACCACGTCGTTAATCATTTCACATGACATGAATTGCATTAAACGAACTAGTGATCAAATCGCCGTGTTGTCTGAAGGCCGCTGTCATGCACTTGCTCATTATAACGACCTAATTCAGTCCAACGATCCGGTTATTTCGGCATTTTTCAATGCGTAAATTATTCAAATGGCTTCATCCAAAACCAACGCAAACATCAAACTCGGCCTGTTCAGTTTGGCCGCCCTTGGCTTCCTGATCCTATTGCTGTATACGGTTGGTAAAAACAGGCATCTTTTTGGCGCCACGTTTACGTTGAAATGCCATTTCAAAAATGTGCAGGGCTTGCGCACCGGCAACAACGTGCGGTATGGTGGCATTGATGTGGGCACCGTAAAAAAATTGGCATTCTTGAATGATACATTAATTGAAGTATCCTTACAACTTAATAATGAACTCAACGGTATTATCCGAAAAAACGCCATTGTCAATATCGGTACTGATGGATTGGTCGGCAACAAAATCATCTATATAACGGCAAAACCGGGCATATCGGATTTAGCATCCGACAATGATATACTTACTGCCCGTACACCGGTCGATACTGATGACATGCTTCGTGTATTGCAAAGCACCAACCACAACGTTAAAGCAATAACCGAAACGATTAAAAGCAGTGCCCAGAAATTAGATCAGAGCGATGCGTTCTGGCAGTTGCTACAATCCAAAACGTTCATGCAGGATCTTGAGCAAACAGCACATCACGTGCATCAGGCCGGTAACCAATTGAATCAGTCGACAGCCGGTCTTCGACAGGTAATACATCAGATTCAGCATGGTGATGGGTTGGCGAGCCGACTACTAAATGACACCGGAATATACCCCCTCTTGCATCATTCTATTCAACAACTTGAAGCCGGATCCACCTCGTTTCAGCAGACATTGGATCATACAGCGTTATTAACAAAACTGCTTTTACAAGACTATTCAGATACTACCGGCGTCCTGCATCTGCTTCTTCATGACTCCCTCACAACCCAGCAGCTTAAACAAACCATCAGCCATTTGCATTCCGGCAGTGAAAACGTTAATCAAATACTGGATGGCCTCAAACACAGCTTTTTATTACGGAGTTATTTTCGAAAGCTAGCTAAAAAGAAATCCAAAAACTGATTGAGATCAGGTGTTACCCTGTC
>CAZZJF010000082.1:0-10000 GCA_964654325.1 uncultured Ferruginibacter sp.
AGTCCAAATGGGTACTTCACTCCTTATCTGGTGAACTTCTTCCGTACGCCCTACATGGCAAAAGACATCAATCGTGAGCGAGGTAAGTCAAATGATATCTTGGGTAACTTGGAGTTGACTTACAAGGCTACCGGATGGCTGAATTTCGTATACCGTGTGGGTGGATCGGCTTCCAACAGCCAGGCCAAACAAACACGCGAAGCGTTTACACCAAGTGCTTATCACTTGACACTGCGTGATGCATCTGCAACCACAATCAGTGCTTCAGTGTTAGACGCCCTTTCTTCCAGCAGTCGTTTCAGCTCTGAGTTGTTTGCCAACTTCAATACCAAATACAAAAAGGTTAATATTACCGGTACACTTGGTCAATCATTCCGTGAAACAAACACGAATGGGGTGAGTGCATCCAGCACTAACCTTGGACAGTCTACATTTTTGAGCATTCAGAACCGCATTGGCGAACCCAATGTTGGTGTTGGAGCAACTAAATCAAGACTGTCTCGTTTGTTCGGCCGCATCAGCTTAGATTACGAGGGTATGCTGTTCCTTGAAGGTACAGCTAGCTATGATCGCGATAGTAAGAATGCGCCTCGTAATGGAAGCGCCTTCTCCAACAGCGATATCGCTTATTTCTATCCTGGTGTGAATGCCTCTGCGTTGCTTCACAAACTGATTCCTCAGCTGCAATCCAGCAAAGTGATCAACTTCGCCAAATTGCGTGGTGCGATTTCTAAGACCGGAAACGTTCCCCTGGTTGCTCAACAGGATCCGAACTTCTCTGTTGCTACGTTTTTCCCATTCGGGTCAATCCTGGGTTACAATATCCCAACATCTATCTTCCAAACACAGTTCAAACCTGAGTTTGTGTTGAACCGTGAGATTGGTATCGAACTTGGATTCCTGAAAAATCGCATCAACTTTGAAGCGACGTATTATTCACAAAACAACTCTAACCAGGTACTTGATCTTCAACTGGCTAACAGTACCGGTTATACTAGCAGCAAACTCAATGCCGCTGAGTTTGTGAATAAAGGGCTGGAACTTGACCTGAAATTGACTCCGCTCTTCAAAGTTGGCGATCTGAACATTGATCTGAAAGCCAACTACACGTACCAAACTTCTAAAGTGTTGAAACTGGTTGATGGTCTGAACCAAATCGGTATAGGAAACTACAATTGGGTTATCGTAGGAGAGCCAGTCTACAAGTTCCGTTTGATCGACTATGTTCGTGATAGTGCAACTGGAAAAGTTATCGTAGGTGCAGATGGTATGCCAACGGTAAATCCAAATCTTTCAACATTCGGAAGAACAACACCTAATAATATCCTAGGTCTTACATTGAATCTGAACTACAAAGGCTTCAGTTTCTCAGCCGTGGCTGAATACCGCGGTGGTAACCAAATCGTGGTTGATCAGTTAGGTTCATTCATGGATGATAATGGTATTTCGGTTCGCTCGGCTCAATATGGTCGTCGTGCGTTTGTATGGCCTAATTCTGTGGTATTCGACGGAACCAAATATGTAGACAACACAAATGTGTATACAACCATCTACAATCGTGAGTTCTGGAACAGCGACCTGAACACGGAAGCCGTAACCAATTACCTGTGTAGCGGAGCTTTCTGGAAATTGCGTGAGATTTCTATCTCGTATGAATTCCCTTCCAATATCTTCAAAGGGAACACCTTACGTGGCTGTACTGTATCCATCACCGGAAGAAACCTGCTGACCTGGTTGCCTAAAACCAACCAATGGACAGATCCTGAGTTCTCTTCGAATGGAAACAGTGCCTTCACCGGAAACGCCCAAGGTCGTAGTACTGCATACAATATGCCGCCTACCCGTTTCTTTGGTGCTAATGTAACCTTCCAGTTCTAATCCAACCTAACACGCTAAAAAGAAATGAATATGATACAAAATATAAAGAAACTGGCCCTGGTTGCAACTACGATTGTAGTGCTGGGTTCCGGTTGTAAAACTGATTTCGATATCAACGCTTCTACGGAAGACTTGACTGCCGGATCATTGAACTACAGAGATATTCTTCCCTCCACAATCTCCAGCACGTCAACAATCGTTGCTCGCGACTGGAAGTTCCTGCAAAACTGGATGGGCTATTGGGCTCGAAGTGGTAGCTACCAAAATGATCAGCAAGAGGAATCTTACTTGTTCACTAATACGTTCCCAACCTCCGGTGGTAACCCCTGGAATGATTTGTATTACAATGCATCAAGCTACAATTATGTACAACAGCGCGCCAAAGAATCTGGCGATGGTTTTTACGAAGCCATATGTCGCATTATGAAAGCGCACAATTTCCAAATACTGACTGACGTGTATGGCAACATTCCATACAAAGACGCCTTAAAAGGAAATGATGTTCGTAACCCACGTTATGACAACGGCGTTGATATTTACAAAGATCTTTTCCGTCAACTGGATACCGCTATTTCAATCTTGAAAGACCCGGTTGCCAGCAGTCCGGCTAAGAACGAAAAGATTACCACAAACGATCTGGTATTCAAAGGAAATGCCGGTCTGTGGATCAAGTTTGCCAATACGTTAAAACTGCGCATGTTGGTACATGCCTACCAGGTAAATGATATTGACAAGGCTGCTGAGATGGCCATCATCAATGCAGAAGGATCCGGATTTTTGAATGCAGGTGAAACTGCGAAGATTAATCCTGGGTATTCCGATTCTAAACCTAACCCATTCTACAGGGCTTTTGCGATCAATGAAAATGGTGTCTTGGCCGGTTTGGCTGATTTCACAAAAGCCAACGCATACGCTGTTGGTTACGGTTCAGCCGGAACACCTGGCTATTATCGCTGGAACGGGGATCCTCGTGAGAATAAGCTTTATGTAAAGCCAGACGTTAATACCGATCCAAACATTTATACGGCAGCAACCTACCAAAAGGGTATTCCATATGGTGCAATCTCCGGTTTTGCTCCTGGAT
Organism: uncultured Ferruginibacter sp.; assembly: GCA_964654325.1. GTDB lineage: Bacteria > Bacteroidota > Bacteroidia > Chitinophagales > Chitinophagaceae > Ferruginibacter. The sequence continues at coordinate 2,963 of CAZZJF010000082.1, forward strand.
TCACCGGTGCTGATTTGTCTGCCATCAATCAGATCAATAAAACATCGCCAAATACAGGCTTGACGCCGAACGGAGCTGCTTCTGACGCCTGGATTTTAACCAGCGTAGAAAGCATGTTCTTACAGGCTGAAGCTCGTGAGCGGAACATCATCACAACCGGAGCATCAGCTAAAGATCGGTTGACAGCCGCCATCCGCGAGTCTTTTGTTTTCCTCGGATTGACCACTGCTCAGGCGGATACGTACATTGCAAACAATGCAACCTATCCCGATGTGGATTACAATGGTGTACCACAAGGGCCTGGTTTGCCAGCCGGTGGTATCTTTACGATCCTCTCACAAAAATGGTTTGCGTTGAATGGTATTGCTCCATACGAGGTGTGGACTGACTTCAGAAGAACAGATATCGTATATGGTGAAGGTGGTGGTTTCGAGCCAGGACCTGCCTTGTCTGTCTTCCCTGGTGCAGAAACACGTATTCCAGTGCGCCTGTTTTACCCTCAGTCTGAATATAGTTTCAACGAGGCCAATGTACAGACACAAGGTACCATTGATGTATTTACCAGCCGCGTTTTCTGGGATGTACAATAAAAACTGAACCCTTAAAACAATCATCTCTAAACAATACCAACATGAAGCATATTATAAAATTGACATTCGCCGCTCTGGTTATGTCATTATCCTTTTCAAGTTGCTTGAAAGATAAAGGATATGATAACGGAGATTATGGCATGCAGGTCATTGAACGCAAAGCTGTTTCTTTGCCACAGGCTGTAGCCGGTACCGTATCCTTTGCCCTGTTCTCACAAGATCAACCGCAAGTACTTGCGGCTCCTGTTTTCGCTCTTGAAGCGATTGGTCGTCAGAGTACAGATGTGAAAGTACAGTTCGCGCTGAAGCCAGACCTCGTAACCGCTGATCCAGATCTTACATTACTGCCTGCTAGTGAATATGTAGTTGACCTTGTGAACGCAAAGATTGCAGCCGGACAGCTGTTGGATACCCTGGAAATCACCATTCCTAAATCTTCGAACTTGGATCCCAATCTGATCTATGGATTAGGATTGGAATTGGTAAGTGCCGACAATGGTTTTCAGGTGGCTAGCAACATGAAAGAAGTGCTTATCAAAATCACGGTAAAAAACAAATACGATGGTCTGTACGAGGTAACCGGTACATACCGTGACGTATCTGCCGCTGGCGCTAATTTTACCGGTCGTTATCCGCTGGAGTATTATCTGGTTACTACCGGTCCTAGCAGCGTGAACGTTTGTATGGAGATTAATGGTGAAATCACACCGGGTTACTTATTCAGCAATGCCGATGCTGGTTCTTATTACGGTTCTATTGGCCTCGCTGCTTCTTTCAATCCAGCTACCGATGCGATTACTGAAGTACGTAACTATTACGGGGACCCATCCAATCCGGCCTCCGGAGTTGGTAACCCCGGTCTCGGATCCGGTGCGCCTAACTACGCGTCAGCCAACGCCCGTCGCGCAACATTAGATCCATCCGGAATAAATGCATATGACGCCAATACCAAAGTGGTTAAGATCAAGTATTTCATGATACAACCAACGATTGTACCAAATGGTCCACGCGCGTTCTTCAACGAAACATGGACATACATCGGACCACGTCCGTAATGACATGAATCATCAAAATATTAAAAGGGCTGTTTTCAGCCCTTTTTTAGTTTATGGAAGTTTATTGGTTAATTTTGAAAGAAAAAGATGTCAGATCAAAACACAACACAACAAATCAATATTGAAATTTCAGAGGAGGTAGCCGAGGGTACGTATGCCAACTTGGCCATCATCACACATAGTCATGCCGAGTTTGTCATCGACTTCGTAAATGTGATGCCCGGTACTCCCAAGAGCAAAGTAAAAAACCGGATCGTATTGACACCGTTTCATGCCAAACGATTCATGAAGGCCATGGTCGACAATGTCAAAAAGTTTGAGGCTGCTAATGGTACTATTCAAGACCTGGAATCGGTTGAAATCCCATTCAACTTTGGTGGGCCAACCGGACAGGCATAATTACACATAGGGTAACACAGATCTATAATAATCCTTCATCTGCGAAGCTGAGATAACTGTTCTCACCAATGATTAAATGATCTAATAATCGGATGTCATGCACGGCGGCGGCCTGCTGTATTTTAGACGTAATGGCTTTGTCTGCCTCGCTTGGCTGTATGTTTCCCGAGGGATGGTTATGACATAGGATCAGTCCCGTTGCGTGGTTCTCCAAAGCGATACGTAAAATGATCCGGGGATCAGCCACGGTGCCCGTTATTCCGCCTTCGCTGATTGTTTCCTGATGAATCACCTGGTTAGCACGATTCAACAAGGCTATACGAAAAACTTCATGGCGCAGGTCTTTCATGGTTGGCCATACCAACGCCGCCATATCTTTACTGGAGCGAATGGGCGTTCGTTTTTTTTGTGGCAATGCTTCTCGACGCCGGCCAAGTTCAAAAGCGGCAACGAGTGCCGTTGATTTAACCATGCCCATGCCTTTGATTTTTCGAAGCTCGCCAATCGTTTTTTTACCCAGCACATGAATATCGTTTCCACTGGAATGCAGAAGCTTTTTTGATAGGTCCACCGCGCTGGTGTTGGTGCACCCGGATCGTATGATGATCGAAATTAATTCGGCGTTCGATAAAACACCGGGTCCATGTAGTGCTAATTTTTCCATTGGACGCTCGTCTGCTGGCCATTGCCGGATCGATGTGGATGCCATGTGAACATTTTTAATGACGTGTATCGGATTAACGATAAAAGTCGGCTTATTTTCGCTTAATAAAATTCACTAAACATTTTTCAGTATGACGTCCCAGGCCATCATATTCTCCGGAAGAGGCTCTCAGTATCTTGCTGAGAAAATTGCACAAAAATTCGGAGAGCCACTGGGAAAAGTAAAAACACAGGTGTTCAGCGATGGTGAAATTGGTGTGGAGTTCGAAGAGAGCATACGGGGTCGATCTGTTTTTTTGGTACAGAGTACGTTTTCACCCACCGATAATTTAATGGAATTGCTGCTGATGATTGATGCAGCCAAACGAGCCTCTGCCTATAAAGTTATTGCCGTGATACCCTACTATGGGTATGCTCGTCAGGACCGGAAAGATAAACCGCGGGTAGCCATAGGGTCCAAGTTGGTGGCCAATATGCTGACAGCGGCTGGTGCCGATCGGATTGTTACGATGGATTTACATGCGCCACAGATTCAGGGCTATTTTGATATACCGGTTGATCATCTAGAATCCTCGGCGATTTTTATTCCCTATATCGAAAACCTCAACCTGCAAAACCTAACCTTCGCCGCTCCGGATGTAGGCAGTGCCAACCGGATTCGGGAAATTGCTTCTTATTTTGAAGTGGATATGGTGATTTGTGACAAGCATCGGAAACGCGCTAATGAAATTGCGAGTATGGTCGTGATTGGTGATGTGACCGACCGCGACATTGTACTGATCGATGATATTTGTGATACCGGTGGCACGTTGGCTAAAAGTGCCGCGTTGATGATACAAAAAGGGGCGCGCAGTGTTCGTGCCTTCTGTACTCATCCCGTTTTAAGCGGAAATGCGTACGAAAACATAGAAAACAGTGTGCTCGAAGAACTGGTTGTGTGTGATACGATTCCACTCAAACAAACGTCATCCAAAATCAAGGTTCTTTCAACAGATGAGTTGTTTGCCGTTGCCCTGCGAAATGCCTATGAAAACCGAAGCATCAATACGTTGTTTATCAAGTCAAGAATGAAGCCTGTAAAGTCGTAATAAGTTGAATATCAACTTTTAATACAAGCGACAAAGAGCAAAAGGTCCGTTTGGATTGCTTTTTTCAACCAGGATTTCCGTTTCTTCCGGTTAATACGTACCTTCGCGCCTCAAAATTATTATCATGAAAACAATTACTATCGAAGGTCAGCTGAGGACCGAAAGCGGGAAAAAAGCCGCCCGCCAGCTTCGCTCTCAGCAACTCGTGCCGGGAGTAATTTATGGTGGCAAATCAGAGATCAACTTTGCTGCACCGGCAACTGCATTCAAATCAATTGTCTACACGTCCGAGTTTATGTTGGCAGACGTGCATGTGGGGGGTCAGTCACACAAATGCATTCTGAAAGACTTACAGTTCGACAAAGTGACCGACACCTTGATCCATGTGGATTTTCTGGAACTGGTTGAAGACAAAAAAGTAACGGCTACGTTACCACTGAAATATGTCGGAACACCGGCTGGTGTGAAAGCGGGCGGTAAATTGGTAACCAAAATGAAGGCTATCAAAGTAAAGACGTTGCCTAAACATCTTCGTGAATATATTGAGGTTGATCTCACCAATTTGGAGTTGAACGCCAACGTTCGGGTAGAAGATATCAAAACGGATAATATGGAGGTGATGAACTCGCCGCGTATTCCCATTGCGTCGGTAACCATGACTCGTCAGTTGAAACAAGAAGAGGCTGCCGCAGCAAAAGAAGTAAAAAAGTAATTCAAATCATGTTAGATTATCAAAGGCTCCCGTCAGGGAGCTTTTGGTTATAGGAGAGTCCTCCAACTGCCATACAATACGTACATTTGCTCACAATTTGAGATATTATGGGAATGGATAGAAATACGGTCATTGGATTTTTACTGATTGGTGCCATGTTGATAGTAATGTTTGTCTTCAACAGTCCATCTAATCAGTCCCCTCCGGCAACCATCAGTAAGGCCGATTCCCTGCGTATTGCTGACTCGATGGCCAATTTGAACAAAAAGACCAATCAACCAATTCTAAAAGATACCATGATCGCTTCGCCGATCAACAGTGGCGGTTTCGCTGATACAACGCTGGTAGAACAAAACGTCGTCCTGGAGAATGAGGTTGCTAAATTTGAATTTTCAAATAAGGGAGCACAGCCGGTTTCCATCAAGCTGAAAAAGTTCAAGGATTATCAGGATAGCAGCTTTAATTTTTTCAGTTCATCTTACAACGCATTCAATTACAAAATCAATACGGGCTCCAATGCTACATTAGGTATCCGCGACTTGCTTTTTCGTGTAAAACCGATTGTGGAAAACCCCGACAAATCCAAAACACTTGTTTTTGAGGTTACGGACTCAGCCAACCGAAGAATCGAACACACCTATACGCTCCGACCCAACGAGTATATGCTTGATTTTTCGATCGATTTTGCGGGTGCTGAACGGCTATTCACGCAACAAACGCTGAACATCAATTGGTATGCTGATATCGCCTATGCTGAAAAAGATCATGCCTACGAAAATACCCAATCTCAATTTTTTTACAAAGAAGATGGTGAGTATGATTTTGCCATGTTGTCTTCCCAAGATGACATCGAGTTAGACAAAACAACACAATGGTTCGGCGCTAAACAACATTTTTTTGTTCAAACCTTCATAAATAAAAACGGCTTTGAAAATGTACAGGCAAAATGGGCCTCCGTACCAAACGATACGGGTAACCGGTTTCTGACTCGTTTGGAAGCGAATACGCGTACGCGGCTGCAGGGCGATAAGAGCAAAGTACAATTTCAATTGTACTACGGCCCAAGTGATTACAATATTTTAAAGAAATATGACGGAGGATTCGAGCAAATCGTTCCATACGGCAGTGGCATTTTTTCTTTTGTCAAATACATTAATCGGTATTTCTTGTTGCCGGTTTTTAACTTTCTCAGAGATCACATAGGTAGTATGGGGTTGGTGGTGTTATTGCTAACCTTATTCATACGGTTGATCACGTCACCAATTTTGTACAAGAGTTACTTAAGTGGTGCCAAAATGAAAGCGCTCAAACCGGAAGTTGATGCCTTGCGCGAAAAATACAAAGATGATCAACAGGCATTCGGTATGGAGCAAATGAAACTCTGGAAGAGCGCCGGTGTTAATCCGTTGGGTGGATGTATTCCTGCGTTGTTGCAGATTCCGATCTTCATGTCGTTGTACTTTTTCTTTCAGGCAAACATTGACCTACGAGGGGCTTCCTTTCTATGGGCTTCCGATTTGTCTCAGTACGACTCGATCGCTACGTTACCTTTTTCCATTCCGTTCTATGGTGACCACGTTAGTCTTTTCACTCTTACGGCCGTAATCACCAGCTTGCTGATCTCCCTGTATGGCATGAGTAACATGCAGGATAATTCAAATCCGGTGATGAAATACCTGCCGTTCATCTTCCCGATTTTACTGCTTGGCATTTTCAACGGGCTGCCCGCCGCGTTGACCTGGTATTATACCGTCTCCAACACGATTACGCTGTTACTCCAAATTATTATTCAGAAGTATATTATTGACCATAATAAAATCATGGCTCAAATTGAAGAAAACAGAAAGAAACCGGTCAAGAAATCTAAGTTGCAAGATCGCATCGATGCCATGCAGGAAAGCCAGCGAAAATTAAAGGAGTTGAAAGATAAAAGCGCCGGTAAATCCTGATCGATCAACATGAACATATACAGTGAAAATAAAAGAGACGATCCACGGATCGTCTCTTTATATGTATGAGGTTCTGCAAAAATTATTTTTAGTGTCTTGTGGGTATTACCAGTTTCACACCGGAATAACCTGGTTTGAAGTCGGGTAAGATAATTTTGGCGCGTTGAGGTACAAGGTACAGCGTATTACCTTTTTGATAGGTTTTGATGCCTTGTTGTATAGCTGAATTGCCATTTTGTATAGGAGTATATCCTCTCAGACGAAGACCTGATTTTAAATTTCCTGGCAAATTGGAGTGAAAGCCGCCGGAGGTATTGATGTTCAGGGTAACCCGTGATGTTTTTCCTTTCTTGCGTAAACCCCTGTCAGCAAAGGAATACAGCACGTTGGAAAACAACAGGCAGGCTAAAAGCGATATTTTCAACGATGTTTTCATGATCAATACTGATTCAAATTTAACGAATCGTGTTCGAAAACAAAACTTTTTGACTTCTTTTTTCGGATTTTTTTTAATATGTGCTTTTTGTGGGGATAATTTTTTTTCATTACGTTCTGCATCCAAGGTGGAAATAATCGGTAAAT
>CAZZJF010000083.1:0-9940 GCA_964654325.1 uncultured Ferruginibacter sp.
TTTAATACCTTTAATAATAAGTCGTATTTCGATTTTGCCTTTGGTGGTGTGTTCACCAAGGGTGATTTTATGATTGGCGCCAATGTACAGCATCTGAATCAGCCAAATATGAGTTTTGTGGGCAAACCGGAAGATGGTAAAATCTACCGAAAATATACCGGTCATCTGAGTTATCGGAAGGAAGTCGGTGATTATGTCATTCGGCCAACCGTTATCGCACAGGCACAGGGAAAAAGTAACTATTTCATGGTAGGTGCGCTGATTGACTACACCAATTTTCCGGTTGAATTCGGAACCTGGTATCGAAATGCCACCGGTCTGAATAACAATAGTGCATTTTGTATAAGTGTTGGTATTAAATGGGGCGAGTTGCAAAATCCCGGTGGGGAGCGCCGCGAATATACATCCCGTGCCGGCTTGGCTTCCGATATTGATTTGTATCGGCCCGGACTGGTCACTACCTATACCTCCATGGAAGCCGCTTATCAAACCGAGTTTAATACCAACGAAGACAAAATTTGTCCGACGGCCCTATCCGGTCAGTGCGCCTATCGGTTTCCGTGGGAGTTTTTCTAATAGGCAAGGCATGCCGAATACCAATGGCTACCGCAGCGCCCGCTTAGCCGATATGTTTTTGTTTGATGATTTTGGCGGCAATCTTATCTATGGGTAAGGTCATGCATTCCGGTGAAAACGTAGACCAGGGAACAAAACGAAATGTTTCAATCTGTTGCGTGGTCTTATAAATTTCCAATTGCGTATGGTCAAAATCAAACGGTGTTTTCCGAATGGGTATTTCGATCGGGTGGAGGGCTTTCACGGAATAATAGATCGATAAAAGCTGATGATTAGGATTGAACGCGCTACGCTGATAAAAATCGGTGGTGTATACATGGTCAATGACTTCCACCTCCAGCTCCATTTCTTCTAAAAATTCTCGTTTCAGGCATTGAATGGTTCCTTCGCCAAGTTCCATGCCGCCACCACAGAATTTGGTGTATTTGTCGCCGCGAATTAATTCGTCGCTTACCAGCACTTCTTTGCTGTCATTGATCAGGATGCCATATACGCGGATGTTAAACATGGGTTTATCGTTTGAAACGCCGGAGATAATTAAACAAGGCAAACCCCAGAATGACCAAACAGATCAGTACCGGTATCCAGAATGCATTTGGCGACTGGCTATAGGGGAGTGGTACATTCATGCCATAGATGCTTGCGATGAGAACGGGTACACTTAAAAACATGGTTAATGTGGTCAGTCGTTTCAATACCTCATTCTGATTGTTGCTAATGATACTGGCAAACGCATCCAGGGTGCTGCTGAGTATATTGGTATAAGTTTGAGCTGTCTCCAGGGCTTGGGAGGTTTCAATGATCATGTCTTCCAGAAAGTCTTTCTCGTCGTCCGACAGGCCCAAAAAATCGGTTCGGGCCATTTTCATCATTAACAGTTCATTGCTGCGGAGGGCCGTAACAAAATAAACCAGGCTTTTTTGAATACGCATCAATTGCAGCAACTCTTCATTCCGGTTGGCGTCGTATAGTTTTTGTTCAAGCGTGTTTCGACGGTGATTGATTTCTTTCAGGTAGTCCTGGAAATTGGTAGTGACTTTTTCAAACACTTTCAACACCATGCGGTTACGCTTATCCGGATGTCGGTTCTGAAAACTGTTGAGGAATTTTTTTATGGCCTCATTTTCAAATGAATTAACTGTAACAATTTGATCGTTGGTGAGAATGATGCAGATCGGGATGGTAATATAAAAAGCATCACTCTCATTGAATGAATTGTTTTCAGTGGGGGTCTTAATCACAATCAGCCTCACGTCATCCTCTAATTCATAGCGACTGCGTTCGTCAATGTCCAATGAATCTTTGAGAAAATCCAGCGGGATATTGAGTGATCGGCTCAATTCTTCGAATTCTTCCAATTTAAGGGGAGGGAGCACATTCACCCAGGTGCCGGCCGTTGGCTTTTCGACAGCGATGGTACGCTGATTTTCGATGTTGAAATATTGAATCACAAACGGATGGAGTTATGGGTGATGGTTGATGGCGTCGTAACGGTATCCGGGAGATTCATGGTTCCTTTGAAAACGAATTCGGCGGGACCGCAAAGCCAAATATCGGTGAAATGCTGATCATTTTGTTTTTGAAACTCTACACTCAAATGTCCGCCTGGTGTTTTTACGGCAATACGATTGAATGACTGCTCACGGTGAGCGGCCATCAGGGCGGCGGCTGTTACGCCGGTGCCGCAACTCAGGGTTTCGTCTTCTACGCCGCGTTCATAGGTTCGCACGGCGATCTGCCCTTCCGCCAGCATTTCCACAAAATTGACATTGACGCCTTCTTTTTCAAAGGCAGGACTATATCGGATATTACGGCCACTTTCAAACACATCAACGTCCTTCAATTGTTGAACAAATTGAACCAGGTGCGGAGAGCCGGTATTGAGCAACATGTGATGGGTGTGATAGGCTACCTGTTGCACATCGGTCATTTTCAATCGGATCAATCCATCCTGTGTGATCTCGGCTTCATGTTCACCATCAATCGCCTTGAAGCGATAGGCGTAGCGGTGTATACCGTGTTGTTCGGCAAATCGAACCATACATCGTCCACCATTGCCACACATGGTGCTGGGTTTACCATCTGCATTGAAATAAACCATTTCAAAATCAGCTTCGGCAGCCTGATTCATGAACATGAGCCCGTCGGCGCCAATCCCAAAGCGACGGTCGCACAAAAAGGCGATCTGCTCCTCACGCAATGCGTCGTACAAACTGCCCCGATTATCTACGATGATAAAATCGTTTCCGGTTCCCTGGTATTTTTCAAATTCAAACAGCATTTAAAAGCGGGTTAGTTGATCAAGTGTTTTTTCAATGAGACGCTGCACAAGTTGATTGCCATCTTGGGTAAACGTTCGATGTACCCGATTGGCCACGATGGCACTGAGCGACAGACAGTGATGACCTAATGCTTTACCTATGCTGTAGATAGCCGATGTTTCCATTTCAAAATTACTGATTCGATGATTCCCGAATCGGAATGAGGTCAATTCATCATTAAGGGATGGCAGGGACAGCCCCAGCCGTAACTGACGGCCTTGTGGCCCATAAAAACCCGGGCAGGTAACCGTTATGCCGGTATGAAATCCGTCGACAAAATGTTTCAGTAAGTGTACACTGCCGGCTTGTATGTACGGGGTTACGCCTTCGTTCAACTGGGTTTGCTGCACAAATGCCTGCAGGATGCTGCGTTCCTCATCATTTTTGTCAAATTGATAAAAATGCATCAGATTGTCTAAACCTAAACCGTGCGTACTCGCTACAAAACTGTCGGTTGGGATATCAGCTTGTAACGAACCGCTGGTTCCGATTCGGATAATCCGAAGTGCGGTTGGATGTTCATTGACTGTTCGTGTATCCAGGTTGATGTTGACCAGGGCATCCAATTCGTTTAATACGATATCGATGTTGTCTGGGCCAATGCCTGTGCTGATAACTGATATTCGCTGTCTCCCTATCGTTCCGGTATGGGTGATGAATTCCCGGTGTTTATTTTTGAATTCGATCGTATCAAAATGTCGGCTCACGGCGGATACGCGATCCGGATCACCGACCGTGAGGATCAGGTCGGCCACTTCCTCAGGGCGGCAATCGAGGTGATAGATTGCGCCACGGCTATTTAAAATAAGCTCAGAGGCTTCGATAGGTCGGGTGTTCATTGGGCTGTTTTCGTTCAAACGTGATTTCTGTTTATCGATAAAATTACCTTATTTTGCAACACCAACAGAGGATTACACTCCTTGAAATTCAGGGTCCTGTGGCCGAGGGGTTAGGCAGAGCTCTGCAAAAGCTTCCACAGCGGTTCGAATCCGCTCGGGACCTCACAAACATGGCCTGTCGGTTATAACGGCAGGCCATCTTTTAGTATGAATACGAGAAACTTCATCACTGTTATCCTTTACCTCGCATTGATCGGGGTCTGTTTTCTGCCGTGGACATATCACGAAGACGTTGATAAGATGTTTACCGGATTTTTTTCCATGCCGGATGCCAGTGGTAAACCAGTTTATGGAAAACCCGGTCAATTGATCATTGTGTGCTCAATTGTTTCCATCCTCATGACCCTAATACCGGCCGTATGGGCCAAATTCACCCATTTGTTTTTTTCCGGGTTGATTCTTGCGTATGCAATCCGCTGCTACCACTTATATGCATCCTCATACAGTGGCTATACGCCGGTCAAGCAAGCCGGTATCTATTTGTTGCTGATCCTGTCTGTGGCCGTATTCGCCATGTCGATGTTTCCGGGGTTGACCATCAAGAAAAAAAACTAACTTCCACTGAACCCAAGGCTTAGAGGCATTTGATACACAATTAACGCCGATAGGATTAAGGGTTTAGTTTGCTCCAGGTATCTTTCAGCGTAGCCGTACGATTAAAGATCAGGTGGTTGTCAGTGCTCTCTTTATCAAGACAGAAATACCCATTCCGTAAAAACTGAAACCGATCTTCTTGGGTGGCTGTTTGAAGAGACGGTTCAGCTACCGCCTGCGAGATGATCTGCAAAGAGTCCGGGTTCAGCAATTCCTGAAAGGGTAGGTCTTCCTGAGCTGGATTTTCTACCTTAAATAAACGGTCGTACAGCCGTACCTCTATCGGAAGCGCATGGGTAGCACTGACCCAATGAATGGTGCCTTTGACCGTAAGACCACTGCTATCCTGGCCGCTTTTGCTTTCGGGGAAATGGGTACAACGAATCTCCGTCACTTGTCCGCGCTCATCTTTGATGACTTCATCGCACCGAATAATATAGGCACTTTTCAAACGGACCATCGAGCCTGGTGCTAACCTGAACCATTTTTTAGGAGGTGTTTCGGTAAAATCGGCTTGTTCAATCCAGAGGGTTTGACTGAACGGAATTTCGCGGTCTCCCAGTTGCGGATCCGGGCCATTCTCACTGGGTAACCACTCCGTTTGCGACTCGTCCATGGTGGTAATCACGCATTTCAGCGGATGGAGCACGACCATAGCGCGTTTGGCCGTTTGATTGAGGTCTTCGCGTAAACAGAACTCCAAAAGTCCAAGATCAATCATGTTTTCCCGTTTGGCTATCCCGATACGGTCACAGAAATCACGAATGCTGGCCGGAGTATATCCTTTCCGGCGTAAGCCACTGATCGTGGGCATACGAGGGTCATCCCAGCCGGTCACATGCTTATCATTTACCAATTGCAGTAGTTTTCGTTTACTCATGACCGTGTAAGTCATATTTAGTCGGGCGAACTCAAACTGATGCGAAGGAAATATGTCCAGTTGTTGGATAAGCCAGTCGTATAATTCGCGATGCGGGATGAATTCCAGGGTGCAGATAGAATGGGTGATACCCTCAATACTGTCGCTCTGACCATGTGCAAAATCATACATCGGGTAGATGCACCATTGGTTGCCGGTGCGGTGATGATGAGCATGCTTGATGCGGTATAAAATCGGATCCCGCATCAGCATATTCGGATGTGCCATATCGATTTTGGCACGGAGTACTTTTTCGCCGTCGCTGTATACGCCGTTTCTCATCTCGGTAAACAGTCGCCGGTTCTCCTCAATAGTTCGGTCACGAAAAATACTATTTTTTCCCGGCTCAGTAGGCGTTCCCTTTAACGCTGCGATTTCTGCGGAGGTGCTGTCATCCACATAGGCCAGCCCTTTGTCTATCAATTGTACCGCATAGTGATACAGCTGTTCAAAATAATCGGATGCGTACAGTTCCTGAGACCAGTCAAATCCAAGCCAACGAATATCATCCTTGATACTGTAAACATACTCTGTATCTTCTGTGACCGGATTGGTGTCATCAAATCGCAGATTGGTCTTACCGCCATATTTCAGTGCCAGTCCGAAGTTCAAGCAAATGGATTTGGCATGACCTATGTGTAAGTATCCATTGGGTTCCGGTGGGAATCGAGTGAGGATAGCGTTGTATTTACCTGCTTTAAGGTCGGACTCAATGATTTCTTCCAGGAAATTCAAACTTTTCTCTTCGCTCATAACAATTCAATTGATCACAAATTTAATCATTACTGCCTAAAACCGCGGACGTCTTCCTTCTCGCTTTTTATAAACAGGAAATAACTTGGGTTGTATATGTGCATAGATCCAGCCTCCCAGTCTGGCGGAACAGAATCCAATCGCGGCACCCGACAATACGTCGCTGAACCAGTGTTTATTATTGTACATTCGCAGGTATCCGGTAGTGGCAGCCATCGCATATCCTGCAACTGCCAACCAGGGATACTGGTTACCGTATTCCATCCTTAGAAACTCAGCGTTGGCAAAGGCCTCGGCGGTATGGCCGGAGGGAAAAGACAGATAATCAGAACTGTCGGGTCTTAATACATGCGTGAGGCGCTTGGTTGGGGTAACCAGTGCGGTTGAAATAATATTGATGGTGGCATAGGTGAGGGTGGCATCCCGTAATTGCTGTTGACCTTTTATGCCGATTGCCGTCATGCTCAATGATATGGCTCCGGGCCCGTATTGCAGGTAATTGTCGATACGAAATTTTTTTGAACGATCTTTTGGCCTTACATCATCAAGTATATTTTGATTTATTTTTTTTAGATCCGGACTGTTCAAGGCGATCACTCCATACGTAACGGCAATGACAGGAATGATGAATGGTTTATAGGATAGTTTTCCGTATCGGTTGTTGAAATAATTTGATTGATTGACAGCCAAGCAGGTCATTTTACCAGATAAAGCCTGGGTTAATTCATTGGATACGGTATCCTGTGCCGGAACCTTTGTTGATATGAGCCCCAAAATGGTCAGAAATAAAACATCGTAAAACGGTCGCATTGTCTGTGGAAGGCTGAACCTATTTTTGCCAAGAATACCTATCAGGCAACGCCCATTTTTTTTAGGTGAAGCACATGCGACAAGAGGGCGTCGCGGGTTCTTTCAAATTCGATATACCTGATATTAAATTCGTCACAGGTTTGTTTGATGATTTTACTGATAGCCGGGTAGTGAACGTGTGATATTTTAGGAAAAAGGTGGTGTTCTATCTGAAAATTTAATCCGCCGACGAACCAGGACACCCATTTATTCCCGGTGGCAAAATTGGCGGTTGTTCTGATTTGATGAAGGGCCCATTCATTTTCGATGTCTGCATTTTCGTTAGGTGTTGGAAACGCCGTTTCTTCAACGGTATGCGCCAATTGGAATACGATACTCAGTACCAGGCCGGCAAACATGGTGATGATCAAAAATCCGATAAGCCAGGGCAGAAAGCCAACCAATAAAATCGGTAAGGCAATCATGACGAAAAAGTAAAAGACCTTGGCAGTCCAAAAGGTGATATGTTGTGTCGGTGAAAATTTTTTGATGGGTACGGTGCCAATTTTTTGGCGGAAATACTTATCAAAATCGGAATAAAAAACCCAGAAAATTAATAAGAGGGTGTATAGGAACCAAACATAAACATGTTGCAGTTGATGAATTTTGTATTTTTTTTGAGTGGGACACATGCGTAAGAAGGGCTTTATTTCGATATCGTCATCAACGCCATCGATGTTGGTGTACGTGTGATGGATGATGTTATGTTTATTACTCCACATCAACATGCTTGCCCCCAAGCCATTGACTGAAAAGGCGGCTGCGCGATTCCAGAAGGCACTTTTGCTGAAACTGCCATGACCACCATCATGCATGACGTTAAAGCCTATGGCGGCTGTGAGACTGCCCATCAGCATGCACTCGATGACGGCGAGCCAGGTAGGAGGGGTAAAAAAAACCAAATGAACATAGCCGGCTATGTAAAGCGTCCAAAAAAGACCGGCTTTAAAATACAAGGTCAGATTACCGGTAGCTGCAATGCCGGAATGCGTGAAGTAGTCTTGAACTCTTTTTTTTAAGGTCTGGTGAAAGTTGGTTTGATGAGTATTTTTGAATTTGGGTGTGGTCATTTTAATTTTTTGGTTAAGTGTCTTGTAGTATGAGCGCATCGATGTTTCGGAGGCCGATTTTTTTAACGGAGAGAAACCCTTCGGCATATGACACGCCAATGCGTTTGCCCAGTACAGCGCTGCGGGCAATTAATTGGTCAATAAATTCAGGATTGGAAATATAGGTTGCGGGTCCCTCGATGTCGGGGTGGTAAAATTGCGTTTTATAAGCTCTGATAGATGCAATTTTTTGATCCATCACGGCGCTGATATCGATCAGAAAATCGGGTTCGATAAAACGATCCTGGATATACTGGAATACATATTTGGGCCTCCAGGCTTGTTGAATACTACCTTGGTGCGAGGTTTCAATTTTTTGTAACCCACTCAGAAAACAGGCTTCGGATATCAGTTGTGAGGCACGTCCATGGTCCGGATGACGGTCGTGTGGTGCGTTGCATAGAACGATCTCGGGTTGATAAGCCCGTATGCACTGGATGACAGACCGTGTGTTTACCTCGTTAATGGTGAAAAAACCATCAGGCATAGCCAGGTTCTCACGAACATCGAGACCGAGAATCTGAGTAGCATCGGCAGTTTCTTGTTTACGGGTATCCACGGTTCCGCGTGTACTCAATTCGCCTATCGTCAAATCAACGACACCGGTTTTTTTTCCGTTGGCTTTTTCGGTCAGTAACCAACCGGAGCAACTTAGTTCTATATCATCCGGATGTGCACCGAATGCCAGTATGTCTAATTTCATGTGCTGTATAAACCTTGTGGATGCAAGTTAACGCATAATCGCATCTTAATGTAAGTCTGTGAATGGTTGTCCTCAGTTGGGGAAAACTGTTTCGGTGGTCTGCGTTTTAGCTATTTCCGGATAGCCGTATAGTTTCTGAACCTCCTTTACAAACTGTTCTACCAGCTTATCTTTATCTGTTGGATGATAGGGTTGTTTAAGATTACTGTCAAAGAAGAACGCAACGGTTTGCCAAAAACGGGCAATGAGGCCTCCTTTATATTCTTTAATTATATCATAACAGTTGTTGCCTGTTTCCCGATTGATCAATTTCATCAGTACCTTGCCCTGATAAACCGATAGCTTGGTCAATGGCGTGGTAAATTCTTTCTTGAGTTCTTTTTCGCGTGATTTAAGGTATTTTCTTTTATCCGTCGATGTAGTCAACAGCGGAAGTTTGGCATTGATTTCATTCATGATTATTCCTGCTTTTCGGGCATACGGATAGGTGACGAAAACGGCGTTGCGTAAACGGTTGTACTCTTTGGCGCTTTCCGTATTGTATCGGCTGAATAAAAAAACCGGCGGCATCAACGGAGATACGAAGGTGTCTTTCTCTGCCAGTGATTGTATCGTTGTTGCATATGGATCAATAGTTTCCAGTTGAGCCTTGGCTTCAATCGAAAATGCCAGCAGTAGGAGGATGGTTACGGTGCGAGATATGTACATCATACTCATTGCTCCATAAAGGTAGGTCGTTCGGCAAGAGGAAACAAGATCGGATTTTCATCCCCGACTTTTTTAACAGATTGATGACAAGGCTTATTGATTAGCGAATAAAAAAACATACAACAAGGCCGAACCAGTTACAATGAGTAAGGCTATTTTTTGCCAGTCCGGCAGGGTTACTTTTTTTAGTAGACTGACTAAAATACCCATGGCCATGATGATCAAACCGATCCATACCCAGGCGATCTGCGGAAAAACATACGACTTGACGGCAATAAAGTCGATCGCCCGGTCACTCTCTTTGATGCCAATCCGAATTTTTCGGTTCTCTTCCACACCAATGAACCGAACAATCATGTTTTGAGCATATAAGGTATCGTCTACATACAGTCGGCTCATGTTGGCGATTTTGAACAACGGACTTGCCAAAAAGCGCGTGCTATCGGTTGACTGTGAAGCTGTGGTTGTATCAATTTTGGTTATTCGCAATCGGGCAACCAGGGCCGTGT
>CAZZJF010000084.1:0-9844 GCA_964654325.1 uncultured Ferruginibacter sp.
AAAATAAATAAAAATAAAGAAAATAAATCTTAAATAGATTAAATTAGCAGAAAAAATACCTAATAAATGGCAAAAATTACAGGAAATAAAGAAAAAAATAATCTTCCGGAGGGGCTGGACCGAACGGACTGGCAAGTGCTAAAACTATTACAGCAAAATGCACGCATTACGGTTAAAGAAATTGCCGAGTCGGTCAATCTCAGTACGACACCGGTGCACGACCGTGTCAAACGACTGGAGCGCGACGGGTATATCAAGCAATATGCCACGTTGGTGGATCCGGCAAAAGTGGGGAAGGGACTGATGGTTATCTGTTATGTGTCGTTGAAAGAACACAGCAAAACCGCGGGTTCTAAATTCATTCGATCTATCCATCAGTTGAATGAGGTGGTGGAATGCTACAACATCAGTGGCTCCTTTGATTTTATGCTGAAGGTTGTTGCAAATGACATGGATAGCTACTACGACTTTCACGTGAATAAACTCAGTTTGATTGAAAACATGGGACAAATTCAGAGTGTATTTGTCATGGGTGTCATCAAGCAATCACATCAACTGGTTTGGTGACGACCGCTTGCGGGAGTAGTTAGTTCCTCGGCAGATCCATCCGCATGATGTAATCGTTCATGAAAAAGCCCGATCCGATATCGATATCGGCTGATTTCCAAATGGAGAATCCCATCTTCTCGTAAAAGGTAACGGCTCTATTTTGACGGTTCACTTGCAAGATGATCGATTGTCCGTTGTTGTCCATCACGTATTGTATACAATGAATCAACAGCTGTTGCCCGATTCCTTCTTTTTGATGGGTAGGCAACACGTAGAGCTTTTGAATTTTGAAAAGATGCCTTTCAGTCGATTCTCTGTTAACGGCCAAAAAGCCGATAGGGGTTGCAGTCAGGCTTTGAAATAAAAAGAAACGATGCGCCGGTTCCTTTAGTTGTTTCAAAAGGGTGTCTGTACTGTAATGCATGCCAAGCATGTAATCAATCTGCTCCGGAGTAATAATTGAAGCATAGCATACGGGCCAGGTTTCACGTGCAATCGTTTGAATGGAGTGGATGTCTTCCGGACCGGCACTACGAATCATGCTTATTGAATATTAAATCGGATGGGTGGCGCAAAAAAATTCAATCCCTTAGCGTCGCTAACAATGATATCAAAATATTCAATGAATTCGCCACGCTCCAGCGATTCCGTGATCAGTGTCTGGTAAGCCGTCGGCATGGGGGTTGAACGTAATACATAGAATTTATCTTCTTTCCCTCTGGTAATTTTACCCGTCGCTTCGTCGGCCAGCATGGCCCATTTACTGTGTCTGACCTGATATTTGACCACCCGGTATGTGTTTTTTTTTTCGTCGGTTACGCGGATACTGACTCCGATGATCGCTTTCAGCTGGTCTATGCTCATGCCGGACGTATCGCAGAAGGAGCCAACGCATGATTTTAATTTAGGGTATTTTTTGGGTGTTGCTTTTTGTGTATCGGATGTTTTTACTTGGGCATCTACCTGGTAGGTAAGCAAACTGGCGATGCAACAAAGAAGAAGGACAGGTCTGATCATGGTTCCATATTTTGTCAGTCGTAAAAGTACAATGCCGTTCTCAATATGTGATCAATTTAACAGAACGTAAAGAAGCGGTCGGATTATCGCTAAAGTCGGTCCAGTTGTTGACGAATACGGTCTATTTTCTCAATGGCATCGGAGCGTTTTTTCTGTTCAAGGGCTACTACGTCCGGTTTTGCCTGTTGAACGAATCGATCGTTGCCCAGTTTTTTCTCAACGCTGGCCAAAAAGCCAACGAGATGTGCCATTTCCTTTTCCAGATCCTCCCGTTGTTTCTCCGCATCGACCGGCTGTGTTGAAACGAAATAGCAGGTGTGTACATCAATGACAGTTGTAAAAGCATCTGTTATGGCTGCTGACGTCATAGATATCGACTGAGCATTGATTTGCTGCTGGAGAATGGATTTGATACGATCAATCAGTGCCGGAGAATCGGATTGTATGAAAATGTCAATGGGCTCCTTCGGTTTGATTTGTTGTTTATTACGGATATCCCGGATGGCGGTTATGAATGACTGCAATAATGTCCCTTCGGATAGTGTGCTTTCGGACGCAGGCCGCTCTATGTTTGGTTGAGTGCGAACACATAAGTCAATGTCACGATCCGCAAGTCGCTGATAGATCTCTTCCGTGATGAACGGCATAAACGGATGCAATAACTGCATCAGTTCGGTGTAAAAGGTGATGGTTTTGTTTAGCACTTGAACAGATACGGGCATCTCAAAGCCCGGCTTCACCCATTCAAGATACCAGCTGCAGAAATCATCCCAGATCAGCGAGTACAGGTATTTGAGTGCTTCGCTTAACCGAAACTGACGCATCAGTTGTTCCACATCCGCGGACGCTTGCGTCAAGCGTTCTTCAAACCAGTTGATGGCAAATGTTGCCGCTTCGTTATCCGCAACAGCGGAATGATCCGTCCGCGCTTCCCATCCTTTGATCAGCTTCAGCGCATTCCACATTTTGTTATTGAAATGACGGCCTTGTTCAAGTGCAGCCTCATCGAACAAGATATCATTACCGGCCGGGGAGGCAATCATAATACCAAAACGCGTAGCATCGGCACCGTATTGATCAATCAACGCCAATAAGTCAGGGGAGTTGCCCAGGCTCTTGCTCATCTTGCGGCCCAGCTTATCGCGAACGGTTCCTGTATAGTATACTTCTTTAAACGGAATTTCCTGTTTGAAATGCAGTCCGGCCATGATCATGCGGGCAACCCAGAAGAAAATGATATCCGGACCCGTTACCAGTGTTTGCGTGGGGTAGTAATAGGACCATTCTGTTTGCGTTGGATCGCTGTATCCTTTAAATACCTCGAAGGGCCAGAGCCAACTGCTGAACCAGGTATCCAGACAGTCTTCATCTTGTTTAAGTGAATCGGGTCGATGCCCGTATTGCTGCTCAAACGTGAGGAAGGCCTCTTCTTCATTTTTGGCTACCACTACCTGCCCCTGCGTATCATACCAGGCAGGAATGCGTTGTCCCCACCAGAGCTGCCGGCTGATACACCAGTCTTTGATGTTTTCCATCCAATGCCGGTAGATATTCCGGAATTTGGGCGGAAAGAACTGTACATCCTCTTTCAATACAACTTCCAGGGCCGGTGCCGACAGGTCTTTCATGTTCAACCACCATTGCATGCTCAGTCGGGGTTCAACAACCACATCTGTTCGCTCACTATAACCCACCTCGCTGGTATATTCCTCCGTTTTGATCAGGTAATTTTTTTCGTCCAGTTCAACAGCGATTTTCTTGCGAACGGCAAACCGGTCTTCCCCAACATACAATTGGGCCTCGGTGCTCATCGTGCCATCGTCATTAAATACATCGATAATGTCGAGGCCATGTTTTTGACCAAGCATGTAATCGTTGGTGTCATGGGCCGGTGTTACTTTCAGGGCACCGGTGCCAAATTCCATCGTCACGTAATCATCCACAATGACCGGCACCGGTCGATTGATCAGTGGTACTCTTACTTTTTTTCCGTGCAGGTGTTTGTATCGTTCATCGTCCGGGTGTACACAAACAGCCGTGTCGCCCATGATGGTTTCAGGACGGACGGTAGCGACAGTGATGAAGTCATCGCTGTTTTCTATAAAATATTTGAGGAAATACAGTTTTTGCTTGGTTTCTTTTCGGATCACTTCTTCGTCACTCAGCGCGGTCAGGGCTTTCACATCCCAGTGAATCATTCGTTTACCACGGTAGATCAATCCTTGCTTATGCAGTTCGATAAACACATCGATTACGGCATCATAATAATGCGGATCCATGGTAAAGGTTGTCCGGCTCCAGTCGGCGCTGCAACCCAGTTTACGCAGCTGTTGCAAGATGATGCCTCCATATTTTTCTTTCCACTCCCAGGCATATTCAAGAAAGGCCTCACGGCTCAATGATGATTTGGCGATACCCCGTTCACGCAGCATGCCCACGACTTTGGCTTCGGTAGCGATGGAGGCGTGGTCGGTGCCGGGAACCCAACAGGCATTCTTGCCTTCCATGCGTGCTCTCCGAATTAAAATGTCCTGAATCGTATTATTCAGACAGTGACCCATGTGCAATACACCGGTAACATTGGGTGGCGGCATAACGATCGTGTAGGCTTCGCGGTTATCCGGCGTGCTGCTGAAATAGCCTTTTTCCATCCAGTGCGCATACCAGCTTGCTTCTATTGCCGTTGGTTCAAAGTTCTTGCTGAGTTCCATGATTAATCGATTCGAAGTTCGGTTTACTTGGTCGCAAAAATACATAAATGCGCACGGAATCACCGGATTCCCGTAATTTCAAATCGTATAATGTATGCCTATGCGATTTCAGTTTTGTCTGTTGCTTTGGTTGCTACTTGGGGGAATGACCCTCTGTGCACAAACCCTTGTATCCTCCGATTTGCCGATTCTGGTGATCAATACCAATGGTCAAACCATTCAAAATAATAGCAAGATCCGGGTTGATTTCCGCATCATTTTCAACGGAGAAGGTGTCAGAAATCAGGTTACTGATCCGCCACTGCTCTTTAATGGGAAAGCAGGGATAGAAATCCGCGGACAATCATCCAGTGGCTTTCCAATGAAAAGCTACAACATCGAATTGCAGGATTTGTCGGGAAATGATCTGGATCAATCACTTTTTGGAATGCCGGAAGACAGCGACTGGGTTTTATATGCTCCCTATACCGACAAAACATTGATGCATAACGTGCTCGCCTATACGTTATCGCGTTCAATGGCCCATTGGGCACCTCGTTGTCGTTATGTGGAGGTAGTCATCAATGGAAACTATCGGGGCATCTACGTGCTCATGGAAAAAATCAAACGGACCAATGGCCGGCTGTCATTAGCGACGTTGCAAAGTGCCGATAATCAAGGCGACGAACGTACCGGCGGATATATTTTCAGTATCGATAAAGAGCCGAACGGCTGGTTTTCTCCGGTACCGGTGCCGAATGCAACAGACGGGGGCGTACGTCAATGGTCATTCGTGTATCCCAAGCCCGATTCGATAACGATTCCTCAGCGTCAATACCTTCAATCCATCGTTGATGCGTTTGAGCAGAAAGCGGCTTCGCCGCAAAGAGCAGATCCCGTGAATGGACTGGGTTCGTTGATCGACTATGGTTCATTTGCCGACTACCATATTATCGATGAGTTGAGTAAGAATGTCGATGGTTATCGCCTCAGTACCTATTTTCACAAGGATAAAGATTCGCGAAACAGCAAAATCAAAGCTGGTCCAGTTTGGGATTTTGATATTGCCTTTCGGAATGCAAACTATTGCGAGGGAAATAATACGACCGGATGGGCTCTTGATTTCAATACGGTTTGTCCGGGTCAGGCGGCCGGCTTGATTCCCCGGTTTTGGTATGATATCGTTCGCGAAGACAGTATTTTCAGCGATACGCTGTATTGTCATTGGAAAGCGCTCCGGCAAACGGTATTGCATGAAACCAATCTGTTTCGAATCATCGATTCGATTAGTACACTTACTGCGGAAGCGCGAACCAGGCATTTTGTTCGATGGCCTATTTTGGGCGTTTATGTATGGCCC
Source organism: uncultured Ferruginibacter sp. (assembly GCA_964654325.1). Lineage (GTDB taxonomy): Bacteria > Bacteroidota > Bacteroidia > Chitinophagales > Chitinophagaceae > Ferruginibacter. The sequence goes on from CAZZJF010000084.1 coordinate 5,617, forward strand.
AATCCGCAACCAATTCCACCGGACTATCCAGGCGAAATTGCCTCCTTGAAGCAATGGCTTCAGCAACGGCTGGCCTGGCTCGACCGTCATATGCCACAACAAGGAACATGTAAACCACTGGTCCGCGATGGTCGATTGGAGGTATCGGTCTCGCCTAATCCCATACAATCACAAAGTGTCATTCGGATTACTTCTTCCGTCCAGCAACGATTGTCAGCTTCTATCTATAACACATATGGACAGCGGCTTTGGTCTGTAGAACAATTGGTGAATGTCGGCCTTACCACATTGTCTTCAGTACCCTGGAATCGTTGGCCCCACGGAATGTATGTCTTACAAGTACGCGGTGAGGATGGTGAGCGAGAAGTTGTCACCGTCATCAACTAATTGTTGCATATATGGCCGGTTTCGATGGCCTGTGTAATAAAATTCGGGATGAAGGTTGCATAGGTATGCATGATTTTGTCCGGATCGTTGAGTTGTTCAACCATTGATTCCCATTTGGCGGATCCGTGCTGTTCAATCACCATTTTTTTTCGGGTATCATCATGCAGGTATTGCAACATACCGAGTGCGTCTGCTTCCGGATGGAATTGAGTACCCAGCATACACTCGTTGAAACGGATGGCCATGATGGCCCGTTCGTAGGGTACATGTGGCCGGGCTTTTTCAATGGCCAGGATACGGGCACCCATTTCAATGATGCGATGCAGATTGGGTTGTGTTATTTGATAATCGCGACTGTCTACCGCATAAAATGGATCGCCCAGTTGTGCAAAAATTGGTTCGTTCTCTGCCTCGGCTAATGCGTGTACCGGAAAAACACCAAAGGCAGTGCTTTTTCGTTTGTTAACCGATGCCACATCGAAATAACGACAGGCGAGTTGAAACGAATGACAAATGAAAAGCACATGTTTTTTAATCGCAGCAGACTGATTATGATGTAATATGGTCGAAATCCATTCAAAATAACGGTGCTCCCAGTCCGACCCTTCGCTCTCCAATGGACTGCCCGGTCCGCCACTCGAGATGTAAACATCATATTCTGTTCCGGGTAAGGAAGATTCACGGCGGACGTCAAATTCGTCCAAAACCATTGAAAGGCCTGTTTGTTCGCCGTAAGCGTATACCAACTGGCGGATACAACGCATGCCCTGGTTGACAGCGCCGTCATATAAATCCAGCAAGGCCACCCGAATGACGCGTGCTCCGGTTTCATTCATGCCGCGAAACTACATCTTTTGCACAGCTATTCCATTTCAGCAGCACGATATTCTTTTCGCCTGGTGGCGTACCTTTGCCGGTATCCATGAAATCAAAAACACATCTGAAAGACAAAGTCAATATCATTACACTGGGTTGCAGTAAAAACATGGTTGATAGTGAAGTGCTGAGTGGTCAGCTGCGGGCCAATGATATTGCTGTTGTGCATGAAAGTCACCAAAAAGACCACAACATCGTTATCGTTAATACCTGTGGTTTTATCGAGAAAGCTAAAGAGGAGAGTATACAAACCATTCTGGAACAAGTGTCGTTGAAAAAAAACGGTGCTCTCGATAAAGTATATGTGACGGGTTGCCTTAGCGAGCGCTATCGCGACAGCCTCGAAACCGAATTGCCGGAAGTGGATGCGTTTTTTGGTACAATGGATATGCCCTTGTTACTGAAACGGCTGGAAGCCGACTACAAAGCCGAACTGATCGGCGAACGGATGCTGAGTACCCCACAGCATTATGCCTACCTTAAAATCAGTGAAGGTTGCAATAGAACCTGTTCGTTTTGTGCCATTCCTCTCATGCGCGGAAAACACGTGAGCAGAACCATGGATTCGCTGGTAGAGGAGGCGAAGAAACTGGTTCAATCCGGTGTGAAGGAAATCATGCTCATTGCGCAAGAGCTAACCTATTATGGTCTTGACATATACAAAGAACGAAAACTGCCTGAACTCATGCATCGCCTGGCCGATATACCCGGGCTGGAATGGATTCGGCTGCATTATGCCTATCCATCCAAGTTTCCCATGGATATCATTCAGGTGATGAAAGAGCGTCCAACCATTTGCAACTATCTTGACATACCCCTGCAACATGCTTCCAATAACATGTTGAAAGCTATGAAGCGTCAGATTACCCGCGAAGAGATGGAAGAATTGATATCATCGATCCGCGCAGCCATTCCGGATATTTGTTTGCGTACAACACTGATAGCCGGTTTTCCGGGGGAACAAGAAGAAGATGTGAATGAGCTGATTGATTTTCTGGGACGCATGCGGTTTGATCGGGTGGGGGTGTTTACCTACAGTCATGAGGAGCAAACTACGGCCTACGACCTCGTGGATGATGTGCCTGCGGACGTTAAAGAGGATCGGGCTCGTCGGATCATGGAGTTTCAGCAGGATATCAGTTATGAAAAGAATCAGCAAAAAGTCGGACAGGTATTAAAAGTAGTTATTGATAAGAAAGAGGCTGGACGCTATCTCGGACGTACGGAGTTTGACAGTGTGGAAGTAGACAATGAAGTGATCATTCACAGCAAGAAACGCCTTCAGCCAGGCGACTTTGTAGAGGTACGCATAACGAAAGCCTACGATTATGATATCGAAGGTGAGTTAGTTGACGATTAGTGCCATACCCACAATGCCACGTTTACCCCTATACACGTATCGATGAGCGAATTCCAAATACATCATTTGCATGCGCTGGATACTGGCCATTATGCGCCGTTGATACAGGACTATCTAAGGGGTGTGCCCGCATTATCGGCTTATGTGGCCCATCCACCCACCTTGGAGGGTATTGCAACGGCTATGGCTGTCCGAAAACAGCAATCAGTAGACCGAAATGTACTGCATAACTATCTGGCGGAACAGTATGCCGAATTGCCCAAGCAGAAAGCGGTAGACCAAAACATCGCTTTGCTAAAGGCGAATACAACCTTTACAGTCTGTACGGCTCATCAACCTAACCTGTTTACTGGTCCGTCTTATTTTATTTATAAAATAGCACATGCTATTCAGCTGGCTCGCCGGTTAAAAACGGAATTTCCTGAACATGATTTTGTGCCGGTTTATTTCATGGGCAGTGAAGATAATGATCTGGATGAACTAGGTCATGTTTTTCTGCAGGGTGAAAAAATCAACTGGGATACTCATCAAAAGGGGGCTGTAGGCCGAATGCGAGTGGATGAATCACTGTGCAAGATGCGCGATCGGATTTCATCCATGCTAAGTGCTTGTTCATTTGGCAACGAGGTGCGTCAACTACTTGACCAGTCATTCGTGTCCGGACGAACGGTGCAGCAATCAATGATGCAGTTGGTGCACGCATTATTTGGTCAATATGGATTATTGGTTTTCATTCCTGATCATCCGGTGATTAAACAATCGTTCAAAGATATGTTGCTGCAAGAGGTTACTACGGGCGCATCCCATACCGCCTTGCAAGAGACCCTGCAACAATTCCCAGCTTCGTATAAAATTCAAGTAGCCGGTCGGCCTGTAAATCTTTTTTACCTGAAAGACGGCCTGCGAAATCGGATAGATCCGGTAGCATCCGGTTTTTCGATAGCGGATACCTCCTTGCATTTTTCATTAGCGGAAATGATTCAGGAGATTGATCAGCATCCCGAACACTTTAGTCCGAATGTGGTACTTCGGCCGGTATTGCAGGAAAAAATATTGCCCAATGTGGCATTCATCGGTGGCGCCGGCGAATTAGCTTACTGGCTCGAACTGAAAGCGGTTTTTGAACGATTCGACGTGCCAATGCCGCCTCTATTCCTTCGTAATTCAGTGATGATGATCAGCAGCGAGCAATCCGCTTTATTGAACAAACTTGGATTGACCGCACCCCACTTATTTAATGATGTACAGGTGTTAATCAAACAACAAATAGCCAAGTCGCTGGATATGCAGCCGCTTCAGGATGTTCAAGTGCAATCGGTTGAATTATTGAATCAGTTGATTCCGCTGTTGACAGCAGTGGATCCTACCTTAGTTGGTAGTCTTGAAGCCATGAAGACAAAAAACAAGCGTTGGTTTTCGGGCCTTCAAACTAAGTTGATACGTGCAGAAAAAAAGAAACAGGAGACCTATGTTCGTCAGATAGAAAAGAGCCACTCATCCTTATTTCCGAATGGACAATGGCAGGAGCGAAGGGAAAACTTCTTGTATTACTATGCGAAATACGGAGCAGGCTTAATTGATCAATTAATCCGGGCTGTAAAACCA
>CAZZJF010000085.1:0-9830 GCA_964654325.1 uncultured Ferruginibacter sp.
CCCCTGTTGAAAACTTTCCGGCATTGATTTTCAGTAGGTTAGTTACGTCAAAAGCCGCATCAGCACTGATTCTTAGCCGAAATCGTTACCTTCGTGGCCGATTTGTACAACCTCAATACTATTCCGCATGTTTATACTAAAATACACCCGATTCATTTTTGCGTTGTTCACATTGATCGTGGGTATACAGTATACAGCATGGAGTAACCCGGTTAATGACCCACCCGCCGACACCACCGAAGGAAAGCCCATCCGCAAAGTCCTAACCAAAGACTCGGCCGAACAGTACAGTAACTATCTGTTAACCACCCACCCTACCTACCTCGACCACTGGATCAATGATGTCACCTTCGTATTCGACGACTTCAAATATGAACACCTCCCGGAAGAAATCGTACTCCCACTGGTCACGGGCGATGAACAATTTACCATGACCTGGTATGGCCGAATCAATTCCACTTACAAAAGACGCTGGGGCCGCCAGCACCATGGCCTCGACATCCACCTCCGAACCGGCGATACCGTGGTAGCCGCTTTCGATGGTATTGTCCGATATGCCCAATATAACAAATCCGGATTCGGCAATTGTGTCATCATCCGTCACTTGAACGGCCTGGAAACCGTATATGCCCACCTCAGCAAAATCCATGTGCAACCGAATGCCTTTGTAACTAGCGGACAATCAATCGGACTGGGCGGTAATACCGGACATTCCAAAGGTCCTCACCTGCACTTTGAAACGCGTTACAAAGACTTTTCATTTGACCCTGAATTATACATTGATGTAAAAACCCAAACACTGAAGCTCGATACCCTGGTCCTTAAACCGTCATCGTTTACGGCTTACCGCTATTTAGCCGACCGAAAACAAAAAGCCAGCGAAAATTCAGATAGCGCAAAGACAGCCAACAACCCAGCGCCGGCTGTCGCAGCGACAACCCACACCACCGTCAATCCGGACGCATCAACAAACCAGCCCGTGGCTGCAACACCGCCTGCAACACCCTCGGCTAAACCCGTTGCTTTGGCCAATACGCCCGCATCAGGAACACCAACGACTAATTCGTCGAAGCCAACGTCCGTAACAACCACAAAACCGGCAACCAAACCAACCACCAACCCTACACCGGCCAACAAACCGACTGCAAACACTACCACGAAATCAACCACCACTACCCGCACCGCCAAAACCGGCACGACCAACACCAAGGCGGCTACCGGCAGTAAATCAACAACGGCTAAACCCAGTGCCCAAAAAGCAAACGGCGCAACGGCATCAAATAAACCATCCAAAACAACAACATCAAAAGCTGGCACCACAACAACGAAAAAAAATCAACCGGCTGCCAAAAAAACACCTGTCAATCAGTCCAATGCCGGCCAAAAAACAAAAACAACTACCCCTAAAAAATCCGGTAAATCCTATACAATTACTGCAGGGGATAACTTGACGGTGATCTCCCAAAAAACAGGCGTTCCAATCCAAAAGATCAGAAAGCTGAATACCATCAAAGCCGACAACAAGTTGATGCCAGGCCAGGTATTGCGCCTGAATTAATGACTTTACAAAACCATGTATGAATACGATTCCTAAACTGCCGTTTGTCAGCAAAAAAATGCTGACCATCATTGGCATACCTCTTAGCATCATATTAGCCGTTACGTTGGTTTACTGGGGAGCCAACGGCGGTCTCAACGGTCAAAGTAATACAGTACCTGTTGTTGCAGAGAAACCCTCCGGCTTCGACACCATTACGATTGCCGTTGCCGGCGATCTCATGTGTCATTCAACTCAATTCAACGCCGTAAAAAAAGGAAATGGCTTCGATTTTGTACCTGTTTTCGCTGGTGTAACCCCATACATCTCAACCGCAGACCTCAGTTTTGCCAACCTGGAAACTGTCACGGCCGGCGAAAGTGAAAAATTCACCGGATACCCTCAGTTCAATACCCCCGCTGCGTACCTCGACGGATTGAAAGCGGCCGGTTTTGATGTGATTACAACAGCCAATAACCACTCACTCGATCGTCGCTATTTTGGGGTAACCCGTACACTGGACTCGCTCGATGCCCGTCAATTTCAATACACCGGCACATACCGTAACGCTGCTGACACAAACAACGTTTTGATGGCTGAACGAAAAGGAGTTCGAATCGCTGTCTTGGCCTACACATTCAGCACCAACGGCATTCCCTTGCCTGTCGGTAAAGAATTTTGCGTAAGCATGATGGACTCCGCACGTATGCGACGTGATGTTGAACGAGCTAAAACAAAAGGTGCCGACAAAATAGCCGTATTTATACACTGGGGCAATGAATACGAGAGACAACCCGCCAAAAAGCAGAAAGATTATGCCTACTACCTGGCTAATCTCGGCGTCGATTTGATTTTCGGTTCACACCCGCATGTCATCCAACCAACAGAAATCATCCAAACACCCCAAAAGCCCGTTTTTGTCATTTACTCCCTCGGTAATTTTGTATCTGGCCAGCGAAAACCATTCACAGATTACGGTGTGATCGTACGGGTTCAACTAATTAAAAACAGAAGCACCGGTGAAACCAAAACTGGGCGCATCGATTATATCCCAACGTACGTTAGTGCCGACCAGCAATATCGCATTATTCCCATCCCAGACGCGCTACAGGCGGTTGATCAGAACACTGCAGATGCAGCCAATTTCTTATCAAAAGACATCACCCGTATGCGGGAGATCTGGCCAGAGGTCACCAAGCACCTGACAGATGAAAAAGGTGGCATAACCCCCTACCAACCTTCAAAATAATTTTTTACCTTGCCCAAAAGGATTTTCCTGATAAAAATAACACGCACATGAAAATGCCATTCAAACTGATGACCATACTCATTTTCTCAACTTGTTTGTTTTTAGTTGCCTGTTCCAATTCAGAGGAAAAAACGACAACACAACCAATGACAACCGGGTTGAGAGAGGATAGCCTGAAACTGGAAAAAGCCAGACTGGAATTAGAAGCTCAAAAAATACAATTGCAAAAAGAACGCCTGCAAACGATTGAGCAAACCCAAACCCAGCGTGCAGACAATGCCCTGCAAGTTGAATTAGCTAAGAAAGCCAATGAATTTCGCTCAAATGGCCAAGGCGTAGTTACCGTGAATAAAGCGTATTTCTATGATCGGGCAGATCTCAACACGCGACGTGCAAACGTATTTTTGATTCGTGGCGATCAATTCTATGCATCCAACGTCACCCGCGATTTCGTATATGTAACGTTTTATAACGAAAACAACGGAAAAACAACCACCGGTTATTTATACCTGGACGACGTTGAGAATGTCTCATGGTAAGTCACACCCCATCTTTTATTCATCTACCGACTTCCGCCAACGCTTCCTGGCCTCGTTCTATCAATCGTTTTGGTTAACCACCAAGACCATTGTCAACCTATATTTGACAGATAGAAAAAGACTAGTGAACAAATCAGTCGGTATCTCCACTCATTGAAACAGCAGGCATGAAGATCATTGCTATCGGGGATATTCATGGAAGAAACACATGGAAAAAAATTATTGCCAAGGAAGCATACGATAAACTTATCTTCATCGGCGATTACTTTGACTCAAAAGAAAATAGCAGCATTGAGACGCAGCTATCTTGTTTTGAGGCGATTATAGACTTAAAAACAAAACAGGATGAAAACGTTATCTTATTAACGGGTAATCATGACTTCCACTATTTGAATCATGTTGGAGAAAAATACGGTGGCTTTCAGTTCACTCACAGCGAACGGATAAACAGCGTATTACAACCTGCCTATGACACAGGCTTACTGACCATGTGCTGGCAATACGATCAATTTTTATTCAGCCACGCCGGGATCACCAATACATGGTGCTCAAGACAACGCATCTCTCCGCACAATCTGACACAGGAAATCAACTTACTGTTTACGCTGGCCTTGCACGCGTTTACATTTGTCAAAGGTACCTATAATGGTGACAGCCCTGAGAACTCGCCCATCTGGGTAAGACCACCTAGCCTGAGACAGGATATGATTGGGTCTTATTTTCAAATTGTGGGACACACAAGCCAACAAACGATTTGCATTGAAGAGCGACTTGCCTTGATTGACACACTTGGTTATTCCGGCGAATACGTGATCATTGAAAATGGTAAAATCCGAATTGGTCAAGTCGACCCGGATTGATTTACTCGAACAGCAGGCATCCCCTGTCTTCAACAAAATCTACCAAACATTCTTAGGACAAGTGCCCCCGTATTTATTGCCGAGCAGGAAACCCAGCTGAAATTCATGTGATCCATTGCTGACCTGGTTCAGCGGCGTAACACTGTAATCATAGGAATACGAAAAATGAATATTACGCTGCATGCGAACGCCCGCCATACCAGCTACCCCATACAAATGACGGTAAGAAAGACCAGCCCAAATCTTATCGCGGTACTGAAATTTAGAATTCAAATCAAATTGCACCGGAGAGGGCTTCACCAGTTTGATTAACGCAGAAGGAATCCATTGCATGTCATTGCTCAATGGGATCCGATAGCCTCCGGTAATGAAAACATGAGGCACCCATTTACCGGTTTGCGACTGCAATGTATTCCCGGAAAAATCTATTTTCTGGGGAAGTATTTCCTGAACCGATATGCCGGCGAAATAATCGGCACTATACAGATAAAGACCCGCTTTTGCATTGAAACGCAGGTTTCTGAGATAATCCCCGTTTGTCACTGCCGGATCTGTCGGGTTTACATTCCCAAAAAACAACTTGCCGGTGCTTAGCGATAGATTTCCAAATCCGGCACCAATACCGGCCGATAAATTTGTTTTAGCTCCTATCGGCATGTGATAGGCATAAGTCAAATACGCATTAAAATCATTGAAGGGTCCAATACGATCATTGAACAACTGTATGCCAATACCGTGGTGGGCCGGGGATGCCTCATAGTCTCTCCAGTATTGTGGACCGAGTGGGTTTTCTCCATCCATATCAAACGAGGTTGCCGTAGTTCGGTAATCTTTTTTGCCTATGGGCATGTGAATCGTGAGATAACTGGTCAACGGCGCGCCCTCCAACCCTGTCCACTGACGACGATGACTCATCCGGATATCGGTGTAATTTTCTACGCCGGTTAAGGCTGGGTTGATGGCATATTGATTGAGTACATACTGCGTATAATGCGGCAATTGTTGCGCACGTAGTCTGATGGGACAAATCAGACACAGCAAGAAAGCAAACTGCAGAATCCGCTTGTTCATTCGAAAATAGTTGATGCGTTTGTTATGCATGAAATGAAGTTATTTGTACATAATTAATTGTAGTTATCCGGATCTTAGCGAATAATTGATACGCTTCCGGAGCGAGGCTTCTTATTTCCGCCAAACTGAATTACATAAAAATAAGTGCCTACGGGTAGCGGATTCCCTTTCGTGATGCCGTCCCAGGCTTTCGGATATCCTACCGAGCTATAAACGCGTTGACCATATCGATTGAATATATCGATTTTAACGCCGGCGTATTTCTGTATGTTTTCTATGACCCACGTATCGTTTATGTTGTCACCGTTAGGTGAGAATACATTGGGAATGACCAATTCACGCAGTAATATAACCCGTACCGTGTCGGATGCCGTACAGCCATCACGTGTCACCGCAGCAAGTGTATACGTGATATCACTCGTAGGTGTAACCAGTGGTGTGAGTGTATTGCTGATGTTGATCGGTTGCCATACATAGGTAACACTGTTACCCGTAACTGTGCCTGATAAACGAACAGGCGTTCCTTCAGGTATTTCAATCAGTGGACCACCAGCTCTTACCAACGGATTCGGTGCGATTATGACCGTGATTCTGGAGCGCGGACTTTCACAACCGTTGATCGTCTGGCTTACAAAATAATTGACTGAGCCGATATTTTGTGTCCCCGGTGTAGGTGCTGTTGCTGTGCCCGTTCCTCCATTGGATACCGTATACCATAACAAGCTATTACCCGTTGCTGTTAGTACCTGCGCGGGCTTACCCTGACAATACGTGATGGGTGAAACGACAACCGGAGCAGGTGGCGCTGCATTGATGGTAACCGTCATGGTGGTGGTAGTTGCACATTGTCCTGCTGATGGCGTGAAGGTGTACGTGGTCGTTGTTGTATTGTTGATGGCCGGACTCCAGGTACCCGTAATACCATTGGTGGAGGTCGTTGGTAAGGTGAAAGTACCGCCACTGCAAATGGAGGCTACTTGTGTGAATGTAGGTGTGGTGGATTGATTCACAACAACAGTCATGGTGGTCGTTGTTACGCAACTTGCGCCGGGAACCGACGGGCGCGGTGTGAAAGTATAAGTCGTCGTTGCCGTATTATTGATCGCCGGACTCCACGTGCCGGTGATACCATTGTTTGATGTTGTAGGCAAGATAAACGTACCACCACTGCAAATCGGAGCGACCTGTGTAAACGTTGGTACAGCGGGCTGAATGACCGTGACCGTCATGGTTGTCGTTGTTGCACATTGTCCGGCAACAGTTGATGGTGTGAACGTGTAGGTGGTGGTGGTCGAATTATTGATCGCCGGACTCCAGGTGCCTGATATGCCGTTAATGGAAACAGTAGGCAATGTAAAGGACCCTCCCACGCAGATATCAGCCACTTGAGTAAACGATGGTGTCAATTCCGGTCGGATCACAACAGTTATCGATGTAGCCGCAGCACATTGTCCGGGTGTAGGCGTAAAATCGTACCGAATATTACCTGCTACAGATGTTGATATCGATGCAGGCGACCAGGTACCGGTGATGCCATTGTTGGAAGTGGTAGGAAGTATGGGCTGAATGATGGGTGCATTCTGACAAAAAGGACCATAGGCATTGAACGTGGGAGTAGCAGATGCATTGACTGTAACCGTCATCGTTGCCGTTGTTGCACACTGTCCGGCAGATGGCGTAAACGTATAGGTCGTGGTTGCCGTGTTGTTAATCGCTGGACTCCAGGTGCCGGAGATGCCGTTATTGGATGTGGTTGGCAAGGTGAATGTACCGCCTGGACAAATAGCAGCCACCTGGGTGAAGGTTGGTGTCGTTGGCTGATTCACCGTGACTGTCATCGTTGTGGTTGTTGCACATTGGCCGGCTGATGGTGTGAAAGTATACGTTGTTGTCGCCGTGTTATTAATCGCCGGACTCCACGTGCCGGTGATACCGTTATTGGAAGTGGTGGGCAAAGTAAATGTACCGCCTCTGCAAATCGCAGCCACTTGGGTAAAGGTTGGTGTCGTTGGCTGGTTCACTGTAACCGTCATCGTTGCGGTGCTGGCACACAGTCCGGTTGATGGCGTGAATGTATAAGTAGTTGTTGCCGTATTGTTGTTCGCAGGACTCCAAGTTCCTGTGATACCGTTGTTGGAAGTGGTGGGCAAAGTAAATGTACCACCGCTGCAAATCGCAGCCACTTGGGTGAAGGTTGGTGTCGTTGGCTGGTTCACCGTAACGGTCATTGTAGCGGTACTGGCGCATTGTCCGGTTGAGGGTGTGAAGGTGTATGTCGTGGTTGCTGTATTGTTTATCGCCGGACTCCAGGTTCCTGAAATACCATTATTAGAAGTTGTTGGCAAGGTGAATGAACCACCACTACAAATCGCAGCTACTTGGGTAAAGGTTGGTGTCGTTGGCTGATTAACCGCGACCGTCATGGTTGTCGTTGTTGCGCATTGGCCGGCAGCTGGCGTGAAAGTGTACGTTGTTGTTGCGGTGTTATTAATCGCCGGACTCCAGCTACCCGTGATGCCATTATTTGAAGTGGTTGGCAGGGCGAATGTGCCACCAGTACAAATTGCAGTCACTTGGGTAAAAAGCGGAGTGACATTCCCTGCATTTACAGTAACGGTCATCGTTGCCGTTGTTGCGCATTGTCCGGTTGATGGCGTGAAAGTGTACGTAGTGGTTGCGGTATTATTTATCGCCGGACTCCATGTACCTGTGATGCCATTATTTGAAGTGGTTGGCAAGGTGAACGTACCTCCGTTGCATATCGCCGCCACTTGAGTAAAGGTTGGTGTCGTTGGCTGGTTTACGGTAACCGTCATCGTGGCTGTATTAGCGCATTGTCCGGTTGAGGGTGTGAAGGTATAGGTCGTGGTTGCTGTATTGTTAATCACCGGACTCCAGGTACCAGTGATTCCATTGTTCGAAGTTGTTGGCAAGGTGAATGTTCCACCACTGCAAATCGAAGCCACCTGGGTAAAGGTTGGAGTCGTTGGCTGAGTAACGGTCACCGTCATGGTTGTCGTGGTTGCGCACTGGCCGGCGGCTGGTGTGAAGGTATACGTCGTGGTTGCTGTATTGTTAATCGCAGGACTCCATGTACCCGTGATGCCATTGTTCGAAGTCGTCGGCAAGGTGAACGTACCGCCGTTGCAAATCGCAGCCACTTGAGTAAAGGTTGGTGTAAGTTGCGGATTAACCACCACGGTGATGGAGGTGTTACTTGCACATTGACCCGCATTGGATGTGAAATTGTATTGAATATTCCCTGCCACTGCCGTGGATAGCGAAGCCGGGTTCCATGTTCCAACTATCCCGTTATTGGAAGTACTTGGCAGCGTGGGTAATGTGATTATTGCATTTTGACAAAAAGGTCCGTAGCTGTTAAAGGTTGGCGTGACCGATGTATTCACGGCTACGGTCATGGTGGTTGTACTGGCACACTGACCAGCAGTAGGTGTAAACGTATAGGTTGTTGTGGTTGTGTTGTTGATCGCCGGACTCCAGGTGCCCGTAATACCATTATTCGAGGTGGTTGGCAAGCTGAATGATCCACCAACACAAATTGCAGCAACTTGTGTAAATACTGGTGTTACAGCCGGGTTGATGGTGATGGATGTATTGCTGTTTCCGGCAGCATTACAGGCGTCGGCGGTAACCGAATAGGTTACAGTGTAAGTACCTGGCGTGCTTGTAGCAAGATCAATTACACCGGTAGTTGCATTGATAGATAAACCGGCGGGAGAAAACGTGTATACACCGCCGGTAGTAAAGTTAGCAACCGGTGTGGGAGTGGCTGTTCCCGCAGCACATACCGGTGTTGTATAGGAGAACCCTGTAACAGCAGGCGTAGGCACAAAACAACTGCCTCCATTGCAATTATTGGCGGCTATGGAAGATCCATTCAAAATTTGCACCCAGGTAGCCGAACCATCCGTTTGTCGTTGAATAACAACACCTCCACCGGGGTTGCCACCCGCATAGGTTACGACAGATGGTGTGTTGGTAAAGATTTGTTGCGCAGTGCGCAATGTCACCGCCGGACTACCAGTGGGTAAACACAAGGTACCCGGATTAAAATCGGAGGCCTGCGAACTGATGGCGGTTGATGATGAAGACCAATAGATACAATCCAATGCATTGCCTGAAGCATCATAAACAGAGCACCACCCGTCAATATTGGACAACACAAAATTTCCATTATAAAGACAGTAGGTGGTAGATGTCAGTGGAATATCAATATTTCCTGCTGACGCACCGGCAGGAGCGTTCGAACCCAGTACGACATGTTTTTTGGGTGGAATAATGGCTGCAGCAACAGCGGGAATCCGTATGGTACCGCCGGTATTAATAGTACCAACCGTTTGCTTCATAGCGATGAAATAGCCGGCAATATTTATAGTGTCACAAGAATTGTTGTAAAGCTCGATGTATTCCTCACTGTTGGTGTAAATCAAACCATTCGGAGGCGTTAAGGATGACGCACTTGGTCTGACCATAATCTCATTGATCAGGATTTGTGCACTTGCCTGACTGGTGAATAAAATCAAGCAGACGAAAAAAAGCACCTTACAGGGGCG
>CAZZJF010000086.1:0-9682 GCA_964654325.1 uncultured Ferruginibacter sp.
CGATCATCAATGCCGGCGACGGGATCAACGAACATCCGACCCAGGCATTACTCGACGGATTTTCGATACAAGAAAAACTCGGCTCAATAGCAGGAAAAAAAGTGCTAATCGTTGGCGATATCCTTCATTCAAGAGTGGCTAGAAGCAACATACTCCTGCTTCAAAAAATGGGCGCGGAGGTTATGGTTAGCGGCCCTCCAACGCTGATTCCGAAGCATTTAGAGAGCGCGTATCCAATAAAAGTTGAGTACAATATCGAAAAAGCACTGCAATGGTGTGATATCGCGAATATCTTGCGCATTCAGTTGGAACGTCAGAATCAGGTGCTTTTTTCAACCTTACGAGAGTATCATATGACTTATGGTATCACTCGGCAACGGTTGGATCGTATCGGAAAGCCGGAGCTGCCCATTATGCATCCCGGACCAATCAACCGCGGCGTGGAGTTGGATAGCGCGGTGGCCGATAGTCCACATTCCATCATATTGGATCAGGTTGAGAACGGAGTAGCCGTGCGTATGGCTGTCTTATATCTCTTATCGGGACGAGGCAGCGCAGACAAACAAGCCTAACAGAACTGACCTTAGGCCTCTCTCGTCCAGGCATCGCGTTCGTCCGGGCTGAATTTCCAGGGGGCAAAATTATTCTCCACATTGCTGAACATGCCATTCCATTCCTGCGGGGCGTTGCTGTCTTCCATAATCAGGCTTCGGCGAAGCTCAAGGATGATATCCAGCGGCGATATGCTGACCGGGCACTCCTGTACACAGGCATTGCAGGTTGTGCAGGCGCGTAAAGATTCTACATCAATATAATCGTGCAACAGGGTTTTATTATCGGGAATAAATGATCCGTTTTGATCAATATTCCTTCCAATTTCTTCGAGCCGGTCGCGGGTATCCATCATGATTTTCCGGGGAGAGAGTTTTTTGCCGGTTTGGTTAGCCGGACAAGCCGTAGAGCAACGGCCGCATTCGGTACAGCTGTATGCATCCAGCAGGCTTTTCCAACTCAGATCGGTGGCATCTTTTGCCCCAAACTTCATCGGAGCTGCCTCGCCGGTAGGAGCCAGTTCAGGCTGCATCATGTACTTGACTTCGTTTTGTACATGGTCCATATTCTGCATCATGCCGGCCGGTTCGAGTCGGGCGTAATAGGCATTTGGGAAGGCCAGCAGAATATGGAGGTGTTTACTGTAAGGCAGGTAATTCAAGAAAGCCATGATGCCCGCAATGTGCAGCCACCAGCAGGTTCGTTCAATCGTGTGGAGCGAATCAGGTGAAAAGGAGGATGTTAGGAGTGTTTGAAACTGACCGCTGATGATAAAATGAGTGTGCGTATCTGCGGCATTCATGAGCAGAAACAAACCCATCAACACGATTTCGGTCAGTAGGATATAGTTGGCATCAGAGCGGGGCCAGCCATCCAAATCTTGGCTCATGAATCGTTTTAATTTGAGCATGTTCCGGCGCGCCAGGAAGAATACGCAGACCAAAATGACCAGCGAGGCCAGGATTTCAAAACTGTTGATCAAAAAGGTATAGCAAGAGCCGAGTGAGTCACGAAAGAGGCGATGGGTGCCCAGCAAGCCATCCAGTACAATTTCAAGCAATTCGATGTTGATGATGATAAATCCGACATAGATAATCAGATGCATCAAGGCTACCGGTATGTTCCGAAACATTTTTTTCTGACCCAGTGCCAGGATCATGACATTCTTCCAGCGAAGGCCTTTTTGGTCATTCAGTGCTTCTGGTCGACCCAACAGTATATTGCGGCGGATACGGAGCAGATTGCGAATAAATAAGACTGATCCGGCTGTTATGAGCAGGGCAAATAGGATTTGAGGTAGATATTCCATGTCAGATACAATTATCGTTATGTAGCCGATTTGGCCTTAAAGCCACCTTTCAGGATGGCCACGGTTTCTTTACCAATACCAACAATGGAAAGATAATTCAGCGGGAACTCAAGAAGCACATGAGAGAAACTAAGGAAAAATAGCCATTGAAGCCCTAAAGCATAATCATACGCATAAATACCCAGTGAAAAGAGCCACAGTGCGGCGATTACAAGCAATCGAACCTTAGGGACCTGATGCCATTTGATAACTTCCGTTTTGCTGAACCAGTTCAAGTAGTGATACAAGTAAGCAAACGCGATAAAGCGCATGAGCAAAATGCCGGTGCTTGAATTATATACGAATTGATTCCAGGTCGAGTGTAGAAAATCTGTTCTTAGTAAGTCTTTTAGACCATCATCGTTAAGATTGACAAATTGAGCGGTGCTTGTATAGTCTAAATTATAACGGTCAACCCAGTCGGTCCATACCTCGGTTGGTACTTTTTGGGCCATACCAAGTAACTGGTCTCGGTTTAAGCCAGCAAATTGTTGATTGAGTGCAGTTTCATCCGGTTTGATGCCAATAATGCGATCCATGATGCTTTGGCTTAAGTCAAAAAAGCCGTCACTGGTAGTGGTATTACCAAATGCACTTCGACCATATTCACTCGCTGGAACAAAATTTTCATGCTGGAATAGTAGGATCAGCAAAAGGGGGCAAACCACAAATACAACAAAGGAAATCAACCCAGATATGCTACGGGATTTGAGTGCTCCGAATAAAATGAAGAAACCGGTGAACACATACACATGAATCAGGGTAGGTACCAGCGAGGTCAGCACATACAGAAAAGTAGAATCGTTTCGGTCCACTTTTCCTTCTTCATCAATGCTGACATGTAGCCAGCTATTGACAAAGGCAAAAATGAGAAGCAGACATCCTAATTTCACCCAAAGGTTTTTTACGAAAGCCAGCACAATAGCGCCGAAAAAGGCAATAAGTAAAAATTTGTCGCCTATGTTGAGGGTGATCGCTTTCAGGTTACCCGTTTCACTGTCGGCATATGGCCAAAGATGATAGCGGTAAGCCATGTAATCCCAGGTGATGATAATGCCAATGATTAACAGAAATAAATAGTCGTATTTTCCTTGGGCGTAGTATTTTCGATCATGTAACCAACTGATTTCGGTGAGGTAATGGAGGGGCCCCAATACAGCATACGCAAATAAAAAAACTTCAAACGGCATAACAAACGCTGCGGCGCAACTGATGAGCATGAGCACGATATTCCATACATTGATGCGAGTGTCTTTGGTCATCTTGGAGGTCGTTTAAAAAAAAGAAATATCTTTAAATCAAAGATACACGAAACACGCCATTTTTTTCTAATCCAAACACGTATGCTACGGTTATTATTGACAGGTTTAATAGCGCTCATTGTTCTGCCCGTATTTGCTCAACAGTCTTTGCTGGAGCAAGATGAAGACGGCGGCTTGACATTATCTCGCGCCGGAGCCTCCTATTTTGCAGAGTTATCATTGAGCTGTACCGGTAAAAAGTCACCTCATTTCATCGAGCGGTATGCGACCGATGAGGCATCTGTCCGAAAACCAGAAGATATTTGGCCTTCATTTTATGGTTGTTATGATTGGCACTCGGCTGTACATAACCACTGGGCACTGGTCAAGCTGTTGAAAACATTTCCGGACATTCCCGAAGCCGAGCGGATTCGTGCCAGGCTGGACCAGAGCTTTGATCCGGAAAACATACGCGCCGAGCTCGCATTCTTTAAACGGAATCAAGAGCCTGCTAGTAATATTTCATCAGAATTTGAATTTCCATACGGCCAGTCTTGGCTGTTGAAAGTAGCCGATGAACTTCTTCGGTGGGAAGATACCACCGCACAGCGGTGGTATAGTCAGTTGAAACCGCTCTCTGATTACTTTGCCCAACGATATATCGATGTCTGGCCAAGCGTCAATCGTCCAACCTATACTGGCGAACACGGAACCAGCTCGATGGGCATTTCGTTCGCACTCGACTACGCACGCAGTTCCCGAAATAAAAAACTGGAGCAGGAGATGATTATCAAGGCAAGACAATTTTACGGGCATCTCAAAGGATATGACCTTACCAAAGAACCCATTGGATTTGATTTTATGTCAAAAGGGTTGCTGGTTTGCGACCTGATGCGGAAAGTGTACGAACCCGTTGCATTCCATAAATGGATGCGAGGGTATGTGCCGGGATTGTTTGACGTTAATAAGATTGATGAAGTTCTCGTAATCAAAGAACAGGAAGATCATGCCGGCATGGAAGCCCATTGGGACGGATTTCATTTGAACCGGATCTGGTGTCTGAACGGTGTACTGAAATCTATGCCCGTTCCCACTAAAATAAAAGTTGCCTGGCGTTCCAAACAGCTGGCAATGTGGAACTATGCGCAGCAAAGCATAGGGAGAGGGAATTACGATATCGACCATTGGTTGTCCTCGTTCTCGGTCTTTGCATTACTCGGTTACGAATAAACGAATCGATTAAACTTAAAAAAAGAACCACCTGAGCTTAATGCGATTTTGAGAGTACTCCAGGGCAGGTGCAGGACATTTCAACACGTTCAACACGTAAAAAACGGTTTTCAAAAAACGACTATTGGTTTTTATTTTTTGAAAATTAATATCCGGCGACAAGAACCACTGCCGGTAGCGGGGTATATCAGTCCGGTCAAACTGAACTTGTCCGGCCGCATCGATTGCCCGATTTGAACGTGCACCAAACAAGCCTTCGGCCCCATAACCTACAGCCACATTGAGCCAATCTGGGATAGCACTTTTTTTCAAAAACGATCGAAGATTAGCGCTAATCCAATAGGTTTGGCCGTTGTAATCCTTCAAGCAGCGCTCAGGCAGGTTCATGCCATACAGCGCACGGTTTCGTTGTTGCAAAACAGGATCCTGGTAAGACCGTGGTGAAAAGGACGTTTTGATCAACAGACGCTGCTCCTGCCAAAACAAATCCTGCATCGCAAAAACAGAGGCACCCAGGGCGTTGGCTGCCACGTCCGACCAGCTCCAGCCCCATTGGGTGCTGAAGCCATCCATGACTTCTACCGCCGTCTGGAATCCAAGGCCCATCAGGCTACCCAAAAGTAACGATTGCTGAGGTGAGTATCCGGCTTTTCGCCATACTTCCGTGCTATATCGGCTGAATGTGTAGGTGCCTAATACATGACCGGCTTTGTCCATTTGCAACCATTCCCCGGCATCATCAAAGGAGCGGAAACGACCTTGTGGATAGTTACGATACCAGGCAAAATAAAGGGCGGTGAGTGAACTGCCCGCCACACCGGCATGTATCCAGATCGGTTTAGCCAATCCTGTTGGTTTATGGCCTATGGTGTCATTGGCCAATAAAAAAGGAGTGGATGTTCGTGATGCCAACACGGTTGCCTGGTTGCCCAATAAAGCAAGCAATAAACAGGTTAATAAATGTCGTGTAGGAGTCAGGCAAAAAAATTTGATCAAAAATAAAGCCATTTCCATCATGTCGCTTGGTTTGAGTAATTTTGATTTTTAACACGTATGGAAGCAAAAACAGCACAAACCATCCAGGATTGGTTGAACGGACCTTATGATGAAGAAACCAAATCGGCTATTTGGGCCATGGCCGAAGAGGAAAAGCTGGATGCCTTTTACAAAAATCTTGAATTTGGCACCGGTGGTCTACGCGGTATCATGGGGGTAGGTACCAACCGGATGAATCGCTACACGGTGGGCATGGCGACACAGGGCTATGCCAATTACCTGAAAAAATCATTTGGTGAAGAGGTGTCCGTCGTGGTTGGCCACGATTCCCGTAATAACAGTCGTGCATTTGCCGAAATCACGGCGAATGTGTTTGCGGCCAACGGCATTCGGGTGTTTCTGTTCGAAGCCCTCCGACCCACGCCGGAACTCAGCTTTGCCATCCGGCATCTGGGTTGTAAGGGCGGTGTGGTATGTACAGCCTCTCATAATCCCAAAGAGTATAACGGATATAAAGCCTACTGGGATGACGGAGCCCAACTCGTTCCGCCACACGATAAAAACGTCATCCGCGAAGTGGAAGCGATTGCCTCTATTCAGGACGTCCGCTGGCAAGGAGGTAGTGACAAAATCATCTCTATCGGCAGCGACCTGGATAAGGCTTACCTGACAATGGTAAAAGGACTCAGTATTAACCCCGATGTTTGTGCGCAACAGCATGACCTTAAAATAGTATATACACCCATTCATGGATCCGGTATCATGCTTGTACCCGATGCCCTGAAACAAATTGGATTTACGCAGGTACATATTGTGGAAGAACAGCAAGAGCCAGACGGTAATTTTCCAACAGTTATCTATCCTAATCCGGAGGAAACCGAAACCATGAGTATCGGTCTGGCCAAAGCAAAAGCCCTGGATGCTGATATCTTACTCGGTACCGATCCGGATGCTGATCGGGTAGGCGTGGGGGTTAAAAATCATAGAGGCGATTGGGTATTGCTCAATGGGAACCAAACGGCCTTGCTCGCTTTCAACTATATGATCGAAGCCCGGAAGCAGCGGGGCTTGAGCCAGCCAAACGATATGGTTGTCAAAACCATTGTAACTACCGATATGATCGATGTTATTGCGCAGGCGAACAATATCACCTGTTATAATGTGCTGACCGGATTCAAGTGGATCGCATCCCTGATCAGGGAAAAAGAAGGCACCGAATCGTACATTGTTGGCGGAGAAGAAAGTTTTGGCTTGATGATCGGTGATCAGATTCGGGATAAAGATGCGGTCAGTGCAGTAGCGATCTTATGTGAGATGGCTGCGGTGGAGCGTGCCAAAGGCCGAACACTGTTTGAAAAACTGATTGATTTGTACGTGCAGTACGGACTCTACAAAGAAAGCCTGGTAAGTATCACGAAAAAAGGCATGAACGGTGCTGCTGACATTGCGGCCATGATGCAGGCATTTCGGTCTAATCCGCCGGCTTCACTGGATGGCGTGCCAGTGGTTGAATTATTGGATTATGAAAGACAAGAAGGAAAAAACCTCGTGGAAAATAGAAAATGGCCACTGCATCTGCCGAAAAGCAATGTGCTGCAGTTCATGTTGCAAGATGGCTCCAAGATATCCGCCAGGCCGAGCGGCACTGAACCTAAAATCAAGTTTTACTTTAGTGTGAACAAGCGCATTGCCTCAGCCGATGCATTTGATGAAACAGAAAAGCAGCTGGATGCTCGCATTGAACGCATCATTCAAGAATTAAAACTGGCGTAATACAATGTCGGCGAATCGTACACGGGAGGATACATACCGGCATAAAGGTCAGCGAAAAGAGCTGATTGAATCGCTGCGTAAAAAAGGGATTCAGGATGAGCGCGTACTGGAAGCCATGCTCGAAGTACCAAGGCATTTTTTCTTTGATAAAGACCTGGAACAAAAAGCATACGAAGACGTAGCCTTTCCAATAGGTGCCGGACAAACCATTTCACAACCCTATACGGTTGCGTTTCAAACCGAATTACTGCAGGTGAAACCAGGCGATAAAATCCTGGAAGTGGGAACCGGTAGCGCTTATCAAGCCTCTGTGCTGGCTGAAATGGGAGCACAGGTTATTACCATTGAACGGCAGCGGGAGTTGTATAAAAAAACACTGCATTTCCCACTCCGTTCAAAATATCCGCCTTCGCACCTGAAATTTGTTTTCGGAGACGGCTTTGAAGGACAACCGGTGCAGGCTCCATTTGACAAAATCATCATCACCTGCGGAGCACCGGTGATACCTCCTAAACTGTTCGAACAACTGAAAATCGGAGGTGTTATGGTTATACCATTGGCTCACGACGAACACCATAAAATGCTTCGTATTACCAAAAGGGAAGACGGTTCAATGAAAGAGGAATCATTCAGTAATTTTTCGTTTGTACCCATGCTGCCCGGTACGGTTCAATGAGTTTTATGGGAACATTCTCGAAATTCATATTGATTGTAAATAGTTGTTTTCTGGCTATGCTCTTATGGCGGTTTGTTCCCGTATCCGAAAGTCAATCACAGTCGATTGAGACAAACGAACTGGTCAGTACGATGTTGGTACTGGGTGCCAGTGCCATGGTCTTCAATGGCCTTTTTCTGGGGATCGTAACGTATAGGTTGCTGCGAAAAATGCCCGTTGGTCTGCCCGTTTGGATGATCGGGCTTAACTTGGCTTTTCTCTTTGCGCAGATCTTCTGGCTGTTCAAGCGTTGATATTATCGAAACCGGATGCGCTTTTTTTGCACGGTGGCCGGTAAGTCTGCTGGCAGGATTTCCAGGTCTTTGACCAGTTGCGCTGATCCCTGATCCGTCATGGTGGGAATCAAGGTCTCAAGTCCTTGAATAAAGCGAATGCGGTTCGCTTGTTTCATCGTTGAAAGAGAAAAGGCGAGCCAGTATTCACCTTCTCGGCCCATCGGGGCAATACGAATAGCGGATATCGATTTTCGATGGTGTTTTTTCCGAAATGTTTTAATGTACTTGATCAGCGGTGTATCGCTTGGAACGCCACAACAATGACTGTTAAATTGAATGACCACTGGGTATTTTTGCTGCGCGATAGCCGAAGTCTTTATCAGAAATAAACAAGTCAGTAAAATAAAAAGCTGCTTCATAACGGATATTTGATACGATAAAGATACATACTGCTTATGACATCTGTTCAAATCGCCCGGATATCGTTTGAATCTTATTTTTGAACAAAAAGGGTTTCTCCCGAATAGGATCGATTACCGCTTCATGTTCGTCATGGCCAAAACCATGTATATGCGGATTGTGCTGCAACACGTAAATTTTATCGAAGTAGCGTTCTCTGGCCATTTGTTCCGCTTTTCCTGTGAGGATTTCAAAGTGACCTTGGATCAGTACACTCTTCCAGCTTTTAAGTCCCTGTATACTGTCGATTTGTACACATACCCGTGGATTCCGACGCATAATGGATAGTTTCATGCCATCAAACGACTGCATAAATAATGCAAGCCCGTCATAGAAATAAGCCAGCGGCACCACATAAGGAATGCGACGGTAGCAGCACGCTAACCGACAGATTACCTGACTTTGTAAAACATTGTTTATTTCCTGTTCATTTAATTGGCCGGTCATGATAACTACGAACCTACCGCAACGATTGGATCAAGCCAATCTGATGAATTGGAATCGTTGATGATGCCTGTCATGGTTTATGAGTAATTCAGTCAGTTAGCGTGTTTTAGTCGAATTCGATATTTACAATTCTTCGTTAATCAAAGGCCCATGAGAAAATTAATCATCGCAACTGATTTTTCGCCGGCATCCGAAAAAGCAATCGACTATGGATGTATGATTGCCTGTAAAATGAATCTGCCTGTTTGTTTGATCCATGTGTATTCCATGCCGTTACTGACACCGGCGCCTCAATTACCTGTAACAGAAGAAGCAGTCTTGCAGGCGGTTAACGAAGAAATGAATCGACTCAGGGAGCGAATGCACAAGACCTATGTATTACCTGTTCATATAACCATTCTTTCCGGAGATCCAGCAAGCCAATTACAACAATATGTGACCAGCAACGATATCCTGGTGATGGGCATGAAAGGTTCTGGTAAAACTATTCGGTCCATCTTTGGCAGCGTAACAGTCGGAATGAAAAATGCTTGCAACGCTCCCTTGTTCATCGTACCTGAAAAGGAAACTGTTCATAGCCCCAACAAGATAGCGTTGGCCGTAGAGCCTGGCACCGTTGATGGCACTTTCAAACCAGACATACTGGTTGAATTGGGTCGGCATTTTCAATCAAAAATGTTGATTA
>CAZZJF010000087.1:0-9655 GCA_964654325.1 uncultured Ferruginibacter sp.
GATATTTTCTTTTTTAAAAAAACTGCCCGATGGTTCGCTGTGCTGGGAGCGGACAGAAAGGCCGGCCAGCAGCAGGATAATCAGCGATGCGATGCGACGTACGTTTATCATACTATATATAATGGTTAGGGGTTTGCGTTATGGTAGGATTTTTCCCGGATTAAGGATATTATGCGGATCCAGTGTTTTTTTGATGGCGGCCATCAGGTTCAACACCGGCACTTCATAGACAATATCCATGTAGGCTTTTTGAATGAGTCCGATCCCATGCTCGGCACTGATCGTTCCCCCCAATGCGTGAACGCAGGTAAACAGTTCGCGAAGGATGGGTTCTATTACAGGGTTGTTCAGGCTGTGCGGGTGGCCCTCTTTCCGGATTCGGATGTGGAGGTTGCCGTCACCGGCATGTCCGTAACAGACTACGTCAAATGCGTGCCGTTCGCCAAGGGCTTTCACGGCCCTAATCAGTTTGGGCAATTCGGCACGGGGCACCACCGTGTCTTCTTCGATTGTAAACCCCTCGGCTTTTACCGCCTCCGCAACTCGTCGGCGCAGTTTCCAGAGTTCGGCTTTTTGCATGGCATCATCAGCAAACAGGATCTCGCCGGCATCATAGATCAGTAACAATTCA
The DNA here is from genome assembly GCA_964654325.1 of uncultured Ferruginibacter sp. Lineage (GTDB taxonomy): Bacteria > Bacteroidota > Bacteroidia > Chitinophagales > Chitinophagaceae > Ferruginibacter. The sequence continues at coordinate 632 of CAZZJF010000087.1, forward strand.
GCGATCTGCTCCATCTCCCGCATCAACACATCAGGATGATTGCCATCGACTTCAATGATGAGATGCGCCTCGGTATCGGCATCGATAGGCAGGATGTGACTGTCGACATGGCGGCTCACAATCCGCAGGGCATTGATCTCCATCAGCTCCAATGCACTGGGAACAAAGCCGGCCCGAAAAATAGCACTGACTGCCTCCCCGGCTTTTTCAAGATTCCGGAAAGGTACCAGCATCAGTAACTCATGACGGGGATGGGGAATCAATTTCAAAACGGCCTTGGTAACGATACCCAGGGTACCTTCACTACCCACCATCAGTTGGGTCAGATTGTAGCCACTCACATTTTTTAATACATTGGCGCCGGTCCAGATCACGGATCCATCAGCCAACACGACCTCGAGGTTGAGCACATAGTCTTTGACCACACCGTACTTGACCGCTTTGGGGCCACCGCTGTTTTCGGCAATGTTGCCACCAATCAGGCAACTGCCTTTACTACTCGGGTCCGGCGGAAAAAACAACCCTTTCGCTTTTACGGTCTCCTGTAACACTTCGGTAATCACCCCGGGCTCAACCGTTACCTGCAGGTTGCGCTCGTCGATATCTAAAATCCGGTTCATCCGCTCCACCGACAATACGATGCCGCCCTTGAACGGCAAGGCGCCCCCACTCAACCCGGTACCACCACCACGAACCGTCAATGGTATCCGCTCGCGGTGGCAAACGGCTACCACTTGCTTTACCTCCTCGGTGCTGTTCGGACGAATGACCAAGTCGGGCAGAAAAAACAAGTTTTCGGTATAATCGCTGGCATAGGCACTGCGTTCCACCTCGGTGGTGATCACATGGGCCGCCCCAACAATTTCCCGAAGTTCTTCTGTAATGGCAGGAGACATGGGTTGATTCTATGATGAAAATGTAAAATTAAAAATTAAAACCAGGACTACCTCCATCCTCCATTGAATACCGGATCTCCGTCTGTTATTTTTCCGAATAGCTGATCCGAAAACTTTAAAAATGCGGACATTTTACATCCTTTCCGTCGGAACCGGCATAGAACGATTTCTTCAGCAAGCTGATCTCATGAGCGCCCCGGCTGTTATTGAAACGACGAAGGCCGGATAAGGTCACGTCATACGTGTAAATCAGCGACAACCCCGCTACTTCCATCCCCAGCATGGGAAAAACCGCATCATTGAATCGGTGCCACAGTCCGCCAATCAGTTGCTTTTCGCCAAAGCCGTCGAGGTTGTAGTTTGCCAGCAGGCCCAACACCGTGGCCCCGGTACCTGCCTGCCGGTTATGAAAAACAGCGGGTTGTAAGATCCATTGGTTGTTGAGTTTGATCATAGCGCTGGCAAATCCGATCTGACGCATCGGTATCCGGCTGTCGGATGTGCTGCCGAAAAATGTCTCGCGCGCTTGGTTGACATGATGGAGCGAATAACCGCCGGTTAAATACAGATTATCATTGGGGAAATACGCGTAGTTGATCCCGGCCTGCAAATCGAAATAATGAACCGAGGTGTTTTCAAGAACAACCGATGTGGGCAAATCACTGTCGAAGAAACGACCATCGAACTGATCCGGAAATTTCAGGACCGTAGGATTGATCGATTTGTTCACATAACCCAAGTTGAACCCCGCACTAAGCAAACTGGCATTACCCAGCATCTGATGGTACGCGACAGACGCATAGAGCTTATTGGAGCGGAGCGAGCCCGCACCGGCCACATCACTCATCAACAATCCACCCACACCCAGCCAGCCATTGTCTAACCTGTTTTCCATCAGCTTACCGTCGGCGAACACGCTGTAGGTGTTGTAGGGCACCGACATGATATTGCTGAACTGATTGCGATACTGACCACCAATTCGGTAGTCGGCATCGGGAATAAACCCTGTATTGGCCGGATTGGTACTAAGCGGCGAACGCATGAACTGCGAAAAATGCAAATCCTGCGCTCCCAGCGAATGACCGAATACCCACAAACACATGATCAGCAGACAACGGACTATCCTGCGCTTTTGTGCATACCGTGTTTTGATATGTATTGAAATAGGCATCATCGGATCAGGGTGATATCGCCGGTTTTGGTGATGGATTTTCCGTTGGAGAAAGCGGCTTCTAACGTATACGTGTAAACGTCCATGGGCTGCGGCTTGCCGTTGGTGGTACCGTCCCATGCTTTTTGTGGATCAGTGGTTTGAAACACGAGCTGTCCCCAGCGGTTATAGATTTTCCATTCCAGGCGCGTGATCCCGAATCCGCGGACAGCGATCTGTGCATTTTCGCCAAAACGACCGGGGGTAAACGCATTGGGCACATCCAGCAGCGGATTAATGAGTGTGCGAACCCGTGTGCTGAATGTATCGGTGCAATTGTATTGATTGAAGGCTACCAGCCGTACCGTAAACAAACCGGTTTCATTGTAGAGATGGCGCGGGTTTTCCTGCGTGGATCCGGTACCGTCGCCAAAATCCCACTGATATCGTACGGCGCCCGCACTAAGATTAGTAAACTGAACAGGTGTATTCGCTACCGGTGGATTGGGTTGCCAGCTAAACGATGCATCTGGTTTTTCGGAAACGATGATCGAAAAATAATCGGAGGTATCGATTTTGTTGCAGGTGTTGGGGTCTCGGGCAATGATACGCACCTGATAGGTGCCCGGCTGCGGAAACAGCTTGACCGGATTTTCCACATTGGTGCTGGTGCCGTCGCTAAATTGCCAGGTCACATCAGATGTGCCGGATAGATTGGTAAACGAAGCCCGGTAAGGCGCACAGCCCACGGCCGGTGTTTGCAGCTTGGCTTCCAGTAATGGATTCACATTGACCTGCATCACTTTTTTATCGGGCGCATTGCAAAACAGGCTGTCTTCGAGGGTCAACGTAACCGTATAAATCCCCACGGCCGGAAAGGTATGAGTGGCACTCAACGAACGAACCGGCGGAGAGCCATCTCCAAAATTCCAGACAAAACTTTGCGGACCAAACGCACCCCGGTCTGGTACCGACAGGTTCTGGAACGTGTAATTCAAACTAGTGCAGGGCGTGTCTTTGGTCGCACGGAAATCGATCAACGCACGATTATCGCCTGCTTTAATTTTCAGGAAAATGGTATCCCGGATATTGCAGGTAGTGGAGTCTTCGGAAATCACGCGCACCGTATACACACCCGGCGATGTATAATTTGTAAAGGTGGCAAACTGCGGCGCACGAGTCGTGTCGCGACGGCCATTGCCAAAATCCCAGTAGAAGGTTTTGCCCCGTTGCAGGGTGTCGCGAAAATCAACACGGAACGGAATACAACCGGCGGTATCATTCACCACGGCGTTGATGGAGGGTTGGACGGCTGCCGAAACACCGGTAAAGTTCATTTCCACCTTTACAGCGGCCTGATTGCAGTTGGTGCTTCCGTTGATCCGACGCCAGGCACCCACCGTCGTTGGAAACGTGGCCCCGCCATTGCAATTGGCACATACGGCCTGATAGATAACGCCATTTTCATCAAAGCGACTGGTGCCGCCATCCACATGGTCACCCGTCACGCCCTGAAACTGGCCAAAATTGGACGCAAACAACAAGGCTTCCGCATTTTTTTTCAACACCAGAAAATACAAATCTTCGCCATCCGGCGCACCCACATTAGGAAGAGGATTCAAGATCGGCAGTCCGCTGGTACTCCCCGTGGTATAGCGCTTGAATACATTGATACCTCCACCCCAGCCCGTCACGTATACATTTTCACAGCGATCCACCAGGAAACCGATGGGTGATATATTGGGCGCCAGTGTACCGGTACCAAACGTGGTCGAATAGACGAAACCCGACAGGTCGGGCCGAAGCTTGCTGATGAATTGGGCGCTGTTGGGATTGACATAGGTTGCATTCAACACCGGCCAGCTTCCGGTTGTGGTTCCCATCACATATGGAAATCCGGACCGGTCAAATTTGAGTCCGTAGACAATGTCGATGCCGGACGTACCCATAAAGCTGGTTCGCAATACGCCGCCGCCATCGAGTCGGACGGCTGTTACAAATCCGTCGGTGGCACCACCGTTGTATGTAGACTGAACGACTCCCGCCGTGGTACCCGGCAATCCGGTGCTGGTAGTCCCGCCGGCTACATAAATATCGGAAGTACCCGGACGAACCGACACCACAAAACAGGCATCATCACCGCTTCCGCCAAAGTAACTACCGAAGAGATAGGTATTTAGATCCGGCGAAAACTTCAGAATGAGTCCGTCTTGAAAGCCTCCGCCATATGTTCCATTGGTATTTAACGAGGTACCTACCGTTGGAAAATTGGGTGATTGGGTACAGGAAGCCAGGATGATATTATTGGCCGCGTCGAGGATGACTTCACTACGGGCATCGTCGCCGTAATTACGACGAATACGATCGGCACCATCGGGTGCTTCATATTTAGAGCGAATGTTCACGCCATCATTATTGGAGCCGCCGATCCGAACCGAACCAAGCAGTGCGGTTCCGGATGCATTGAATTTGGTGATGACAATATCATTATTACCACCGGGACCAATCAGCGGACGCGTAGTTGGATAGTTTGACGAAAACGACCGACCGGCCACAACCAGGTTGCCCTGCGCATCCACAATCATGCTGTGGGGTTGTTCATTACCGCTTCCGCCCAGGTAAGTGGCATAGAGGCGATCGGTTCCCAGCGGGTTGAATTTAAAAATAGCAATGTCATGCGGTTTCAGTGTGCCTTCATCGACACCACCACCAAAGGTTGTTTGAAAGGCACCCGGTGAAACCGGAAAACCATTTCCAAAAACAACACCACCGGCAAACAAACTGCCATCGGGTCCGGGTGTAGCCGTATACCCCCAGTTATCCGACGTACTACCCGTGAATGATGAAAAAATCACGGTTGGGTCAATGATCAGGGTTTGAGATCGATCGTAGTCACCGACTACAAACGAAACCACGTCGCGGTCCAGCTTAAACCGACAAGCTACTTCTTTTCGTTGTCCGGCCGCATCGATTTGATAGCTGTAGGGATATAACTCCCGTACTTCTCCCGCTGCCGTTGTAATCAGCAGTTCGCGGTTGCGTATACGCAATGATTCAACTCCTTCATATTTCATCAGCACCGCATCCGGATTAGCGCCCGGATGAAGGATGAAATCGTATTTGAGCGCATCGTTATCGGTGTAGTAGCGTAAATCTGTTTTAGGTAGCACATCGGAATACCGAACCGCTCCGAACAATCGACATTCGGAGGCCCACTGACTCGGGTCGTTACCGATATAATAATTATTGTAGGACGATTGTTTTTTTTCGGGTTGTACCGATCCCGGTCCTTTACAGCCGAGCAGGCGCATGCGGTAAGCGGCCGATTGGAGCGTAACAGTTTCGGTAATGGCTGGCGAGCGGCTGTCGTGGCCATGCAAGAGGGCTGCCATCTTCTTCAAACCGGCTGTATCATGTAATAGAACGGTGAATCCGTTATTCTCCAGAAAAAAAGCGCCTTGCGAGAAATCCGTTTTGAAGAGCACCTGTTTGGGCCACTGGCCTTTATTTTCCACAAAATGCAGTTGTGCAAGCAAACCCGACGAAACGAATAGCCAGGCGACCAATAATATGATGCGTTTACGGATCAATGAAATAACTTCTCTAAAATAGACAATTGGACGGGCATTTGGTTCATGGTTTCCTGATTTATTATGAAATCCGACTCCATCCGCTGCCACCCTTCCTGTTTTGCAAATACCGGCGTAAACCCTGGTTGTCGGGATGTTGCAGGTCGGGATCCGCATCGAGCAATGAGTCAATCGCCTTGGCGGCTTCCTCCAGCATGGGCCGGTCTTCCACCACGCGGGCCAGTTTGAACAGCAAGGCGCCGCTTTGACGGGTTCCTTCCATCTCGCCCGGTCCCCGAAGTTCAAGATCTTTTTCAGCGATTTTGAAACCATCGGTGGTACTCTCCATGATTTTCATCCGCTCCCGCGCCTCCTTGGATATCCGAAAGCCGGTCAGTAGAATGCAGTAGCTTTTATCGGCGCCGCGCCCTACCCGACCGCGCAACTGATGTAGTTGCGAGAGCCCGAACTTTTCGGCACTTTCAATCACCATCACCGTGGCATTGGGCACATTCACGCCTACTTCAATGACCGTAGTACCCACCAGGATCTGGGTATCATTGGCCGCAAACCGCTGCATGTTGGTCTCTTTCTGTTCCGGTGTTTGTTTCCCATGCACCATGCTCACCCAAAAGGCCGGTTCCGGAAAAAACGATTTAACCTCTTCATATCCTTTCATCAGGTTTTCATAATCCATCTTGGAACTCTCCTCGATCAACGGGTAAATGATATAGGCTTGCCGGCCGGCGGTAATTTCTTTTTTAATAAAATCCATCACGGCCGGTCGGCTGTTTTCAAACCGATGGTGTGTTGTAACGGGCTTTCGGCCCGGCGGCAATTCATCGATCACACTGTAATCCAGATCGCCGTAGATGGTCATGGCCAGCGTGCGCGGAATCGGTGTGGCCGTCATCACCAAGATATGTGGCGGTATGATATTTTTTTTCCAGAGACGGGCGCGCTGGGCTACCCCGAACTTATGTTGCTCATCTACAACCGCCATTCCGAGATTGTGAAACCTGACGGTTTCTTCAATAACTGCATGCGTACCAATCAGGATTTGAATAGAGCCATCGGCGCACCGCTCCAGCAACGGCTTACGGTTACGCGCAGACGTCGAACCCGTTAGCAACGCCACCTGCATGCCTGTGTCTTTCAACAACGTGGAAATGGTTTCATAATGTTGTTGTGCGAGGATTTCGGTAGGCGCCATCAACACCGACTGGTAGCCGTTATCGCAGGCTATGAGCATGGTGAGCAAGGCAACGATGGTTTTACCGCTACCCACATCACCCTGCAACAGCCGGTTCATCTGTTTGCCGGTAACCAGGTCTTTCCGGATCTCCCGCAAAACCCGTTTTTGGGCCTCGGTTAGTGGAAACGGCAGGTACTGGTTGTAAAAGGTATTGAATGCATCGCCAACCTGCTCAAACACAAAGCCGCGACTCGCGCGTAATCGTGTTTTTTTGAGGGATTGAATATGCAGCTGACTGATAAAAAACTCCTCGAATTTCAATCGCCGCACGGCTTGCTGATAGGCCTCCATGTTCACCGGCAGATGAATGTGCCGAAAGGCATCGTATCGTCCTTTGAGTTTGTATTTGTCCAGTAAAGCGCCCGGAATATTCTCCGGAATATCATCGGGACTTATTTTCCGAAAAGCATCTTCAACGAGTTTGCCAATGGCCTTGCCGTTCAGTCCTTTGGCTTTTAGTTTTTCCGTAGACGGATAAATGGCCTCCCAGTGTTTCTTCCCTTCGGCCAGGTCGGCACGCAGCGGTTCCAGCTCGGGATGAGCCAGCTGGGGTTTTTGTCCGAAAAACGACAGCTTCCCAAAAACGACATAAGATTTTCCGATTTGCAAGAGCTTGTCTACCCACGGTATACCCTGAAACCAAACCAGTTCGATAATACCCGTATCATCCTGGAGTTGAGCCACCAGCCGCTTGGCCCTCCGTTCGCCCAGCATCTCTTTCGAGATCAGCCGGCCGGCTACTTGCGTGTAGTCTGCCCCGTTATGTAGCTCCGCGATTTTATCCACCTTGGTTTTATCAAGATGGCGCAGTGGGTAATGTTCGAGCAGGTCGCCAATGGTATACACGGCAATCTCCTTCCGGAGCAAATCGCCCCGAACAGCACTCACCCCATTCAGGTATTCGATGGGTTGTAACAACACGGATGCCACCATACAGGATTCAATTCAGACAGGCACAAAGATATTTCCGGAATGCCTCCCGAAAAACTTCGGTATTTTGCAGGCATCATGGTTGAAGCCGGTCTGTACCATACCCTGCCTGTTCTCCGCATCCTGCCCATTGGGGCTATTCTGGATGATGGCGAGCAGGGACTTTTGCTCCCCAAACGGTTTGTTCCGGCCGGGCTCAAAACCGGTGACCCCATCCGGGTTTTTGTATACCACGATGGCGAAGATCGGCCCGTAGCCACCACACAGGAGCCATTGGGCATTGCCGGCGAAATTGTTCTGTTGCGCTGTGTATCGGTGAATAACCAGGGGGCTTTTCTGGATTGGGGACTCATGAAAGACTTGTTTGTTCCGCGCTCTCAACAACGTAACCGGATGATCCCGCATGGGCATTACCTGGTTCACCTGTTCCGGGATCCGCGCACAGGTCGTATGGCCGCTACTGAAAAGTTTGATTCCGTGCTGAGCAATGAAGTCCTTACCGTGGCAGAAAAGGATGCGGTACAACTCACCGTTCTCCGGCGAACCGACATCGGTTTTCTCATGATCATCAACCACCGGCATACCGGGGTGCTGCATAACAATGAAGTGTTCCGTTCACTGAGTACCGGCGATCGGCTAAACGGATTCATCAAAAAAATAGACCCCGTAAAAAAAACCATCGATGTTGTAGCTGGTGAGAAAGGCTATGCACGGGTAGACCCAACCGCCACAGCCCTGCTGGAAACCCTGAAAGACCATGCCGGATTTTTACCATTGCATGACCGCACCGACCCCGAAACTATTTATGATATGCTGGGTATCAGCAAAAAAACGTTTAAAATGGCCGTTGGCCAGCTTTATAAACAACGCCTGATTCAGATCCATCCGGATGGAATCCGAATTGCACCAACTGAACCAACCGATGGGACGCATCAAAGTTGACTTACACGACATATATAACAACAGCAAAGCCATCGACCAGGCGCTGCAACGAGCCTTCGATGATGCTGTGTCCAAAAAAATCAGGGAAGTTGAAATCATTCCCGGAAAAGGCAGCGGGCAACTGCGTAAAAAAGTAGAGCGGTTTTTACAACAACCCCACATCAAACCCCTGTATCACCGCATCGAAAACGACGCTAAAAACTTCGGACGACTATTTGTTTACTTCCGGTTTTAAGGCTGTATTAATAATATTCAATTAACGCGATGTGGCCATAGTCGGCC
>CAZZJF010000088.1:0-9552 GCA_964654325.1 uncultured Ferruginibacter sp.
ACGTGGCAAGAGTATGGCTTTCCTCGCCGCACATGAGTGGTCGGGAACAGGAGTATGTACTGGATGCATTTGCAACCAACTGGGTGGCCCCATTAGGGCCGCATGTGAATGCGTTTGAACAACAGATAGCTGACTGGTTGGGGGTACGCGGCGCTGTTTCACTGAGTTCAGGTTCTGCGGCTATTCATTTGGCCCTGGAAACATTGCATGTGAAACGAGGGGATGTGGTTCTTTGTCAGAGTTTTACGTTTGCCGCTTCGGCTTTCCCTATTCATTACCTGGGCGCGGATCCGGTGTTCATAGACAGTGAGGCAGATACCTGGAATATGGATCCTGTCTTGTTGGAAGAAGCCATTTGTGATCAACGTAACAAAGGAAGAAAAGTATCAGCCATCATTGTGGTACATCTGTATGGTATGCCGGCCAAGATGAACGAGATAATGAGTGTGGCCAAACGATACGCTATCCCTGTTATCGAAGATGCCGCCGAGGCGTTGGGTAGCACCTACGAGGGCCGTGCCTGTGGCAGTATGGGTGAGGTGGGCATCCTGAGTTTCAATGGAAATAAAATCATCACAACCAGTGGCGGAGGTGCGCTGGTCAGCAATCAGGACACCCTGGTTGCCCGCGTCCGTCATTTGTCGGCGCAAGCCAAAGAGCCGGCCCCTTATTATCTCCATAATGACATTGGTTACAACTACCGATTAAGCAATATCTGTGCAGCAATTGGACGAGGACAAATGGAGGTTTTACCCGAGCGGGTTTCTCGTCGACGCGCGGTTTTTGCGCACTATCAAGAAGCCCTGGGCTCAATACCCGGTGTTCACTTTTTACAGGAACCGAGTGAGGCGTTTCATTCCAACCGATGGCTGACAACCGTACTCCTTGATGAAGCTGTTTTTGGTGCCGATATGCCGGAGAAAATCAGAGTAGCCCTGGAGACCAAAGACATCGAATCCAGACCCTTGTGGAAACCGTTGCATCAGCAACCGGTATTCGAAAACTGTCCGTTTTATGGACATGGCATTTCCGATCGGTTGTTTGCAACCGGATTGTGTCTGCCCAGCGGAAGCAATATGACCGATGAAACCTTGGAGGAAGTGATTAGGCTATTGCAAAGCCTGCTGGTCGGTCAGGGTGTTTCTGTGGTTGATTAATGTATGGTCACTGACCATTCAATATATTTTATCATCAATACCTTGTTATGAGCCTGAACATACGCAAGTCGATAAGGCCTTCGCAACTGGTACTGATTGGAGATCAGCTATTGCTGGCTTTCGGTCTGTTATCAGCCCTTTTTGTGAGCTATCGGTTAATAGAATTCAACAAATTTCCGCTGCATTCCATTGCTTATCGGATCAGCATCCATGTGGCCATTGGAGTTTGTGCATGGACGTTTTTTGGTATCTATAAAAAAGTGATCCGTTATTTCAACAGCAAGGATTACCTGAATCTGATCATGATTCTGTCGGTTGTTCATGTGTTGAGTTTTGCGACCGGGTTCCTGTTTCCGTTTGAGCATCGCCTCATACCGTCTGGCGGCAACATTGCCGATTCCATCCGCGTTTTTCTAATTAGTTATTTCATAACAGCCATCTATATCATCGGTTCGCGGTTTGTAATTAGTTATTTGTATTTCTATTACCGTCGGAGCAAATCGGCTGAAAACCAAAAGCGGCTCTTAATATATGGTGCCGGCGAATTGGGTGTTTTTTTGAAGAAATCCATTCTGGGTCAGTATGAAGAAGAGTATCATGTGGTAGGCTTTCTGGATGATTCGCCTAAGAAAATTGGGCGGTCGATCGGAGGCTACCGGGTTTATGATGCCTCGGCGGGTGTTACAGAAACTTTTAGAAAGCATCAAATTACAGATGTGATCATCGCCAACAAATCGATAGCCCCGGTGCGTAAATCCAAATTCATCGAGGAAGCCATCCAATGTCAGGTTCGGGTAAAGGAGATTCCATCAATGCAGATGCTTTACTCCGGAAATTTCAAAATTGACAAGCTGGCCAATATTGATATCAACGACCTGATGAATCGGGATCCGATTGAACTCTATGATGAACATGTGGCCAACAGTCTGAAGGGAAAAACTATCCTGGTTACCGGTGCCGCCGGTTCGATCGGCAGCGAGATTGTTCGGAAATTGTCTGAACATCATGCTGATTCCATCGTATGTGTCGACTTCTCGGAGAGTGCTTTATACGACCTGGAGCAGGAGTTGAAGCGCAAGCATCCGGATCAGCACTATCAATTCATCCTGACCGACATTCGCAATGAAACCCTGTTGGAAAATGTGTTCAGGGATTACCGACCTCATTTCATCTATCATGCTGCCGCTTATAAACACGTGCCGTTGATGGAAGATTTTCCATGGGAAGCCGTACAAACCAATGTGTTTGGGACATGGAGCATGGTTCGGAAAGCGGTTCGTTATAAAGCGGAGAAGTTTGTATTTGTTTCATCCGACAAGGCCGTCAATCCAACCAGTGTCATGGGTGCCACCAAACGCCTGGGCGAATTGATTGTGCAGTCGTTTTCCTCTACCCAGTCTTCAACCAGTTTTGTTGTGACTCGATTTGGAAATGTATTGGGTTCGAATGGATCGGTTGTGCCTCTCTTTAAAAAACAAATTGAAAACGGAGGACCTGTTACCGTCACGCATCCTGAAATGATCCGGTATTTCATGACTATTGCCGAGGCCTGTCAGCTTGTATTAGAGGCATCGGTTATGGCCGAGGGTGGTGAAGTTTTTGTATTCGATATGGGAAAACCGGTAAAAATCGTAGATTTGGCGAAAAATATGATCCGCCTGGCCGGTTACACACCGGACGTGGATATCAAGATTGAATTCATCGGACAGCGTCCCGGAGAAAAATTGTATGAAGAGGTCTTTTCGAAAAATGAAAAGATGAAGGAAACGCACCATGAAAAAATCATGATCAGCAAAGAGAATAAAGTGGCTATCTCGGAAGCTGAAAATATCATTGAAAAACTAAAGTCGCTGGACGGATTTTATGAGCCTGATTTGTTCAGAGTGGTCATCAAAGACCTAATCCCTGAATACCAGGTTACCTCCGGCAGTTCAAAAGTAGTCAATATGGTTGCCGCCAAAAAAGCCACTGTGCAAACAGATAAAATTATTTTATAACAACCTATACGATTATCCTCTATTTTAAAACCCCTTAATTATGAAACATTTGAATCTGCTGGTTTTTTGTTTGTTCCTGATGGTGCAAACATTGACCGCGCAGAATGCTCGGCTCTCTCAGGTTGGTTCGGCGCCTATGCAATTCAATCCGGCATTGACCGGTCGTTTTGACGGTATGGTGCGGATGAATAGCTTGTATGGCCATCATCGTTCCAACATTTCCGTCATGCAACACCAGTATGTTGGTGCCGATATCAAATTGGGCAAATACCGCAATAACGGGGATGATGAACCACCTACGAGCAATCCAAACGCCAAACCAACCCCGGAAGGGAAAGACAAGCTGAAGCCAGGAAAGGCCGGTGGCTATTGGGCTGCCGGACTCAGTTACTATCATTACGGAGATCCGAAGAGTCCACTGAAAGCCAGTTTCTATTCTGCTTCTGTTGCCCGTCATTTTTACAATAAGAGCAATAAATATTTTGGATTCGGGGTGCAGGCCACATACGCTGAAGGCACTTTGAACGAAAATAATGGCATCAACTACGATTGGGAGATTTCCGGTGGCGGTTTCCACTATCCCAAACAAGGATCGATCAATCAAAATAAAGTAGGGAACAATAACTATGTCGATTTCAATGCCGGTGGTTATTATGGCATGGTTACCGACGCGGTTGCCTTTGAACTGGGTGGTGCTATGTATCATCTGTTCTACCCGCGGAATGATGTGCGCGGACAAGATGATGAAACCAAACTGCGTCACCGCATCACCGCCTATTCTACATTGCGCCTGCGTCTCAACGACAAATGGGGCATTGTACAGAAAAATATGTACTGGCAGGAAGGGATGTTCATTCGCAGTACCACTCCGAAAGACACCAACGATCGTCAGATTGTTGCGTTCTGGTCCGGATTGGATTTTGTGAAAGTGAACCCACTGAAAAAATACAATATCAATTTTGGGATGTACACACGCTCATTCCGCACGATTATGCCGGTGATCAATGCCAACTTAGGTCACTGGGGCGCTCTTCGTTACTCGTATGAGCATCCGTTGAATTCAAAAAAATTCACTGCCTATACCGCCAAGCGTCACGAAGTGGCTTTATCCCTAACATACAAGCGCTATACCAGTCCGGGCGTGAAATTCTACAAAAAAATCAATTTCTGGTAAACAACACCACGACGAAACGAATCACAGCACAACGGTTTAAGACATGAAAAAAACACAAATAGTACTCGCCGCGATTACCCTGTTTTCGGGGTCGGCGCTGGCTCAACCGGCTTTTGAAAACCTGGGCGACAAAGTCAACTCGGCTTATTTCGAAGCCAGACCGGTTATTTCGCCTGACGGTAAAACACTCTATTACATCGTAGAGGGCAACCCCGCCAACACACAATATAAATCCGACAAAGCTGCTCAGGATGTCTGGTTCAGTCAGTTGAATGATGATGGCACCTGGACCGCAGCGAAACAAGCGCCGGCTCCCATCAACAGCATGAAAGACAATGCGGTTTTTTGGGTTTCACCGGATGGTAATAAAATGTTGATCCGTGGTGCGTTCGATAACGGGAAATACGTTGGGCGCGGATTCTCTCTCTGCACAAAATCAGGCAATGATTGGGGTGCTCCCGAAAAACTGACAATCAAAGGGTATGATAAAATGGCCGTTGACCGATTCTCCGGTGCCACGATGAGCAGTGATGGTAAAGCCCTGTTGTTCTATTTTTCACAGGAGAAAAACAGTTCATTGAACGATCTCTATGTGAGTCGTCATGATGCCGCTTCCAACAGCTGGGGCGAGCCCGTTAAACTCGGTGGCGATGTGAATCTCGATGACTACGATGAAATATCACCATTCCTGGCTCCGGATGGATCTACCCTGTATTATTCCAGCAACCGTCCGGGCGGACTTGGAAGTTATGACATCTGGATGACCAAGCGCATGGATGATTCCTGGAAGAACTGGACGGCACCTGTGAATATGGGTAAGTCGGTCAATAGCGCCAAGTTCGACGCCTATTTTTCCGTGGATGCCCGTGGTGAATATGGTTATATCTGTTCTGAACAAACGGCGTTAGGTGGAACGGATATCCTCCGTACTAAACTGCCGGAAGATCTTCGTCCTAAAACGGCCTTGGTTATTTATGGCAAAGTCATCAACGCACAGAACAAGAATCCGATGGCTGATGCCAAACTCAGCCTTGATGCTATGTTTGACGGTCAAACAGAGAACCTTCAAATTGACAACGAGAATGGTACTTACCGCGTTACCGTTTTTTATGGTAAACAATATGGATTAAATGCTTCGGCTGATCAGTTTTATCCGTTGTCTGATACGTTTGATCTTACGGCTGGTGGTGTATATAAAGAAATTCATCGCGATCTGTATTTGAGCCCGGATATGGGTTTGGATAAAGGTGATGGGGAAGATGATATCCTGGATTCGCTGGATGAACTGGAGCCGGGTCAGTCGCTGGCAGCCAAAACTATTTTGTTTGATTTTGCCAAATCCATCATTCGCGCTGAGTCATACAAGCAGTTAGATAAAGTGGTGCGTATTCTCAAAGCCAATCCGACCATGGTCATCGAGTTGTCAGCACATACCGACAATATCGGTGCCATAGCTGCCAATCAAAAGCTGTCGGAAGACCGGGCAAAAGCCGCCAGAGAATATCTGATATCCAAGGGAATTGACGGCAGCCGCATTCAGTCCGCAGGTTATGGAGAAAGCAAGCCGGTAGACAGCAACGCTACCGATAGCGGACGTCAGAACAACCGTCGAGTGGAGTTCAAGGTAATCAGCAAATAGTTCAACTGATTTTACAGATACAGGGAGCGATTATCGCTCCCTTTTTTATGCCATGGGCAAAGAAAATACAAAGGTTGTGCCCACATCCGGCATACTTCGTACATGGATGCTCCGTGCGTGTGCATCCATAATATGCTTACAGATTGCCAGGCCAAGACCGCTTCCGCCGATTTTACGGGAACGGGCAAAATCGGTTCGGTAGAATCGTTCAAAGATGCGGTGTTTATGGTCGTCGGGTATGCCCATTCCATCGTCGGAGATTTCAATCAACAGCTCGCCGGTATCCAGTCTGAAAAACGCCACTTCAATCTTGCCATCTTGTTTTCCGTATTTGATGGCATTATCAATGAGGTTGATCAGTACTTGTCGAATTTTTTCTTTGTCGGCTACTACCAGTTGCTCTGCCGATACTTCCGATTTGATTTCGGTACGAATATTTTTTTCTCGCATCAACACCTCCAGGGTTTCCAAAACATCTTCGGTTAGATGATGGATTGAAAAGGGTTCTTTTTTGAGGGAGAGCGTACCCGTTTCCAACCGCGATATTTCGTCCAGGTCTTCCAGCAGGCGAGACAGGCGTTCGATATTTTTAGCGGCTTTTTGAAGAAAACGCTGATTCACGTCTGGATTATTGATAGCACCATCTGCCAGGGTTTCTACATATCCCTGAATAGCAAAAACGGGTGTTTTCAGCTCATGTCCCAGGTTTTGGAGAAATTCTTTGCGGTAGGTTTCATTTTGCTGGATGGTTTCCAGTTCCTGCTGGTGTTGTTCCGCCCATTGGGTTACATCTTCCTCTACCGTTTCGAGATCTTTTTCCGGAAGCAGATGCTGATGATAAAATTTTTGTTTTTTGGTAACCCGGGTGTCTTGAATGAGTTTATAAATCATTCGTATCCGGTGCTGCAGAAATGAGCGGATGGCCTGTTCGATGAGCCAGGCGGCGATAACAAAAACGATACTGGTTATGATCAATAGATGCGTTAGTTCCACGCCGAAAAAAAACAAGAGGGCTATTAGTAGCAAGCTGATAGAAACCGCCAGCAGGAGGGCAATGGAGCGGGGCGTCAGCGGTTTTTTTCGGGAAGACATACCGCAAAGGTAATTGGAAGAATCAAAGCTTAGGTGCCCGGATTAAACTTATAACCAACACCTTTTACGGTGGTGATGCAATCCAAATCCAGTTTTTGTCTGATTTTACGGATGTGCACGTCAATGGTCCGGTCGCCAACAATGACCTCGGTGCCCCAGATCTGGCTAAGGATTTCGTTTCGCAGAAATACTTTACCGGGTTTTGAGGCCAAGAGAGCCAGCAATTCAAATTCTTTTTTGGCTAGCATGATTTCGCTACCTCGGACGAACACCGTGAATCGTTCCCGATTGATATGTAAATCGGCTGATTCAACAAGCTGGTTGGAATCATCGGATGATGATCGGCGTAAGAGGGAATTGATTTTACTGGCCAGTACTTTAGGACGGATGGGTTTGGATAAAAAATCATCGGCACCCAGTTCCAGCGCCTGCACCTCGGTCAATTCGTCATTTTTGGCAGTCAAAAAGATCACCATTGAGTGACGCAGCTCTTCGTGGTTGCGTATTTCCACACAGGCGTCCATGCCATTCATCAACGGCATCATGATATCCAGGATAATCAGATCGGGCAGCTGTTTTTTGGCTTTCTCAACCGCTTCAACACCATTCGATGCCGATTCGATTTGAAAGCCTTGCGCTTCCAGATTAAAGCGGATGATTTCCACAATATCCGCCTCGTCGTCGGCAATCAGTATTTTTTTTACAGGTGACATGGTTGGTGTAAAAGGGTCAGCACTATTCCGATGTTGCAAATATTGTTAAAACAAATTACCAAATTGTTAATTGATGTAACCGAAGCTCCTATTTTTTTACCCGATTTCTATCAATCCTCCCAAAAAAGGCGGAAATTTAAGTTTTGACAAACACTTATGTGGATTCGGATTGCTCTATATATTTTATTAAGCGTGAGTGCTCATCAGGTACTGGCGGCTTCCGATACGCTTAAGATTCCCATTCAACGACAGTATTTCCATGATAAAGTAGATGCCGAACAGCGACTCTGTGATAAACTCGATGGTAAGGAAGACTCATTAATGTACCTGACCGATGATGCGTTGATCAACCGGGAAGTAAGTGACCGGCTTTACCGGAAAGTCAATGAAATCCAGGAAAATATTGAACGTAATCCGCGCGTACCGGCATCCAGCGATAAAATCAGGCAGTTGACTGGTTTGGAAAATACCCTGCGGCATTTTCGGCTTCAATGGAAGGCGAGGGCCGTTAACCCGGCGTTCTTTCCCGACCTGATTGCCTGTTTGGACACCTTGCTGATTGCCGGCGACATGCATTCGAGTATCGAGCCATTCGTTCGTACGCTGCCACTATCGCTGGCTGAAATCCTTGTTCGTTCCTTTCCCGACAATCCCGGATGGAAAGATGCGCAGCGGCACCTATATTTCCAGCAGTCGGTATTGTATCCCGACAAGATCATGTCCACCATCCGTTCCTTCAAAGACGAGCCTTTTGCCGATTCATTGATTGTATGCGCGGCCCGTCACAATCCATCGCTGGTTTTTACTTATGCGCAATCGCCCGGTTCTCCTGAGGGGGCATTGATTCATAAAAACAAACATCCGCTGGTCAAATCCCTGGTGATACTAACGGAAATGGATAACGGATTAATGTATTTTCCTTTCTTGGATGAGATCCTCTCCGGTAAAAAATCCATTACCCAGCTGAAAAAAGTCATCGGCGATGGCGAGCATCAATACGATAGTGTAACGTATTTCAAATGGCTGGTGCAAACCGAAATTTCCTATTTCCGTCGGTTATCGTCTCCGCAGCGAGATACCCCCGTTGCAATGTTTGGTCCCAACGGCTTGCGTCAGACGCTCAAAGAACGAGCCATTCGTCATTTCATCAAACCTATCAACGAATTGCATGATGAAGGCAACCTCAATGTGCGCATGAAGGCGATTGATTCGCTGAGTCCGGCGGAGTTGTATTTCATGATCGTGATGGGCGAA
Source organism: uncultured Ferruginibacter sp. (assembly GCA_964654325.1). Lineage (GTDB taxonomy): Bacteria > Bacteroidota > Bacteroidia > Chitinophagales > Chitinophagaceae > Ferruginibacter. The sequence continues at coordinate 9,027 of CAZZJF010000088.1, forward strand.
CAGGAGATTTTTACATCCAGTTACAAACACAGCTTCAATCGGATGCAGCAACGCATGGGCACCAAAATCAAGCCCGACTCCTTGTTGTTGCAGGTTCATTTTGATTATTTCCGCAAGTTCATCAAGATGGCATCTAACTATAACAAGCTGGATACCTTTTTGAAAGCCATGCCTCCGGCTTATTCCGAAAAGCTCATGCGTGCCTTTGTGGCCAATTTGGATGGTCCCGACAATCTAGAAGACGCCACAGATGTGGCCGATGCATACAGCAGTATCAGTCAGCCGGCTCTTCAGAAAAAAATCCTGCAGTATGTCGAAGAAAACGAGTGGCGTTGTACGGCAGAAAACAATGAATCGGGCCGGTTGATTTATTCACTGTTGAAAAATATTTTCCTGTCGGCCGATACGACTCGGCAAATTGACCTGCAGCAGTTGGCCGGTATTCCACCGGTTTCCGAAATGGCTATTTCCAGTTTGCAGGATAATCAGGGAAGAAGTATCCAACAGGGTTTTTTCTACGGTGATG
>CAZZJF010000089.1:0-9509 GCA_964654325.1 uncultured Ferruginibacter sp.
TTAGGTTTACGGCGACAGTCAATGTGGTTGATAACGCGCACTGTCCTGCGTTCGGCGTGAATGTATACGTTGTAGTTGATGTATTGTTTACCGCCGGGCTCCAAGTGCCGGAAACGCCGTTCAAGGAAGTTTGGGGTAAAGTAAAATTTTGGCCTTGACAGACCGGCGCAATAGAATTGAATGTAGGTGTGAGCGTCCCCGATCCAGTGCCGGACACAGAGACGTTGACTGCCGTAGCTCCACCACCCGATACGGAAATAACACCAGCATACGACTGAACCATCGTTGGCGAAAACTGAACATAAACAGTTGTTGCCGCTAATGCACCGCCGGATTGACTGATGGCCACTGAGGGTGTGAATGATCCGGCAGATGACAACGAAAAGGAATACCCGGATAGAGGACCTACAACTATGTTACCGGCACTCAAATTGCTTCCGCTTACATTGAAGCTGTTTGGTCCGGCGGTATTACCTACACAAACGATGCCGAAAGCATTGATGCTGGTTGTATTGAGTGTGGGCGTAACCGGCACAGAACCGCAGATAATAGCCGGTGTGGCGCTGTTTCTCGGAGCCGGTGTGGCTACCGCAAAATCAGCACTATTATTGTTTGTCTCATCACATCCATTATTGTTGCGGATCGCAGCGGTAGTATTTGACAAAGCCCCAGTCGCTGCTGTCTCAAAACAAACAGACGTGCCATATCCCACCAGGTCAATGACAGAAGGACCTGCCGGACAACCGGATACCGCCGTAGTTCCGTTAATCAATGCAACCCGACCATTTGTCCCGCTCATGGCGATCGATGGTGTTGCCACATAATCCGGAGTCGGAATCGAACCACCAACCGCACCGGCACTACTCATTTGAATCAGGTAATATCCACCAGCCGGAATAGAAACTGCTGGTAAGGCTGAAACGCCGGTCCATAGACCTGTATTTGCCGCTGAAGCATATTGAATGGAAAGCCCGGATAATGATTGGGAAACGCCGGAAACGTTATGCAACTCAACATAATCAGTTGTAAATGGTGCGCCTGCATTGCCACCACCGCCATACACCTGACTGATTACAATTGTGGTGGATTGACTTTGCGCACCCAAAGTGCAGAACAGAAAAACCAAAATAAATAGTTGTCTCATGACCTGTTTTTGTTAGATGAACGAATAAAGCCTATTCGTTCGATTAAAGAACGCCAAGCACACGGATGTTGTCTATTTCCCAGGCCGACGTTTGATCGGAAGCTGTTCCGGTAGGATCTGACCCCTCATACCGGAATGCGATATAAACCGTACCGGAGTATCCACTCAAACTGACGGTTCCGGAAGGTGTGTATGAGCTAGGGAAATTGGATGTGGTGCTTCCGGGCGAAAGACTAATCTGCGACGTGATATCCGTCCAGTTGACACCGGCCGCCCAAGGGTTACCCGTTCCGGTGTAGTTTGTTGAAATCAGCACTTTCAGTGCGGAAGGAACCGGCGTTCCGCCTGGAACTGCAGTTAGATAATAATCTTGTTTAGTTTCAAAACTCAAGGTTTCATTGTTGGTGCCATCCAGGTTGATCCCTTTTGTAACCAACCACGTACGGATCGAAGGGGCATTGCTACCAAACGCACTCAAATAAGCGTACTTGTTATTACTAAAAATCCGCGCATCAAAACTGCGGGTACCCGCTTCCGGCAGGTTGTTCCATCCGTTGATGTTGATTGGATTGTAGGGTGCCGCCGTGTTGGCTGCCTGTGTTTCAAAATCCTCATTGAGCAAAATAACGGTGCCGGGAGGTGGTGCCCCACAGCGACTGCCGGTAAACTGCACATCAGCCGTATCGCGAATTATCATCTGCTTGGTGGTCGTACTGCTAGTGGGCGACGATTTATAAATGGTGTAGATAGCCGTGATGCTACCGCTCCCTTTGGGCAGTGGCACGCCGGCAAAATTGGCATATCCGCTTGTACGTACTGTTAATGTCAATGCACTACCGCAACCAGTATTAATAAGTCGGTTAGAGGTGGCTTTGTAGGCTGATGTATCGGAATAGATCTTCAACGTGTCCGCGGGAATAAACTCATATCCTTCCAACTTAACCAGGGCGTTGATGTATTTGTTATTCATGGCCGTTCCCAGTTCCGTTGCCGTTACCGTGATGGGTGTGATTGGGTTATTCAATGTACCTGCTATCAAATAATTACTGACCATTGCACCCGGAATGCCCTCGATAGACGGCAAGCCATCAATCGTGGCCTTTACACCCAATACCATATTGCTATATGAGTCAGTCAGGGTAAGACCCTTACATTTCACAAATACGCGTCGACCAACCGGATAGGAGGCAAACAAACTGTAGGCATCAACCAGAATCTGCATCGCACCGGTCGAATCCTGTATAAACAGTTGCTTGTAGAAGTTTCCGCTTTTGTCATTAGCCGTAACAATACCCGAAATAATCACATCTTCTGTAATCAGGTCGTAGGTACCCGGAATCGTATGATAGGTTTTCAGGGCCTCTATGCTGGTATTGGCTACAATGTTGGTTTCCGCCGCTGACGGAGGCGCATCAAAATCCTTTTTACAGGACTGGATCATCACGATGGATGCAAGAACCAAAGCGAGGCAAGCTGTTTTTTTGAAAATGCTATTCATGTGTTGGAATTTATCGTTTTAAAGAGTTTTGTTAGGTTATTAGAATCGAAGTCCCATGCTGGCGAAAAAGTTGATACCATAGTTGAAAAACCGACGATCCGGGAACTTGTTGATATCGCGCTCAGCAAAATCAAATCGAAGTTGCTCGAAACCACCGGAAACAATATCCTGATTATTCAACAGGTTGTTGATACCGACATTAAAGACAAGGAATGTGCGTTTGCCCATGCCTTTGAAGCGGTTGTTCATCAGCCAGGAGTAACCGGCAAATACGTCCACGGTGTATTGCGATGGCAGTTTTGTTTGTTCGATGATGTCTGTCCAAAGCTTGGTGCCCGGCTCCAGTCCATTTACCGCAGACTGTGTCCGACGTACCGGATTAAAATCCATATACATCTGGTCAAAGAAGTTCACATTGACATTGAGGAACCAAAATTTGGGTGAGCGGTAATCCAAACCAAGGGTGTAGGCCTGTTGTGGTGTGGGTACATAAAAGTTTTTAGAGTACACCGTCACATCTCGGTCCAGCACTACTTCACTGTTATCGACTGTTACCGTTGCATTTTGACGGGTGTTGAAATAATAACGTCCAACTGCAGCGGCGGCAACGACACTTAATCCTTTATACAACTTTGCTTCCGCACCAAATTCAGCGCCATAATGCACCTTACCGATATTGCTGATGGCGTAGTTTACAAAGTTCCGGTATTCATCATGATAGAATGTGAGCACATTCAATTGATTGGCAAATCGGGTATAATAACCGGTTGCACGTAACTTGATGCGTGGTGCATTCAAAACATATCCACCTTCCAACGACTGTACCTCTTCTGACGTAATATCTTCCTGAACAAAATCACGAGTACGCGGGGCGATGAATGCATTTTCAAAGAATGGCGCCCGAGTCATCACGGCCGCGTTTAAGAACATATAGTTCCGTCCGTTGATTTTGTATGTTAAACCGGTTTTGAGCGCGGCATTCAGGAAGTTATATGATTTTGATTTACCCAATGAATTGTTTTGAAACAGACCGTTTTGAACATATCCGTAACGGTAAAAATTCGTATAAGAATGTTCAGTGGCTACGAACAGGTCGAATTTTTTGAATTTGAAAACCGTTTGCATCCAGGCGGCGGCTCGTTGTATTCGGATATCATAATCGAATCCGAATTTATCCCCTTTGCGTAATATTCGGTTGGGTTGATTAATATTGTTCTGACCAGCGAGCGGATTGGTTGGGAAAAAGCGCTCGGCAAACTGATTAATGTCAACGTAGAAGTCGCCTCCCAACAGATCATTCACCCGCTTGAAATAATTATTTGTCTGGGATTGCACGTTAATTCCGGCAGTAAAAATCACATTCTCACGCAGCGTAGTATTGAGTGTAGTGGCTGCATTCACCCGACGTGTGTTGATTACCCGGTCTTCCAGAATATAACGTGAGCGTCTGCCGGACACATTATTTCCGGCGATACCATTGACGTCACGAATGGTTTCATACGAACCGTAATTAACATTGTACAAGTTGTCCCAATTAATCTGACGCTTATTAACGTCGTTTTTTAGGATGTTGTACACCTGGTCTCTAAACGACGGATCTTGTTGAAAACTGGGAAGATAGCGGTAGTAATCCGGACGAGGATCGGCCGCATTGTACCAATCCAATCCACTCACGCTTCGCTCACCGGCCATCAACGAAACCGAACTGATCAGTGATGTATTTTCCGTGGGCTTCCACTCATGTGTCAATATGCCGAAAGGCTGAAAGGATTTAGCGACGCTCGCGTTCCGCTTCACTCCGTTTTGATAACCCCAATAGGGATTGTAAAAATTAGTACCGGATAATTCCCGCATTTCCTGCACGGAAGCGCCCTGACGACCGCTCTCCGTTGGCGTGGCAAACACAACGAGTGACAATAGGTTTTTACTGTTCACCCGTTTGTCGGCTGCTGCGAAAAAAGACCAGCCATCATAATATGTACCGTCGGCATAGCCTTCATCGGCCCATCGACGTGACCCGGAAAAACTGAAGGCCCATCCTTTGCTGTTCATTCCGGTGGAATGAGTGATCATTAATCGATTGGTATAGTTTCGATTGGAAATGGCATAGTTGATACTGGTCTGTTTCCGCTGGAAGGAAGCCCTTGTATCGATATAGTTCAATCCGCCTAAATCACCGAAGCCATAGGGCGTGGGACGCAGTCCCATACTGTTGTCTCGATTTCGCAATACGTCATTCAAGCCTCCCCACAATCCAAATGGTGTAAATCCATTATCGAGATTTTCCATGGGCATACCGTTAATATAAGTGCTGAACAAATCAGCATCATATCCGCGAATCCTGAATCGAACCGCATTGAATTTAAAAGCGGCCGCGTTGAAATAGGGGTCACGTCCGGCACTCAGCACAGAAGACACATTTTGAGTACTCCCATCCTGGCCATCATTCTCGTCCAGTGAAATAACCGGAATGTTATCAGTGACATCCTCCTTCAATTGTTCCAGGATTGTTGTGTCGGTTGTATTGTCTTTTGTGGGCGTTTTTTGGGCATACAGTGTACACGGTATGGACATTAGAAAACAACCTGCAACAACAAACCGGATGGTTTTGGAAAACATAGCAAAATTTTATGACGGACAAAGGTAGCATTCTGGCGGTTATTTCCCTATTTTATCCTTCAATTTCCAAATAACCTCTATATCAAAATGTCCATGACGTTCAAATAGTTACCTTTGGACGAACAAACCTTGCTAGGCCAACCATCGATTATATGAACAGAATACGTCTGATAGCCGCTTTTTTTCTTTTTAGCCTGACTACCTTCGGCCAAGGAAAAGCCAATTATAAGGTCGCCCTTGTTGGATTTTACAACCTTGAGAACTTGTACGATACCGTTAACAACCCGGCTATAGACGATGAAGAATTTTTGCCGAACAGCGACCGTCATTACAACACAGCCATATACAAAGACAAACTGGATCGATTAGCCGACGTAGTCTCTCAAATGGGCACAGACATCACCAAAGATGGACTCGCGTTGTTAGGCGTTGCCGAGATTGAAAATGATACGGTCCTCCACGATCTGGCCAATACGGAAAAGCTTCGGGATCGAAAATGGAAGTTTGTGCATTACAACTCACCCGACCGCCGGGGCGTGGATGTTGGTCTTTTCTATCACCCAAAGTACTTCAAGGTTTTACATAGTCGGCCGTTGTTTGTCTCACTACCCTCCGACTCCAAAGATGCTTTCTACACCCGTGATATTCTATATGTCAAAGGACTACTCGATGGTGATACCGTTCACGTATTCGTCAATCACTGGCCATCACGCCGAGGTGGCGAGGAACGCTCCGCGCCCGCCAGAGCTGCTGCTGCCAATACAGCCAAAATCCGCATCGATTCCATCATGGCCATCAACCCGTTGGCAAAAATTATCCTGATGGGCGACCTGAATGACGATCCAATCAGTCCAAGTATCACGAAAGTGCTACAGGCTAAAGGGAATAGTAAACAAGTCAAACCAACCGAACTTTATAATCCATGGTACGATATGTACCAGCAAGGCCATGGTACGTCTCCCTATCAGGACGCCTGGGGTCTTTTTGATCAGATTCTGTGCTCCGGCACTTGGCTGGACAAAAACCAAACCGGCTATTTTTACTACAAACAAGTTTTATTCAATCGCGAATTTCTGATACAAAAAACAGGCAAATGGCGCGGTTACACCAAACGGACCTGGGACGGAACCGTATACAACTACGGATACAGTGATCACTTGCCTGTCTATCTCATGTTCGTAAAAAAGGTTCCATAGTACCATTCTTTTACACTCAGAACGCACTCATACTCGTTTCACGTTTCGAAACCATGCGCCGGATCAAAGCACTGACTTGTTCCAGTTTGTTTTCACAATGATCCATGATGTCCGAACGATTCATCGCATGTTTCAATACATCCGTTTCCCAGAATAAACCAGCGATCATGGTTCCCTCCAATGCTTTTCCTGCCGTCGTAATCCCAAACAAGGCCGTCAGTACGTCAAAAGGAATGGGGTGCTTCGGGTCATTCAGCTTCCAAAGCAGCATCGTGTCGAGCACCCGCCATTCCCAGGGCTTTTTCTCCCTAAAATCCAGACTCCCAGAAACAGGTATATTATTAACCATCGCCCGTCTGTAAAGAAAAGGCAAGGCAAAATCACGGATATGATGACCGGCAAAAACAATCGGTGACGATTGTATCTGATCAACCGCCCGATGAAAGCAACGCAACAATTGATCTTCCTGGGTATCATAAAATAACATGGCCCCCTGATGAACACCGGGAAAATCATCATATAGAGGCTTCAACCCAATACAAATGATTTTAGAAAATTCCGGATGTAACCCTGCTTCCGACGCATAGGAAGAAGAGGGACAGAACGACTCATCCCCTTTTCGATTGTTCATTTTCCGACACCACCATTCCTTCCAAATTGGATCCAGGTTGTCATATGATGGAACGCAAGTCGCCGTTTCGATTTGTAATACCCATACATTCTCTTGTGGTTGTGACGCATTCATACGACAAATATCCACCGCAACGGAAAGCGAAAACAAGTGAAAAAAACGGCTTTTTACAGCGATTTTACCCGAGTAAGCATAAAGGCCTCGGTTACCTCTTAAAAAAATGCATTAACTTGATGCTACTCATAAAATGATCACGCTGAACAAACCATTGGCATTATGAAATATCTCTTTTTGTCGTTACTGTTATTCACAGCCGTCGGTGCACAAGCACAAACAGCCCAGGAAATTTTCCAAACAGCATTCAATAAGGCGAAGAATCAGGACCATGCAGGCGCTATTATTGATTATACGAGATATATCACACTCAATCCGAACGACCGAAATGCCTATTACAACCGGGCCCTGTCGAAAGAAAATACTAAAGATTATTTAGGAGCCATTGCAGACTATTCCAAAGTCATTGAAATAAATACCGGTGATTTCGAAGCGTATAATCGTCGCGGTATTGTGAAAACGAATGTACAGGACTATGTTGGCGCGCTGGCGGATTTTGAAATTGCGCTCTCCTACAAGCCCCTCTCGGCAATAATCTATTATAACCGTGGCATCACGAAAGATAAGATGAAAGATAATGCCGGCGCCATAGCGGATAATACAAGAGCCATTGAGTTAAACGCAAACTATGCTGACGCATATAATAACAGAGGAACAATCAAAAACAGAATCAAAGATCATTCCGGTGCCGTGGCCGACTACGACAAGACCCTTTCAATCAACCCGCAATATCTTAATGCCTATTTCAATCGAGGAATTGCCAACGATAACATGAAAAAATATAATGAGGCATTATCGGATTTTTCGAAATTCATTGCATTGTCACCAAACGATTATGAAGCCTATCTGTTCCGGGGAAACTGCCACAGTAATTTGAATGATTACAATAGCGCCATCATGGATTACAACAAGGCGATCATGCTTTTGGGGACTTATGACAAGGCATTTTACAAACGAGGCGTTGCCAAAGAGAAACTGAAAGACGATGCGGGTGCCATGGCTGATTATACAAAAGCGATTGAGCTCAATCCCAAAAACGCTGAGTACTGGAACAACCGGGGTGTTCTTAAAATAGCTAAACAAGATTACACGGGTGCCTTTCAGGATTACACCAAAGCCATCGAGGCAAACCCACAGCTTTTCAATGCCTACAATAATCGAGGATTGATTAAGCATGGAAACAAAGACTATGCCGGCGCTCTCGTTGATTACAATTCAGCCCTTACTATCAACAACCAATATGTCAAATGCTATTTCAACCGTGCCTTGACCAAGGAGAAATTACAGGACTTTAGTGGTGCTATGGCCGATTTCAACAAAGCCATCTCACTAGATACGAGCTACGCGCAAGCTTATGCATTCAGGGGCAACCGGAAACATTTAATGAATGACCTTACAGGCGCGATGGCTGATTTAAATAAAGCAGTTGCACTAAATTCCAAAGACCCGGATGCCTTCTATTACCGTGGGATGTTGAGAAAAAAGCTGGATGATCGTGCCGGTGCCATAGCGGACTTTACGAAAGTCATCGAATTGAGTCCGACCGACGCAAACAGTTATTTCAATCGTGGCGAAATCAGAAAGATGATCAATGATTTACAGGGAGCCCTGTCGGACTTTACCAAGGCCATCAGCCTAAATCCAACGGATATTGATGCCTATTTTTTACGGGGGGTTATCAAGGGTATGCAGAAAGATTATGCTGGGGCTGTACTCGACTATACAAAAGTGATTGAATTAGACCCTAATGACAAGTATGTATACCTTAATCGCGGTTTGAATTATGTATTGCTCAATCAGCTGACAAAAGCCTGTGCCGATTTTAAAAAATCGACTGAACTGGGCAATCAGCAAGCCGCTGATTATATGAAACAATACTGTAAATAAAGATGTATAATAACTCAAGCTACTTTCCGATACAAAACTTTAAAACCCTTACCAGTAAATATTTTCAAGGACGGGGTACAAATGGGAGACAAGGATAAAAAGTAAGGAATGTAGGTTTATGAATTATATTTTTTGACTACTAAAATTCAACTATCAAGGAATCCTTCACAGTTCGAAAATATCAATATAAGCAGCCAAACATCCACAAAGGCAATTCATTTCCAATAGGAAATTCCAAATCATCTTTAACCACCCACGCATTTTTTATTCCTGCAATCTGTTTTATTGATTTATCCTTACCTCCCACTTCAAAAGTATATTTATTATCAACAAAAAAGTCACCCTGTTTTGGCATAGCAATTTTACTCACTGCATTTAATTGCGATAGGAAAAATGTTTCGCGAAGATTCCCTTTATCTA
>CAZZJF010000090.1:0-9453 GCA_964654325.1 uncultured Ferruginibacter sp.
TTGCGGTCAAAGCATTTGATAGCTTTTCCCTAACTGCTCCATATGCACCAGCGGCAACAATCTTGGAAATAGTAAAGCCCATTCCTGAACTGCGTCTTGCTCTCGAATATCGTTTACCGATACTTCGAGAACAAACACCGACTCCTCCTATATATCATAAGCTGGTATTGGACATACCTTGATTTTTACCTGGATTACCGACTGCAAAACATCTCTGACCCATCTCAGCAGTTGACGGAAGTCATTCAAATTCTCACCAAAGCTCTGCCGGAAAGCAGTGGCACATTAGACTACGATAAAAAAAGACTACATCGTATTGTGGTAACAGAAAGCAGCAAGGTATACCTGGTCAGAGAGGTTGGCGAAATCAATAAAAACGAAGTATTTAAACCTTACAAAGATTTATGTGCACGCATCGCATGTATTATTCGTTTATGTAACTCAAACTATCCATTCCCGCATTCCTTGAGCACAACATTAATTGAAACAGCTCATCAACAGGAATTTTTTACTGAACATCTCCCCAGTCTGACTGATTACGAAAAAGGACATGCGAATGAATACACATCCGCTTACCTCTACGACCTCTTGTCCCGTGTGCTCCATGCCCATCCGAAAGCCTGATCAATACTAATTCTAAGCTAACCCGTCCGCTTTTCGTTCACTTAATTTACCCTTAAAAAACATCAACCCACCATGCCCCATTCAATCCGCATGTCGTCCAATGGTCAATTAGAAGTCCCTGATCAACCCATCATTCCTTACATCGAAGGTGATGGCATCGGACCGGATATCTGGAAAGCCAGTGTGCGGGTGCTGGATGCGGCCGTTGAAAAAGCCTATGGCTCATCCCGTAAGATCTCTTGGATGAAAGTCCTTGCCGGTGAAGAAGCCTTTCATCAATGTGGCGAATGGATGCCGGAAGCGACCTTGGATGCGTTTAAACAGTATCTCGTAGCGATCAAAGGCCCCCTCACCACCCCGGTTGGTGGCGGTATTCGCAGCTTGAATGTGGCGCTGCGGCAGGAACTCGACTTATTCGTCTGCTTGCGGCCGGTCCGCTATTTCGAAGGCACACCATCACCGATGTGGCAACCCGAAAAGGTAAACATGACCATTTTCCGTGAAAACACAGAAGATATCTATGCCGGTATCGAATACATGGCCGGTACTCCGGAGGCCGAAAAACTCCTGCAGTTTTTACAGCACGAGATGGGTGTGAAGAATATCCGGTTCCCCCAAACCTCCTCACTGGGCATTAAGCCGGTGAGCCGGGAAGGCAGCGAGCGACTGATTCGCTCGGCCATCCAATACGCACTGAATAACAAACGGCCATCGGTAACGATTGTGCATAAAGGAAACATCATGAAGTTTACCGAAGGCGCGTTTAAAAACTGGGGATATGCCTTGGCTGAAGCCGAATTTGCCGGTCAGGTTTACACCTGGCGTCAATGGGAAAAAACCAAAGCTGAAAGTGGCGAGGCCGTAGCGAATGAGGAACTACGCATCAGCAGTATCGGTGGCAAAGTGATTATCAAAGATGCCATTGCCGATAATTTCCTTCAACAGGCGTTGCTGGCACCGCAGGATTACAGTGTGATTGCCACCCTGAACCTGAATGGCGACTACATCAGTGATGCGCTGGCTGCCCAGGTAGGCGGTATCGGTATCGCACCGGGCGCTAACATCAACTATCAAACCGGTCATGCCGTATTTGAAGCAACCCATGGCACCGCTCCCCGATTCGCCAATACCAACACCATGAATCCCTCGTCACTGATCCTGAGTGGCGTAATGATGTTCGAATACCTGGGATGGAACGAAGCCGCGGAATCCATCACCCATGCCATCGGTAAAACCATCCGCAATAAAACCGTTACCATTGATTTTTACAATCTGCTAAAAGAAGGAACCCTGCTGAAAACCAGCGAATATGCCGACGAGGTCATCAGTAATCTTTAATTACTACCGTTCACGCATACACGCAATCTAATTTACGAAACCCCAGCGCACTCCGAAGCGAATCATCAATCCCTGGGTAGGAAAAGCCGGTGCGGCAAAATTATTATTCACAAATCCAAAGCCATTGGCAAAGGAGGCCGTGTTGAGGTTCTCAGCGCGCAGGTAGCCGGTGAACGAGCGAATGTTGAAATGCATGAAGGCCGCCACATCGGGCCGATTCCGGATGGTCACCTCATCTTGTATATAGAATTGTCCGTTAACCGGCGAATACCCATTGGCCTTGTAAGGTGTATAGTACCTGGTTTCCAGTCCGGTAGACACCTGCAGGTTTTTAAAGAATCGACCTTCGTATACGAACCGGTTACGCGTAAACAGGAAGGGCACACGGACCGGTGAAGCCGCGTCTGTTTGCTGCAGTGTGGCGTCGGCATACCAGGCCCAGCGTTTGTATAATCGAAACCGACGACTGTACGATACCTGAATCAGGTTGACCGGATTGGCTGCCTGCACAGACGTCGACCGACTCGTAAAATACGTATGATTGATGAGGAGGTGATTTTGAAAACGAAGACGCCCCCAGTCACTCACCGATTCCATACCAAACGAGGTGATGTTTTCTTTTTGCAATGAACCCTGATGCGCAAAATGAAATGACGATGTCGAATCAAAAAGATACGATGGCGTTCGGTTCGATTGCTGGAAAAACAGTTGTACGTATCCCCATCGTTTGTTTAAATAACGACTCATCGACCCCTGTGCCGCATAATCGCCGGCGTAAGGTCCGGTCAGGTACAGATCGCCGCGTAAAAGAAATTCCCACAACCGGTTACGGGTACGGTTTCTGTATTCACCATGTACCCAAAGGTTGTTGAATGATAGATCGCCGCTTTTATTCTCGCCACGGATCTGTTGCCAGGTAATTCCGGCCGCAAAAAACTGGGCCAGGTTTTTGGTATCCGGAAACTGATAGAGTGTGAGGTCGTTTTGTATGATATTCCAAGACTCCGCACGACTGAACGTATCGGTTCGCCTGGCGAGATCGGCATCATACCAGTTTTTGTAAATGATCGAATCGGCATACACATCAGAAAAAGAAAACGACCGTTTCTCTGCCTGAAAACGATGTTGGATGCGAAAGCGCGGATAAAACAGATAGTCCGTAACCGAATCATTGACAGCGATGGAATCCCGTTTACCGAAATCGTACTGCTGGTTCAAAATAAAAACTGTGTTGCGGTACGTGTTGCCGGTTAAGATGGTGGTGATAAACGGATTGTTCCGAAAGCTGGCGTTGTTACCCAGGTTCACAGGTACGGTAAACCGATCGCGGCGGTTGGGATCGAGCAAGTTGGCTGAATCCTGAATGCCGCCATTTTCAGAAGCCCGGATGTTGTTACCCAGCAACACCATGGTCTGCTGGTAGCGTTTCCGTTTCCCCTGATACAGACTGAATAATCGAAAATTATTGTGGTTGTTGTTTTGCGTAATGAAAAGTCCGGGCGCACTTATCAGCCGGTAATCAAACCCAATATTCCAGTTGGGTTTTGGATTTTGGGTATGTGATGCCATCATCATCTGCTCTTTGCCGGAAGCCAGCTGATATCCCAGCATGGAATACGGTCGGCTGGTTCGGTAGAGCCGGGTGTTTTCCGGTGTGAACCGATAGGTATCGTATGCGTGAAAGCCCGGATCGAAGCCAATGCCGGCCCGAGGCTGAAAAATCAAGGATTGTGTAGCGGCCCCATTATTACCCAGGTATAGATGTGAGGACGGCACCGGGAAATACGAATCGAAATCGGCCCAGGCCAGCTCGGGCGTTTGCCAGCGAGTTGAATCAAGGTACCGGAACTGGATGCGGATGGAATCTTTGGCATCATCGCGCCGCTCGAATTGCAGGGAATCTTTTCGGGGTGCGCCGCCATTCATTGATGCACCGGGCATGGTGTTGATGGGCTGACCGGGCTGTCCGGATTCATCAAACACCACCGGATCCCGTTTCTTGGTGGGCACCTGCGCCTGCAATGCCTGCATGCTGCTTCCCAGCAGAAACAGAAACACCAACCAATATCGAAGAGCCTGCGATTGCACCATCATACGTTCGACAAAAATACTGAACCCCTTGGTAACCATCACAAGTTTCCGGTTTGAAGCATCCAAGATGAAGCGGGATTACCTACCTTTGCCGAAATTTTTTACGATGAATCTCCACGAATATCAAGCCAAAGAATTGCTGAAAAAATACCAAGTACCGGTACAGGAAGGCATTGCCTGCAGTACTGTTCATGAAGTGGAAGAGGCTTATCGGCAAATTTCAACGCAATTTGGAAACAAGTTTGCCGTCGTGAAAGCACAGATCCATGCCGGCGGACGCGGAAAAGGAACCATTCAAGGTAAAGATCAGCGTGGTGTAGCCGTTGGCAAAAGCCTGGAGGATGTAAGCCGCATCGGCGCCAACATTCTGGGTGGCACGCTGGTTACCCTGCAAACTGGTCCGCAAGGCAAACTCGTAAACAAAGTATTGGTTGCCCAAGATGTGTATTATGATGGACCTAACCCCGTAAAGGAGTTTTACCTGGCCATTTTGCTCGACCGCAGTTCTTGTAAGAACGTGGTGATGTACAGCACCGAAGGCGGCATGAACATCGAAGATGTAGCGCATGATACCCCGGAGAAAATTTACAAAGAGTTTGTTCATCCGGGCGGGCGGCTGCAACCCTTTCAGGCCCGTAAAATTGCATTCAATCTTGGCCTCAGCGGCGAAGCTTTTAAAAACTGTGTGAAATTTGTAACCAATCTTTACAATGCGTATCTCGAATTGGATTGCGGCATGTTGGAAATTAATCCACTGTTCAAAACCAGCGACGAGAAAATCATTGCGGTAGACTGTAAGATGAACATCGATGACAATGCCCTCATCCGTCATGCCGATCTGGCTGACCTGCGCGACTTGTCGGAAGAAGATCCAACCGAAGTGGAAGCTGGAAAATACAACCTAAATTTCGTGAAACTCGACGGCAACGTGGGCTGTATGGTAAATGGTGCCGGACTGGCTATGGCTACTATGGATATGATCAAACTCAGCGGTGGCGAACCGGCCAACTTCCTCGACGTTGGTGGAACAGCCAATGCACAAACCGTGGAAGCCGGATTCCGGATCATCCTGAAAGACCCGAAAGTAAAAGCGATCCTCATTAATATTTTTGGCGGTATCGTACGTTGCGATCGTGTAGCCCAGGGCGTTATCGACGCATACAAGAGCATCGGCAACATCGATATTCCCATCATCGTTCGCCTGCAAGGCACAAATGCTGATGTAGCCAAAAAATTAATCGACGAAAGCGGATTGCAGGTGCAAAGCGCCATCTTATTAAGTGAGGCCGCCGCGTTGGTTAACAAGGCTGTGGCATAAGCGTCCTGCTTGCATATACAATACAAGCGTGCGCTATCAGTCAACAGCTGTTTTTCGAATGAGCACACAGCACCAGATCAACAAACATTGTCTATCAAGTTTACTTTCCGTTCATTAAACCAATGTCTACTTGTTCCGGGATTCAACCATAGCTGATCTTGCATTCGTGACGGAAGTTTACAATGCCACGATTCCATCGCGACTAGTTACCGCCGATACCACCCCACTTCGTATAGAAGATATTACCCTCTGGTGGAAGGCAACCCGAACCGACCGACCGTTCTGGATCATTGAACACCAACAGGAGCGCATCGGCTGGGTGCGATTCCGCGATTTTTACGGACGTCCCGGATACCGGCACACGGCCGAGATCGGGATATACATCCATCCGGCCCATCAAGGAAAGGGCTGGGGAGCCAAGGCCCTTGAACAGGCCATCGACTCCGCGCCGGCATTGCAAATACATACGTTATTGGGATTCATTTTTGCACAGAACGAACCCAGCCTCTCGTTGTTTCGTTCCTTCGGATTTACCTGCTGGGGACATCTGCCAAACATTGCCCTGTTAGACAACCGCCCCTGCAGTCTCGAAATCTGGGGAAAGTCGCTTAAATGAACCCGACCTCTGAACAACGGTGTCATTCAAAAAATAAATCAGCACACCCCCTCCTTCCCTTCGTTTTTCGTACTTTCGCGCGGTTAAAAAAACAAACAGCATGTCTAAAATCAAGGTTTTAAATCCCGTTGTGGAACTCGATGGGGACGAAATGACCCGCATCATCTGGAAATTTATCAAAGACAAATTGATCCTGCCATATATCGATGTGCCGATCCAATATTATGATCTGGGTATCGAATATCGCGATCAGACTAACGACCAGGTAACCATTGATGCGGCCAATGCCATCAAAGCCTGTGGCGTGGGTATCAAATGTGCGACCATCACGCCGGATGAAGCCCGGGTGAAGGAATTCAACCTGAAACAGATATGGAAGAGCCCGAATGGTACCATTCGTAACATCCTCGACGGCACCGTGTTCCGCGAGCCAATCGTCATGAAAAACGTACCGCGACTGGTAACCAACTGGACCGCTCCAATCATCGTAGGCCGTCATGCATTCGGCGACCAGTATCGTGCAACCGATACCGTTATCAAGGGAAAAGGTAAGCTCACCATGACCTTCACGCCGGAAGATGGTGGCGAACCGCAGGTATTTGAAGTTTACAACTACAAAGGCGATGGCGTGGCTATGACCATGTACAATACCGATGAGAGCATCTACGGATTTGCACGCAGCTGTTTCAATATGGCCTTGAGCAAAAAATGGCCGCTCTACCTGTCTACCAAAAACACAATACTGAAAAAATACGACGGCCGCTTCAAAGATATTTTTGAAACCGTTTACCAACAGGAATTCAAAGCCGCTTTTGATGCCGCCGGTATTGTGTATGAACACCGACTGATCGATGATATGGTGGCCTCCGCCCTCAAATGGAACGGCAACTTCGTATGGGCCTGTAAAAACTATGATGGCGACGTTCAGTCTGATACGGTTGCCCAGGGCTTTGGCTCGCTCGGCTTGATGACATCCGTGCTGGTTACGCCGGATGGCAAAACCATGGAATCAGAAGCTGCGCACGGAACGGTTACCCGTCACTACCGCGACCATCAGGCCGGCAAGCCGACCAGCACTAATCCGATCGCGTCTATTTTTGCCTGGACCCGTGGATTGGCATTCCGAGGCAAACTCGATAACAACCAGGCACTCATCGATTTCTGCGAAACCCTCGAGGCGGTTTGTATCGAAACCGTAGAAAGCGGAAAGATGACCAAAGACCTGGCCGTCTGTATCCATGGTAACAAAGTCTCACACGGAGAACATTACCTGTATACCGAAGAATTTCTGGAAGCCATTGATCAGCATCTGAAAACAAAGATGAATCTGGCATAATCATAATTGGATTACATATCTCGACCTAATACAAAAGAGGCCCTCTTGCGAAGGCCTCTTTTCATTTGAACGCTTACCTCTACAATTTTTGAATCTTTTTCACTACCCGACGTCCACCTTGTGAAAGCTGGAGCATATATGTACCGGGTTTTAAATCGGACCCGAAGGCGGTTATCCTGTTTCCATTGATTGTTTCCTGTTTGACGATACGGCCTTGCATATCGGTAACAACCGCTTTTACAGCACCCTGTCCTTCAAAACCACTGAGCGTGATTTGGAATCCGCTGGGTGATGGGTTTGGATATACCGCTGCGGATGGCTGTTCTTCGCTTTCTGATAAGACGGCTGATTTTGACAAGGTCGTATTACCGCCACCGCCGGTAATGGATAACACACAAGCCTGTAACTTAATATTCAATATTCTGAATCCGCTACTCGAACAATTATTCACGGCCTGAGCAGTAACCGTTCCGGTTACAACGGATGAAGGATAACTAACGGTAATGCTTGGTGTTCCCTGACCACTTGTTATTATAGCCCCAGATGGTATAGTCCAAGCTACGGAAGTAGCATTGGTTGGCATAGATGATAACGAATAACGGAATACGCGATTCGGACAATCGCCCAATTGAATAACATCAATATTTCCGGGCATATTCACATTTAAACGTGACACGGTAAGTGAAACACTTTGACTAATGCCACAGGCATTGGCTGCACGCGCCTGCACTGTGCCAGTAACAAAACTACTGTTGAACTTCACCAATGCAATGGTGTCGTTCACGCCAGGTCCGCCCGGACGAGAAATGATCGTAGCATTGGCTGGTGCTGTCCAGATATAATAACTGGCCGCCGGATTTTTCCGAATGGTATATGTGGCTGTATTACCGGTTGGATTAGCAACCGATTCCATAAACGTACAAGCATTCGTTGGTCCGGTAATGGCTCCAGGTCGAGAAGGAATAGATCCGGAAATCGTCAGGGATCGGGCTGCACTTAATCCGCAACCGGATGACTGAACCAGAATCTGACTTCCAAATACAAACGAGCTGTCGAAGGTAACATTGATGATAGTGTCGTTTACACCAGTGCCACCGGGATGAGAAATGATTGTTACACCTTGCGGAACCGTCCACAAATACGCCGGTGCATTGGCTACTTTACGGGTAATGTAGGTTGCCTGCACTTCACTATTGATAAAGGCACAGGCATTGGTCGGCCCGGTGAGGAATGAAGGAGCCGCATAATTACGACCATTAACCAAGAGTGATCGATTATTGGAGGTGCCGCAATTGGACACCGAACGAACCTGAATAGTCGAACTCACAAAATTAGACGCAAAGGTTACTGTCAGTGACCTGGTTCCTTGTCCGCTGACAACATTCACACCAGTGGGCAATACCCATTGATAAGAGGCAGCACCACTTACCGAATCACAGGTATACGTAGCTGGCGATGAAGCATTGATGCTGGGACAGGCACTTGTTGGACCCGTGATCGCGATTGGCGTAGCGGGACGAATAGCTAGTATTGATTGTGAGAGCGGAGAGGCACTGCCACACAATCCGACACTGGTTACCGCAATGGAACCACTGGTGAAGCCGCTGGCATAACGAACCTGAATGGTGCGTGTTCCCTGACCACTCACAATCGTAGCTCCGCTTGAAACCGTCCACGTGTAGGCAGTTGCTCTAGCCACCGAATCACAGGTATACGTGGCCGTTGTATTTTGTCCAACAAACGAACAAACATTGAGTGGGCCTGTGAAATTGGTCCGTGGCGGAGTCGTTTTAGTGAGTGTAGTGAAGCTGGAAGATGCCAATCCGAAACAACCCTCATCACTTACCGTATAGGCCCGAATTCGCTGACTGGTAGTAGCTAAAGCGTTGGTGAATGTTACATCAATGGCATTCGTTCCCTGACCGCTCACGATGGTCACGCCGGTTGGAACAGTCCACATATAATTTGAAATACCGGAAACAAGTGCTACCGAGTAGGTGGTTGGCGTGCTTAGTCCAATCATCGAACATACCTCGGTTGGTCCGCTTACAGAACCTGGAGCAACTGGTAATGGATTGATGGTTAAATGCAAGGTAATGACCGAGTCACAACCGGCTGCATTGGTCAGTG
>CAZZJF010000091.1:0-9420 GCA_964654325.1 uncultured Ferruginibacter sp.
AACATTGCGTTACTGTTACTACGGATTTGTTTCGGTGGATACATGATGATGATCGGCCTTGAAAAAATGACCCATTTTGCCGAATCCGAAGCGGAAATGATCAATTTTTTATCCCTCGGTAAAAAGACATCCTTGATTTTGGTAATTTTCGCTGAATTCTTTTGTGCGCTATTTGTTATGATTGGACTATTCACCCGACTCTCCTGCATCCCCTTGATCATTTGCATGTCGGTTGCCTTGTTTGTGGCTCATCATGGTGAGATATTGGGCGACGGACAAGGCGCAGCCCGATACCTTATTGTTTATATATCGCTTTTATTGATCGGCCCCGGCAAATACAGTGTGGATGGCATTTCAGGACGCTGAGGCATAATAAGGCTGCAGCTTTTCAAATAAGAAGGCCGGCATGTTTGTCCGTTGCATGGTTTTAGCATCCATAAAGTACAGGGTAACGAATCCGGTGCATACCAACTCATCCTGTTCATTCCTGATTTCATGATGAAAGGTAACTTTATGATCAGTTGGCAAACTCCGTAATTCTGTTTTCACAAAAATGGTTTCATCATAACGAACCGGCCGTAAATAACGAACCTGTAATTCCACCACCGGCATGATGATGCCCATCGCTTCCATGTCTTTGTACGTATAGCCAAACTCCCGAATAGCCTCGGCTCGACCGATCTCAAAAAACTCGGCATAGCGGCCATGATAAACCACCCCCATTTGATCAGTTAATGCATAATGGATTCGAATCGAGGTGGTGGATGTAAACATCATTTTATTTTTAGGGATGGAATCCGTTTATTCGGTCGGCTGTTGACGAATATATCTACGGAAAATCAGCGTATACTTATTGTTGAAAGACAAAAGTCATTCGTTACTCATTATTGTATTTTCGGACAAACGATTATACCCGGTGAAAATCGGCACGCCATGTTTGAATGGCCATTTTGATTTGTTTGGGGGTAAGGTTTTCCGATACGGCCCGCTGCGACAATGCCGGAAGTTCCTCATCGGAGGCGAACCGCAGGGCGATGATCTGACTGATCCGTAAAGACGGATTGGGCAAAT
Organism: uncultured Ferruginibacter sp.; assembly: GCA_964654325.1. Lineage (GTDB taxonomy): Bacteria > Bacteroidota > Bacteroidia > Chitinophagales > Chitinophagaceae > Ferruginibacter. Next base: position 1,072 of record CAZZJF010000091.1, read on the forward strand.
GACCGGTCAGGATAAAATGCCGTAAACTTTCTTCTGCCCGAATGGCCCGATCCTGGGCGATCAGGGCATTTGTACGAATGTAATAGATGGCAATTATTGCCGAGAGTGACAAGCAAAGCAGCACCACCGGCACCAATAATCCTGAGATTCCGGTTGTGCAACTCCGGTAGAGTTTCATCGATGATCCGATGACGCCGACCAAGGCAAGCAGTAACGAAAAATAATATGTCCAATGAGCCATCCGCGTATGATTTCCAAAATGCTGTTGTTTCATGATTGGTTGATTTAGGAATAAAGGTAAGGCCTTGTAGGGAAGTGATTCTACCTTAGTCATAAAAACCACTAAAAAGCAAGTACTGGATTTGGGATAAATAACCGATTCCTGTTGAGCAGGCATTTTTATTCGCTCTTTCGCAGCCAGCCTAATACCTGATCCTGTTTTAAGAGCCATTGACCACGTTGGTGTTGGAGCGGGAGTCGAACCCTGGATTTACCGGTTGGCCCGGCATTTTGCTGGATAATTTCCAATTCTTGGCCAATAATGGCGGAAACAATGGCCACATGGCCGTATGGATTGGCCGTTGTTTTGTTGAATACCAGGATGTCTCCAATCCGTGGCTTCACGGCACTGGGATTGGCGAACTGCGACAAATTCCTGCGACTGTTTAATTGACCGTCTTTTAGGGACATGTCGAAGAAATCGTAGGCATGGCCATAACTGTCCGGCATTCGATGATGTAATGCCTGGTAATAATACCGTTTGACAAATTCAACACATTGATACCGCAAGCCCAAATTATACCCGTCTGCTGTTACACTCCGACCGGAAACATGATCCAATGAACCATTGTAGTACACATAGACACCATGCAAGCTGTCGATTTTTTTTCCGACTAACGCCGATGACCCCCGGATATAGTGCTTACCTACCAGCACCATGATCAAGCCGGTTATTACCAGAAATAGAAAAATGAAAATTGGCTTTTTGTTTTTCAATGCAGATCTGTTAGACAATAAATCATGTTGTGTAAAAATACAACATCATCCAACATCGCTTTTCCAACCTTGGTGAACATACGTACTGCCGTTGCTTTTTTGAACCATCCGGCGCTTGATTTGTTAGCTTTGTACCTTTAATCGAATGATGCAACCGAAAACGTCCGCCATTATCATAACCATCGGTGATGAATTACTGATTGGCCAAGTGATTGACACCAACAGTGCCTGGATGGCCCGGTCCTTGAATGTGATTGGCCTCTCGGTTACAAAACGGATCGCTGTTGGTGACAACCAAGCTTCGATTCGAGAGGCTTTTGACCAATCATTAACCGAAGCCGATGTCGTGCTGGTCACCGGTGGATTAGGGCCGACGGCCGATGATATCACCAAACCGTTGCTCTGCGACTATTTTGAGTCGACGCTGGTAAACCACCAACCCACTCTCGACCATATTCGTCACCTGTTTGAACATGTTCATAAACGGCCTCTCACCGAGCGCAATATCCAACAAGCCCAAGTACCGGCCTGTTGCACACCCTTATTCAATGCCATGGGTACGGCACCCGGGATGTGGTTCGAAAAAAACGGAAAAATCCTGATCAGCTTACCCGGCGTTCCTATCGAAATGCAGTTCCTAATGACCGAAGAGGTCATTCCCCGCTTACAGAAGCGATTCCCCAATCATTCGATTGAACACCGAACCCTGATCACCCACGGTATCGGCGAATCGGCGCTAGCCGACCTGCTCGAACCCTTCGAAACTCAGTTACCTGCATCTATCAAGCTGGCCTACCTGCCCAATCATGGTTTTGTTCGTCTGCGACTTACCCAACAACACAGTGCGCAACCAGACACTCTCTCCATTGAGGACGTATTCGACACGCTAAAAAAAATCGTCGCGGAACATCTGATCTGGGATCGTGATGAAACGATGGATCAAATTATTTTTGGTCTATTACAGGCGCAACACAAAACCATGGCAACGGCCGAGAGCTGTTCCGGCGGATATATTGCCCACCTGCTCACCCGAAATCCGGGCATCTCCTCTGTGTACAAAGGCAGTGTGATTGCCTATGCCTATGATGTCAAAACACGATCGTTAGGGGTACCCGAACAGATTCTTCAGACACACGGTGCCGTTAGTGAGGAAACCGTCCATCACATGCTGCTGGGTGTACTCGACGAAACTGGCGCGGATGTGGGCATTGCTGTTTCCGGCATCATGGGCCCCGATGGCGGCACGCCGGAAAAACCTGTTGGTACCGTCTGCATCGCCGTTGGCGACCGACACCACCCGATCCTCAAAACCTACCGATTCCGCTTTAACCGTGAAAAGAATATCCATTTGACCGCTCTTTATGCGCTCAATCTGCTTCGTTCGTTTCTTGCCACTGCTGTTTCTTAATTTGATATCCATCCATAAATAATCGGTTTTTTTTCATTTCCTTTCATCACATTCACCGAATTTTCAAACAGGCATTCTCGCAACCCTCTTTCCATTAAATAAACGTAAAATCACCGAATTGGATCAAGGGTCAACCGCGGCCTTTTTTTCTGTACTTTTGCCCCTAACCTAATTGTTCTACGTATGAGCCTCGTTGATCTGATCATGCCCAAACTGGGCGAAAGCATCATGGAAGCAACCATTCTCCGTTGGCATAAAAAACCCGGCGACCCGATCGCTATGGATGAGTCGGTGCTGGACATCGCGACAGATAAGGTAGACAGTGAGGTTCCGTCCACCGCGGCCGGTGTCATCGACAGTATTCTGTTTCAGGAAAATGAGGTGGTGCCGATCGGCTCTGTGATCGCCCGCATCCGGGTAGAAGCGGCCCAAGGTCAACCAGTAGCCGCCGCAGCGCCCAAAAAAGAAGAAGCGGTGCCGTTCATTCCGGCCGAATCCGCCAAACCCGCTGCCGTCGTGCCTTCCGGCGCACGATTCTATTCTCCCCTGGTACTCAGTATCGCCCAGTCCGAAGGAATTGGCATGGCCGAGCTGGAACAAATTCCAGGAAGCGGACAAGAGGGACGCGTGACTAAAAAAGACATCCTCCACTATGTAAGCCAACGCGGACAGACCGCCCCGCAACCGGCTCCGGCAACTGTACAAGCCGCTACTCCGCAAGCTGCCATCCCTGCAGCCGCGCCGGAGAGCAAACCCAGTGCACCCATCAGCGGGAACGTTGAAATCATTGAGATGGATCGCATGCGCAAGCTAATCGCCAAACATATGGTCGACAGCAAACAGACTAGTCCACACGTGACCAGCTTCGTGGAATGCGATGTAACCAATCTGGTTTTATGGAGAGCCCGCGTGAAAAACGAATTTGAAAAAAGAGAAGGCGAAAAAATCACATTCACGCCCCTGTTCATAGAAGCGGTGGTCAAAGGGCTCAAGAAATACCCAATGCTCAGCAGCTCCGTGGACGGCGACCGCATAATCATCAAAAAAGACCTAAATATCGGTATGGCCACGGCCTTACCATCCGGCAATCTGATTGTGCCCGTGATTAAAAATGCCGATCAGCTGAATCTGGTTGGCCTCACCAAACAAGTGAATGGCCTTGCCCAAGCAGCCCGCAATAATAAACTAAAACCCGACGACACCACGGGAGGCACGTTCACGCTAACGAACGTAGGCACCTTCGGTAGCATCATGGGCACCCCCATCATCAATCAGCCGCAAGTAGCCATCATGGCGGTGGGTGCGATTAAAAAACGACCTATGGTCATCGAGACCGCTCAAGGCGATACCATCGGTATTCGCCATATGATGTACATCTCCCTCAGTTACGACCATCGCATCATCGACGGTGCTCTGGGATCTACCTTCTTAAACTATGTGAGCAAGGAACTGGAAAACTTCGACACTGAAAGGCCAATATAAATAGTTGGTTATAATTGCGTTGAATAAGATTGACTATACTAAAAATAGACATTTTAGTACCCCTTCAGCACGGAACGATACACCGAATCTTTTTGAGCAGATGTAAGCGTATACCGATAGTTGAACAGCGCGCCTTCCCAATCGCCATAAACCGGATTGGGTATAACAATGAATTGGTTTCCGAACATGGATGAAACCGCACGCACATTGGCCGTTCGATCCTCAGGCAACTTTTTATCGAACAGATCCGAAAAATCAGCGAGGTTATCTCCGATAAACAGCAGGATATCATAGTCGGCGGCCACTTTTTTACGACGTTGTTCCTTGCTAGAGCGATCTCCTTTCAAAATAAGGTGTTTGTCGTCGGCGAATGGCAGGTTGAATTTTTGGAGGTTTTTGAGCGTTCCGGCACGTTCGGCCTCTTCCCGGTTGGTGATATAGAAAATCTCAATGCCTTTAGATGCCGCCCATGTTAGAAACGATGGTGCACCACAGATCGTGTCAGCCTCGGCTCGGGCTGTCCAGTCCATCCAGCTTTTCAGATCGTAATCCAGTCCCTGCAACCCCCGATGAACCGCATACGCACTGTTATCCAGCACCGTTTCATCAATATCGGTTACGATAGCAGCAGGCCGTAAGGATGACGTGTATTGATTCATAATTCGCCAGGTTGCCAGCTGATAGGCCTGAAAACAAAGGGCTTTATACTCGGCAGATTGTTGCTGGTAGAGCGCCGTAAACAGCTTTCCGTTGATTTGAAGCGGTTGGGCATGCTGTACACCCTCGGTTTTAGATCGATTGGCTGTTGCACAACCCAACAAACAAATAATGCAGCAAAAAATGATTGTACGCATATAGATTCAAAGGTTAAAAATAACGAATCAGACACAGAACCTGGCCCGGACGGATTAATTTTGAAAAATAACAATCGTATTATGAAGAACCGATGGCTTTTGGCGGTGACCATTGCACTGGTTGGCCTGTTCAGCAATGCCTGTAATCGAGAAGCCTATAAGCGCGCCCGATGGGAAAAAGAACAACAGCGTTTACAACAAACAGATAGCCTACTCGTCGATAAACAGTTTAAAGGCATTGATTTCACGGCTTCCGGACAGCTTCCGGCACCCTGGACACTCGATATGAAAATGGGCAAGCGGTTTGTATTAACGAATGAACAAGGAACCGTATTCAACGTGCCCGCCCAAAATGCCGCCAATCAGGATCCTCGGTTACAATCGTTTCCGATCGTGCAGGATGGCAAAAAAGGACAAATTGATTTATGGGATATCCACTGTGCACATGATGCCAATACGGATTCCATCTCCATCCTGTTCAATGGCATCCGCTACACCGGATGTGGCCGATACACCCACGACAACACCTTGCATAATACCTGGATACTGGAGGCCATCGACGACAAACCAATCGCAACCGAACAATACGGCGAACGGATGCCCACCATCACCCTCGACCTCATCAAACGTCAAATGCGTGGAAACGACGGGTGCAATCAAATGGGCAGCACCATTAGCATAGAAGGCACGCGCATTCGTTTTGGCGCTTTTTTCAGTACGCGCATGGCCTGTATGAATCTGCAGCCAAACCCGTTTCGCACCGATCTCCTCAGTGAACAGTTGGTAGACTATTATTTCAAAGACGGCAAGCTTATCTTATACCTGATCAACGACAGTCGCTATCAGTTTTACCGGACCTATTAACCGCTTCCCTTTTCGCCGACAAACCAATCTTCTTTGTCTTTGAATAATACATTGAATGTGGTCAATGAACCATAGATCCGAGTGATATATTGTTGTAGGTTGACTTTGTCTTCATCCGATAATAATTTATGCGCATTAATCTGCTGCTCCAGGACACGCAGGCGATCACGTAGCATCACAATTTTGTGAAAGAAGATCTCCATGGGCACTTCTTTCGGCTTCAAGGAAGCATCGGCCGGCTGAAGCAGCATCGTTCCGCCTTTCCATCGGTCTCCCAATGGCACACATTCGGTTGTATCCGACCAGAGCCGGAGTATGTTAAGCAGGGATTTTTCAATCTCCGAACTGGTTTCGATTTCCGGTGTCACATTTTCCGGAATAATCTCATCCAGCCGATCATCCGTCTTTTCAATTTCCAATATACCGGTATGCAGGAACGAAATCAGGTAGGTGGCGTAGCGCACGCCAACGATAACACCCGGACCATGTTGGGTATGCTGCAGCCGGGTTCCAATACCAAGGGTTGTAGGGTTCATAGACGTTGAGGTTATGTACTTGAGATGATTTTACAATGAAAACGAAAAACCAATGAATGTTCTAAAAAGTAACAACAGACGTTTTACCGTGCTGGCCGTCATAACCGTTATTTTCCATCCAGTATATTGACGAACGATGCCCGATCGAGCTGACCGATGAAATTACCGGCTTCCAGACCCTTCTTATACCGCTTGAAAAAGGGGATCTCATCAATTCGCAGGGCCCGTTGCAGGTTTTTATTTTCATCGACATTGATTCGGATGATGGTTGCCTTTCCTTTGTAGGCCGCCGTCATTTCATTTAACAGCGGTTCCATCTGTCGGCAAGGACCGCACCAGGGCGCATAAAAATCCACCAGTACCAGCTCATCCGATTGGATCAGTTGCTGATAATCGTACGCACTGATCTTATCCTGAACGGCTTCGGCGTTTGCCAACGCCAGTCCGGCTTTACTCCAGGCCAACGTGCCTCCATGCAGCTCGTAGACCCGTTTAAATCCTTGTTCGCGCATGAAGGCCGCCGCTGAAGCACTCCGACCACCCGACAGGCAATACACGAAATACGGCAGATCGCGGTTCATTTTCAGGATCCGTGTTTCAAAATCGGTTGCTTGGTAGTCGGCCAACACGGCGCTGGGCAAGATGCCGCCTTTCCACTCCGATGGTGTTCGTACATCAAGCAATACGGCTTGTTTCTCCTTGGCATAAGCATCCCTGAATGCAAGCGGCTCCAGCGATGTGCCGACAGGCTGCGCATTACAACCCAAAAAATAGCCGGCAAACAAGACCAGCCAAAACGATCTGATGATAGTTGATAGCATCACCGAAAATACGAAAAACAGGATTTACACAACCGCTATTCATGGCGTACCTTTGCGCCATGCCATCGAGTGTTGCCTTACATACCCTGGGTTGCAAATTAAATTTCAGCGAAACGACCGCCCTCGGCCGCATGCTGGAACAAGATGGTTTTGTACAAAAAGACTTTCGGGATATCGCCGATGTGTATGTGATCAACACCTGCTCAGTGACCGAGAATGCCGATAAAGAATGCCGACAACTGGTCCGGCGTATTCAGCGAAAAGCCCCCGAGGCCATGGTGGTGATTACCGGTTGCTATGCCCAATTGAAACCGACTGAAATAGCCTCGATTCCGGGCGTTAATCTGGTTTTAGGTGCCGCTGAAAAATTCAATATCAGCCAACACTTGCGCGAACTCAAAAAAAATGATGCGGGGAAAATCTGCAGCTGTGATATTGACGAGGTAACCACCTTTACCGCATCCCATTCTGTACACGAACGGACGAGGGTATTTTTAAAAGTGCAGGATGGCTGCGATTACAACTGCAGCTTCTGTACGATCCCATTGGCTCGTGGCAAGAGTCGGAGTGACACCATCGAGCACGTGCTGGAAGAAGTGGAACAGATCGCTCAAAACGGGGCCAAAGAAATTGTACTCACGGGAATCAACCTGGGCGATTTTGGCAAAGGAACGCATGGCGGAAAAAAACATGATGCGTCGTTCTTTGATCTGATGAAAGCACTTGAAGAAACCTCCCCGATTCATCGCATCCGCATCTCGTCGATTGAACCGAATTTACTGACAACCGAGATGATTTCATTCATTGCACAGAGCACAAAATTCATGCCTCATTTTCATATGCCGCTACAGAGCGGGTCAAATAAGATTTTAGGACTCATGCGTCGGCGGTATGTCCGTGAGCTCTATGCAGAACGGGTGGCCTGGATCAAGAACGAAATGCCGCATGCTTGTATTGGCGCCGATGTGATTGTTGGTTTTCCGGGTGAGACAGATGAGGATTTTGCGGAAACAGCCCGATTTATCGAGTCGTTGGATATCGCCTACCTGCATGTGTTTACCTACTCCGAGCGCGATAATACCTTGGCTGCTGGCCTGCCGGACGTTGTACCCATGGCCAAGCGAAATGAGCGCAATAAAATCTTACGCAACCTGAGTTACCGAAAAATGCAGGTGTTTACCGACAAGCAACGGGGAGAAATCCGACCCGTACTATTCGAATCGGTTAATAAAAACGGCCTGATGGAGGGATATACCGACAACTATATTTCCGTGTCGGCGCCGTATAAAAAAGAGTGGGAAAATACCGTGGTTGAGTGGGTGCTGTGAACGGATTGATACGTATTGGCTACATACGCAAATGCTTGGCTTTTCCCGACCATTTAAGCC
>CAZZJF010000092.1:0-9256 GCA_964654325.1 uncultured Ferruginibacter sp.
CATCAACTCCCCCGGCGGAGAAATCATTGACGGCACGGCAATCGCCAACGCCCTGAACCGCCACGAAGGCGGGGTCACTGTTCACATCGACGGCCTGGCCGCCTCGATGGCCAGCTATATCGCCATGTCTGGCGCCCCGACGTTCATGTCGGACAACGCCCTTTTGATGATCCACAACCCGTGGACCTTGGCCGCCGGCGAAGCCGATGACCTCCGCAAGCAAGCCGATCTGCTCGACACGATGAAGGCCACGCTTGTCCGAGGCTACCAGCGCAAGAGCGGTCTGGCGGCCGACGAGATCAGCCGCCTGATGAACGAAGAGACCTGGCTGACTGCCCTCGAGGCCACCGCGCTCGGCTTTGTGGACGCCATCGAGGACGGCATTCCGGCCGCCGCGAGCGCCAAAGACATGCGCCGTCGCTTTGACACTTTCGCCGGTCGTATGGACGAGATCCAAAAATCCACGAAGAACGAAGTCGAAGCCGCTCCCGCGGTTGAGCCTGTCGTTGAAGCCGCTCCGGCGGAAGTCGAAGCCCCCGCTGTTGAAGCCGCGCCCGAAGCGCCGGCCGCCGAAGAGGCCACGCCCGAAGCCAGCGTCTCCGCTTCCGACCTCATCAATAAACTTTCCGACATGGCCGCCAAGCTGGCCGAAGTCGAAGCACGCGCCACGGCCGCCGAGGCCGAATTGGCCAAAGTCAAAGAAGCCTTCGCCGCCCTTGAGCGCGGGGCCGGAGTTGCACCGGCCGCCGTCGTTCCCTCCGTCGCCTCCGAGGACAAGTCCGATCCGGTCGCTCAGTGGATGGATGCTATCGAGCGCAAGGACTACTCCGCCGCCGGCAAACTTTACGCGGACCACAAAGCCGCCATCTGGGCCGCCCGTAACCGCAAATAATTTCGATAGGCCAACACCTAAAGAAAACCAAACAACCAACCCAAAAATAGAAAAAAGAATACGCCTCTTTTATTTTTTTGATATGTCATACAGTTAAATTTTATTTTGATCTCAGCAATTAGAGACGTTGGCTAAAAGAGAAAGGGCTATTCATAGGGTTCGGTTTTTTTCACAAATGAAATCACCCGGTTTTGAGACAACGTTATTTTACAGGTAGTCAAAACCTCTTCCTCATTTTTTACGCCAATCTTACTAATCTCAAAATAGGAATCATATGCATCTTCATTCATGTCAAAATAGATGGATATGGTTCCGTTGATACTATAATCACCATCAACACAATAGTTGTATACAACGCTATATAGCCGATCGCCGAGCGCTTCGACCTCCCATTCAATGTCGGAATACGCACAATCTTTGTATTTGATCTTTATTGTTTTCGGATACGTTTTGATTTTAAATCCACCGGTTGCTTTAGACAGTTGATTCATGATCGCTTGCAAGCGCTTGCTTTGGGTATTTACATTCAGGGAGAGCTGACTTCCTTCGGTCCATTCATCAGTAGAAAGATCGAATGCCGTTGAAACAGCGATAGCTCTTGCCATAATAATTCTGAAATCTGTTTCCGAAACAGGGTCTTTACAGGCTGATGCGGCTGTATCAATCGCATGAGGGATAGGAGAACGGCAGACAGAAGATACCGGTTTATTTAAAAAAGCAGCGGCAAGCGGAAAAAGGAGTGCCCACAGGGCGGCTGAAAGAAATGTGTGCATCGTTTTTAAGTGAAATGGTTATGGTTCGAATGGTTGCTTTATTTTTCAATCAAAACATCGAGCGTAGCTTCTCCGGCTTCCATTTCCAGCTGATCGAGTCCCTCAGGATTAGCTTTATACCAGATGGATCCGCTTCGGGGCAAAAATGATTTTTTAGACGGATCCGTATAAATCACTTTGAACGAAACAAGGCCGGCCGCCGGGTCGCCATCTCCCAGCATCATATTCCGCCGGTTGGGCGCGCCGATGGTTCCTTGTAGGATATAGATGGGCTTACCGCTTTTATGATAATCATTTTGATTGGCATAACAGAGCAGGGTGATATTGGATTTATGGACGAGTGAGCAATAAAACCATCCATAATCATCATAAAAAATGTTCACATCATAGTCGGGTGCTGGTTGTGCATGTGCGGGCAGACCACTTATCAGTGTCCAAAATAAAAAGAAATAAACGCAACGATTCATGTGGTTGGTTTTTGAGAATAAACAACGAAAACAAATATATTATTTTGATATAATAAAAGCAAATACCCGCTCAGGACATGCTCTTCCTTTATACAGGACATGTCAGTGAGCTGAGACAGCGCCAGGAAGATCCGCGCAATATGTTAATACCTAATAACGACTAGTATTTGCATTGTTTTTGGCAAACACCAACATGTTTTTGTACGTGTTAACTTTAACCCAGTACACAATCCAGCATATAAGGCTTGCAATACCTGTTAAAATGTTCAGCAGTGGGATGAAATTGAGGCAATTGAGAATGCACATGGCGAGGCCAATGTTCTGGGCCGGTCTTCGTTCTGACAGCTCAAGACCCATGGAGTCGGCTTCAGCGCCGATTGAGTCGGCGACATTATTAACTACGACAAAATGCCAAACGAAACTAAAAACCGGAATCAGCAATAGCCAAACACCGCCAGGAGACATGAGACGGTTTTCAGGAGAAACTACTTTCAAGGTGGAATGAAGTGTTATAAGGTAGAAGACTTTTGGCAATAAAATAATACAAAGTACAACTAAGATCAAGATAAGTTCCTGTCCGCCAATACCAAGTAACAAAAAAGGCGCTTTCATTATTTATATAAATTGATAAGAACTAAAGGTATAAACATTTTTTAATGTATGGCCAATCACACATTATTTCCATTGTTCAACCCATTTTTTTTCTTCCTCAGTTAAATAGTGCATATCCGCTTCGTAATTGGGATTAGGAATATACCAGTCAAATGTTTCATAAATCGAGGACAAGTCTCTATTTTTAAAAACGTACCCACGTCTTGCGAACGGTAAATTTTTTAAAACAGTACGTTCAAAATCATTGGTTGGCTCAGGAATTCGATCGGTCTGAGATCGGGAAAATGGAATATATCCAGGCTGATCGTTCGGATAATGATTGACTGCAAACAGAAATAAATCCCCGTAAATTTTGAAGTTTTTTTTATGAAACATAACATTTCCTTTTTGAATATGGAATAATACCGCATCGCTTTCTAACAAAGATCCCGATTGTCCCTTTATTTCCTGTTTTTTACCAATACCATTAATAAGCCAATCGCTTGCCGATTTAAAAAAAGACTTATTGATATAAAAAGATTCGAAATCGCCAACATCGATGATAAGGGTGAAGTCATCTATTTGTTTGTTAGCCCAGCGATTGGCCGCCGTTAATACATAACTGAAGTCGTAATTAATATCAACAGAATGGGAAACATCGTAACTATATGTATGCTTTATGATGGTTAATCCCTTCTTGAAACGAGCCTCAAAATAATAAACATAATTAAAGCCGACATAGTTGATGTCCTCGATATCCTTTTCTGTAGGCGTGGGCATCGATTTTATTTTTCCATTTTGTGTGTAGAGCGAATCAGACACATAGGCGACTTGGTGCTTTAATATAGAATTATTTACTTCCACGGTAAAATTGTACATATACGGATGGTGTCCGTTTTTAGGCGTTCCATCGACATCGCCACTAGGAGAACCAGCCTCAAACCCAACGAGGATTTTCTTTTCCTCAGACGGATTAAAAAATTCGTAGTAAACAGTAACCTCTAATAAACCGTTATTGATTTTTTTTAGTGTGAGTATTTCCTTCTGAACTCGAACTTGTGTTTCATTTATCGGAATTAAATGGTTGCCGGCCGCAAAAAAAGCGCCATCGTTAGCCATTACAGATAAAAAAAGACAGGTTAATAACTGGGTTAATAAGAGTTTTTTCATTTTGTTAAATTATGAATTATCGAGGTATATAAGTACAATGATTAGTAGTTGCGGGCGATACGTTTACACAAAACACGCCGCTATCATGCGTTCTTTGAACGGGTTTAATCAACCTCAACCGGCTTCCAGCTTTTCAACGAGTTCTTCAGTAGCAGCCCACTAAGACAAGCCATTGGAATGCCGGCTAAAATACCCAATAGTGTGAACAAAATAACATGAGCAAGCAGTCCATTTGGTGACGGGAGGAATTTCTCTAAAGGAATTAATACAAGTACCGCCACAATAAATCCAGCGACTCCGCTCACGGTGCTCCAGATAATCCAGGCATTATTCTTTAGCGAGAGCCTTTTTTTGATAAAAAAACCATTCAAAAGCCCAATCGATGCAAACCAAAGAAAAACATCTAACGGCACAGCCTTCAAATAAAAACCAATCCAAAACAACAGGGTGGGGATGGTCAAGTAAATGTTCCAGTATTGGGTCATGCTAAATCCAAAAAGGGTCCGTGTGGCTTTGTTCAAAAAATTGAGATAAATCAGCGCGCATCCGGTAAGTGACACATTGTGCATGATGAATTGTGGTCTTGTTAAAATATATTCATGGTCGCCCGTCCACGAATGGCTGATCATGCTGTGAAAGAACCAACCGAACACAAAGCCCAGTGACATATTTAATGACCAGACTTTAAAAATCTTGTTCAGCCTGATGAAAGGCTGCACACTGTCTAATGAGGGACTGTTGCTCATTTGGCTTTATTATCAATGTTACAAAAAACCAGGGAAACAGGATAGGCTTATTTTGATAATAGTAACAGATGCACCGGATACTGGGGATTGATTTGGTCAAATGTCACTCTAATCCCGTTGTGCATGTTGATTGCATATGCTTTTCCTACATCGGAATGTTCGTCGGAAACCCAAAACCACGATCCGGTACCTACCGCATTAAATACGGGATCGATTTTGGCAGGAAAGCGCTGGCCTCCTGTTTCATAGCCCATACCGGCAGTCAATTGTTTATTGTACAGTGTTTTTATCTCCGAGTAGCTAGGCAAGCGCCATGCCATTCCTTGTTCAGCCAGATTGTAGGAATACTGTATAGCCTCCTCAAAATCAAAGGTCACATCAGGCGCAATATGCCAAAAATGATTCATGCTTAAATCATTAATACAAGTTTTTTCGAGCACCATAAATCGACTACGGTCTCCTTTAAGTTGATTTTCATCCTCTATGGGAGCGGTAGCGGATTCGTCTGTTTCGGAGCTGTTAATTTCATCCGTTAGTTTTAGCGTACTATCTACCTTTTTTTGCATCGGCGGGTTGTCGGCAAAAATCGATTCAGTGGAAAAATCAACCGAGGATTTATTGAAAATAGTGGCCCCCCAAAACCCGATTAACAAGAGGATAATTCCTATTAAAAACCAGAATGCGATTTTATTCTTTTTGCTTTTTGAATCCTGGCTGGGGGCTATATAATTAGGTCTTTTAGTTTCTTGAATTGGATCTAATTGTTGGTTTGATTTTTGAACCAGCGCGCTTTTGGCTGTCACCTCAGCCGGATTTGTTTTTTCATTTTCCGGAGATGAAAAAACAGTTTGATCGCCTTGCATATTCAACCGGTTGATGTTAGCCGACATGGCCACCAACCATTCCTGACATCCCTGAAAACGGTCTGCTCTGTTTTTTTGACAGGCTTTCAGCATGATCTCCTTAAATTGGCTTTGCGCCGCCAATTCGGGTAGTGGCTCGTACACTATTTTTGTAAAAATATCAAATGCCGAATCAACGTCCGTATTGTAAGGCGGTTTTCCGTTGATCACATAGAATAGCGTAATCCCCAACGAATAGATATCACTGCGGTGGTCAATGGATTTGTCGGCTTTCACCTGCTCGGGGCTCATATACACAGGGGTGCCCATCTGGTTTCCGGTTTGTGTCATTTCGTTGCCCGGACCAACCAATTTGGCTATGCCAAAATCGAGAATTTTGACATGGCCATTTGGTAAGATGAAAATGTTGGATGGTTTAATATCACGATGAATTATTCCTTTATTGTGCGCATACTGGAAAGCTGATAAAATCTGTGTGAATAAAGCGGTGATATCGGCGTCAGCAAGACGCCCTCTTTTCTTTATACGCTGTTGTAAATCTTCTCCGCTGAGAAACTCCATGATGATTGATAATTGCTGTGGTTGCTCATCGAAATCAATCACTTTTGTTATGTTCGGATGATCCAGAGAAGCCATGAGAACCGCTTCATTACGAAACCGCTTTTTAATCGTTTCATTAGCTGATAATATTGGATTAAGCACTTTTATGGCCACTTTTGTTCCGAGCATTTCGTGAACGGCCTCATAGACGGACGCCATTCCGCCCTCGCCGATGAATCGGGTGATTTTATATTTTCCAATTGTTTTGTTAATCATCTGTACAGCTTTATATCATTGGATAATCGTTGTTAATCGAAAGCCCATCAGCACCCATTTTAATTGAACAACGAAAGACGATTTCCACACAAACTACTTGTATATGCTGGAAGCTATGTCAAAAACAGGCATTACCAAACGGCATAATCAAATCAGCCCTCGAAAGGTAATAAAACTATCTAATTTAACCAATGAACAACCCCGATAATGGAATGTATGATTTTAGAAATGGATTGTAAAAAGTAACACGCTTTTCGTTTACCCATCAAAAAAAGGACGCGTGATATCATCAATGCAGGGTTACAAGCTTACCCTTTTCGACTGAGATAGTAATGATTTCCCCGGCTTTTTCATAATTGTACAAACCAGAAGGCGCCGGCTCTTCCTCGATAAAAACAGCGGCTCCTATTGATTCATTTCCAATCGAGACAATTTTTAAAACAACACCATCGGTTGTTTTTCGAAAAACCGTAGTAGTGGTTTCTTTAACGACAATCGCTACATCACAATTTCTTAAATGAAATCCGGCACTGAAAAGCTGATATAACATAAAAACAAAAAAAACAAACTGAATGAAAATATAGAAGGGCAAGAATACCTTGAGGTCTTCAATATTCCAACGGAGGAAGAAATGCATACAAACAACCAGGGCGACGAGATTCACGACAATGATAAGAATGGCGAGGGTGGTTAAATTTTCGCCAGCCTTTTTTATACGATCAATTTCAATCGATCTCATGGTAGTATATTCGGGGTTTAAATTTATTTCTTCAATCGGTTTACTTGTTTTCCACTAGCCCGTCCCAGACACCGATGGTTTTCATTTCTCCAACAAGTTCACCGGGCGGTTGATTGGTTTTCACCATCCACAAACCATCCCATTCACCGCTTGTTTGTATAAAGCATACTTTGTCTTTTATGTTTTTTCGCAACAAAGTATCGGAGATATAATCGGCGGGTTGCCATTCAATACGTGTAGTTGTCAATATTGAATCCGCGTTTGGAGTCTCTGATTCGTTGATATAGTAAATAGCCATCGTGGGATTGTTATGCAGGATTATTGCCTGGTTGGTTAGGTCGTATCGTCCGGAATAATACCACGATTGCGCAAAATCCTCACCTATTGTAGGGCAACAAGAGCTTACCGTTCGTATGAAAATACTATCATTTACAAAAAACAAAGTCTCGAAAAAATCTGTTTCCAGTGGAATATATTTGCCGGTTTTTGCGTCTTCCGGTTCACAGAGTCCGTACACGCTACCTGCAAGGATACTAAGGGCCGAATCCTTTTTTTGCGTTTCGATTTGAGGTTCAATGGCAGGACTGTTGTTGGAGCACGCATGCAGTAAATAGCCAAACAGGAAAAAAAACAAGCCAATTTGTTTCATAAAATCTTTTTTGCTAAGACTATATTATGTTTAAACAATGCTCTATTCGCGTAGTTCATGCAACAACTTACAATCGCCCGCACCATTCAGCCAGGGTTCGCTTTCCGAAAAAATGACCGTATACGGGTAATTGCGATTTGACATACCATCGCTCCCAACTTCTTTTTTAATCCTAACTGAAAAAAGGTCCCCCAAATCGTTGCTATATTCTATGGTTTGATCCCTGCTCGCTTTATTGAAGGAATTTTTAAGCGAAAAAAGCTCATTGTCTTCAACCAATGATGAATAAAGCAATTTGTCTTCAGTAATGAATATATCCCAAAAAGGCTCGGTACCAAAGCCATGAAACAGCACTTTAATCTTTTCTTTTTTTATTTTTTCGAAATACCGATCGGCATCAGTTAGTTTTTTTTTGGTTTCAACAGGCGGAGTCGTATCGGTTGGAATAGATGGTTGTTTATTGGAAAGATCCACCGAATCTCCAGGATTGATGCTATTATTGGTTGTGTGTTCTTGATTTCCACAACTAAAAATTAGAGACAGAGAAATAATGAAAAGAAGATTCATCCACAGGTAATTCATAAAAGCGTTTTTTGATTAAAATGTAACATTCGTAATAATGGGGTTTTATATAATTGGCGAAAATTTACAATTTTATCCAGCCTTTTAGTGGGTCAATACAGAATACGATCGAATAAAATGAGGCCGCCAAACAGTCGAACAACTAACCAGACTATAATGGATTATAACAAAGTATCAATTGAAAAGGGAGTAGTATATAGATTCATACAAAACGAAGAGACATGATTAGCACACGACAACAATCAGACAACCGGGTATCCTCAGTAAAGGGAGTCATATTTTAACCAAAGTAATCTTATACTTCTGTTGTTTTAGGATCGGCACCGTATTCATTATCTCCGATTGTGCCTTCTGTACAGGCTAAAATCAAATTGTAAAAAGGGATAAGGATATACCAGCCGCTCTTTCCAACATCATGCATTCTTCTAACACCAACCGCTATACCGGGAATTAAAACGACTAACGTGTAAATAGTTGATAAAAAAGGAGCGCCCATTAACCCGGCAACAATTCCCAGTACGAAAGAAATAATAGAATTAAACAGAAAAAAATACCAGTATTCACTTCGTCTAGCCCGCCCACTAAAAACAGCGTATTTTTCTAAAACAGATAAGTAGTATTTCATTTTTTAATTTTTTAATCTTTCATAAATGGCTTTTCTGCATTCGCACCGTTTATAAATGGTTTCTGATATCCACATTATAGTTAGAATGATTCTATAAATATAACCAAAAAACACATATAATCAATAAGGCAATCAGACATAAAACATCTGACCGCATATCAACATCATAAAGGCTAATATCCGAATTGAATTCGGTTGTCAATTTACCTCCCAAAAACCATGCTTATTTTTGACTAACCAAAAAGACTTGATACATGCCACCCGGTAGATGCTATTGCGCTTCATTCATTTACTATAAATAAACGGTTATGAATACCGAATGGAGACTATTTTGGCAAGTTGC
>CAZZJF010000093.1:0-9198 GCA_964654325.1 uncultured Ferruginibacter sp.
CTGCTCGGGTACACTTAAAGTCATAAAAACAGATGAAAACAGCCTCCAACTGAAAGAAACCATTAAAGAAGGCGCCGGCAACTGTATCAACACAGGAATCGTAATGCTTGAAAAAATCAACGAGAATACGATTCGCTATAAATGGTACTTTGAAGACGGCACCCCGGGTTCCATGGGCGAACTGATTCGCTTTTAAGATGATTTAATCGGAATTCGGTAATTTGCTGTACCGTCAATGCAAAAAACATACAGGATGCGTACACTTACCTTTTCTGTCTTTTTCTTTTTTTGTTCCATTGCGGTTTTTTCGCAACGCTCATTGCTGATTAATTTCGGCGGTAGCACCTGCGGACCCACCTATTTGCCCAGTTTCTCCCTAATCAAAGATCCACTGGCATCAACCCCTACACTGATAGCTAATTGCAACCTGCAAAATCAAATGCCCAATTATTTTGCGGTGTTTGTAGCGTACAATCCGGAAAACAATAAAGTGTATATCGCCGATATCCGTACCGGTACGCAAACCAAGATCTGGGTATTGGATGTTGGACTTCCCGGATCAATCGGCTGCCCAGCCACCATACCGGTTAATCCAACCTATTCTTATAACTATGTGTCGAATAATTTTGAGTTCGATAATAACGGCGACCTCTGGTCATTTTCCAATTACAATCCAACTACCGGACAATGCAATTTCGATAAGTTTGATGTAAACACCGGACAAGTAATCAATACCCGGATTCTGCAATTCCCGGCCGGTAATTTTCCAAGTACGATTTCTAGTGGTGATTTGTGTATTCTACCCAACGGACGCCTATTTGCCGTATTGGGAAGTCCTTCCAAACTCTATGAAATCACGAATTATAGCGGAACTACGTCGGCTACGGCTACGTTCCTTACCAATGTGCCGAAAGATTGTTACGGTATCGCCTACTTGAATGGGGTGTTGGAACTGGCAGGCAACGACTTTCAAACAAATTGCTACTATTTTGATTACAATATCAGCACCGGTGTACTGGGTACCGAAAAACCCTTTCAGGTAGGCAACTCACCGGTTGACAATACCAGCATATCGCCTTCGATCGGCTGCACCAAACGTCTGGTGGGTGCATCAGCCGTGAACAGCAATACCTACGACCTGGTCTATGAATTGCATGTTCGGAATATGGGTAATGTGATCTTGAATAACCTCCAGCTGCAGGATGATCTGGCCGCTACATTCGGAGCCGGCAATGTATCCAATGTGACAGCCAGTTTTGTTCCAGGTTCGAATAGTGCCGGCTTATCCATCAATCCGTTGTACAATGGCACGACGGTAACCTCATTACTGGCAAATGCGCAAACCTTACCCAACCGAATCAACAACAGTACCAATTATTTCGCAACCATCCGGATCAATTGCCGGGTTACAAATATTCAACCACAGGTAACCTATCTGAACCGAGCAGTAACGCGGGCCGATATAGGGGCTTCATCCCTTACGTCTATTCTAACGGTTACGGATACCTCCAACAATGGTACCGAGTCGCTTGTTGATCCAAACCAAAATGGCAACGCCAACGAAACCGGTGAAAACGAACCTACTCCATTTGGCATAGGAGCCTTACCCGTTCGTTTTCTGGATATCTACGCCAGTATGAAAAACAAGGAAGATGCCGCGATTCAATGGCGGGTAGCCACGCCAATGGTCAACGCGGCCTTGTTCAATGTTGAGTATAGCACAGACGCCAAACAATGGCAATCAATCGGATCGATGTCGGTCACCGACCCCAATCAATCTGTTTTTCAATTCATTCATCAACAGGTTCCTAAAGGCACGGCCTATTACCGCATTCGGCAGGAGGATTTGGATGGACAATTTATCCATAGTCGGATCGCGTACCTGTCCGGTAAACAAATGCCAAGGGTGCGCATATATCCTAATCCGGCTGATGCATACCTGATGGTAGATGGTGCCGCTTCCTCAACAACAGTCAAAACCCTTCAATTGACAGATAAGCTTGGCCGCATTCTCTTTACCAGATCATTCGGTGGCACGCAAACACTGATTCCGGTGAACCGGTTACCCAATGGCAGCTATTTTTTGAAAATAACCGACCAAAACGAGGTGTGGATTGAGCATGTGTTGATACAACGATAAGTCGTTACATGATACATAATATACCTACCTTGCGTTAGAATTCATGCGTCTTTGCGGAATAATTCATTGCAATTGATCACACAGGCCGCATGCTGACATTCAAATTCGTGCACGATGGGATCTCTTGTAAATCAACCGATTGTTATTCTGCTTTTTTTTGTTGTGGTTGCCATCATGTTATTGCTGGATCTGGGCGTTTTCAATAAAAAAAGCCATTCACTGACCAACAAGGAAGCCATTCTTTGGTCGTTGGTGTGGATTGGTCTTTCCATGGCGTTCAGCGTTTTCATTTATTTTACAACACGGGCGGAGCATGGGGTCGAAAAATTGGCGCAATTTCAATCGGCGTACTGGATTGAAAAAGCCCTTTCGGTTGACAATCTGTTTGTTTTCATTCTTGTTTTCAATTATTTCAATGTTCCATCGGCGTATCACCACAAGGTATTGTTTTGGGGAATTGTGGGGGCGTTGGTCATGCGTGCTATTTTTATATTTTCCGGTGTGGAGCTTATTCAATTGACTTTTTTACCCGAGATGGTCATTTTTGGAAAGTCAGTTTCCATTAATCTGTTACTGACGGTTTTTGGCGTTTTTCTTGTTTACGCGGGGATAAAATCCTGGTTTATCAATCAGGAAGATGATGCCGAAAAGGATTTCAGTAAAAGTCCGGGCGCAAGACTTATCTATAAACTATTCAAGGTTAGTAAAGAATTTGATGGAGACAAGTTTATTACGGTATCTAATGGCATTCGGATGGCTACTCCTTTGTTGGTAGTCGTAGGGGTTGTGGAATTTACCGATCTTTTATTCGCCGTTGATTCCATTCCGGCCATTTTTGCAATTGCACCGAATGATCCGTTTATTCTGTACAGCTCCAATATTTTCGCGATCCTTGGCTTGCGGTCACTGTATTTCTTACTGGCTAATTTCATTCATATGTTCAGTCGGCTGAAATACGGCTTGGCCGTGATCCTGGCTTTTATTGGTGCGAAAATGGTGATATCGCCCTTTATTCATCTTGCATCAACTACCTCATTGGGTATCGTGGGTGCTATTCTGTTGATTTCACTCGCCGCTTCGTTGTTGTTTCCGGAAAAAGCGGTCAACCCCTGATTTTTCTTAATTAACGGGGCTTAAACGACAGCGTACCGGCTATTTTTTTTGATAGGTGTATACGGTAATGTTTCCACCTTCATAGGCACAAACCCATACCTCCATGATGTCATCGTTTTCATAGATGTCCACACCTACCGGGTGTCCGGGACTATCCATGTTTTCCATGGGTTCAAAATCTTTTTCACCCACTTTCAGAACAGCCAGTTTGTTTGCGGTATAGCAGGTAGCGAATAAAAAGCGAAAGTTTTTAGAAAGAACGATGGTTCTGGGTTGATTGGGGGTGCCAGCTGAAAAAAGGGTGTTTCCGGTGGCGGCATCTATGCAGCCGACTTTCCCAATTTTGTTGTACGAAACAAAAAGCCGAGAGCGATCGTCCATAACCACGTGCCTTGGATTGGCTTCCGCATCCATATAACCCTCCAGTGTCCAATTGCTATTGTTAATGACAGCCAGTTTTGAGCTGCCCATGATGGTTACATAGGACTTTCCTTTTTGATCATCTACGGCAATCCCACGCGGTATGCTGCTAACCTCGATCGTGGATACCACCTTTGCGTACGGGTAGCTTGATGTTATTTCCAATACAGATACCGAATTCGAATGCCAGTTACTAACCAGGATGTAACGGCTGTCGATGGTTCGCGCAATGACTTTAGGTGTTTTGCCGGTCACGATCAGGGGTACATAAACCGAGTCTTTTTTCTTTCCGTCAGGCCCAACCACAAAGACGAGCTTATCGGTTGGATTCAGTGGTTTTCTGGAAAGCTTACTCGCGTCTTTTATATGTATGGGAACAATTCCCTCTGCATTATGCAATGAGACCCAGAGAATACTATCGTTGTTACTGATACATCCTTCTACCGGCTTCTCTTCATATGAACTAATGGGCCGGTCAGTTTCATAATTCCAGCCAGTTCCAGGTGTTGGTTTGAAGCGAAACTCACGCATGATTTTTTTCGTGTCGCGTGAAAATTCATAAACACTCATACCTTCCAGATTCATGGCATATAAATGACTCATGGTTGAATTGAATAAAACGGATTTTGTGCCCGATCCGGCATCAATCACGAATTTGCTTTGGAAAACAATTGAATCGTAGGGTCGCAGGGGTTTAGGCAAAGGGGGGTCTGTTTTTCGAACAGCCGGAATGGTATCGGATTGCGCAGTGCTCTCACCCGATGGCGCATTGGAACAGCCAATCAGTAACGAAAAAAACAAGACAACGGTTGTCGGAAGAAAGGAGCGTTTTAATAACATTGTGGTTGGTTTAGCGTTAATATCCATCAATCGGTTCACTATAGAGGAGTTCTTCGTGTTCAATCATGACCTTGCCCTCTATTTTGACAAGCGTCATTGTTTTGACACCCATATCCGCGTAAGCAGATTTACCGGTTGTAGAATACCAGTATTGGGTAAATTGAACAATGGTCTTTCCATTACGATTCGAGGACGTAACCCGAATATTCTCTACGGAAACAGACGGCTTGAATTTTGAAAATTCATCTTTTTTATTTTTGATCCAGCCGGCGTAATTGTAGGTGTTGGTCTCGCCCGTATAGGTTCGTTTGATGCCTTTAAATGAATGTTGATTATAGAGCGGAATATAACTGCTGAATGTGTTGGTACTGTATATTTTAGACCAAAGCTCAACAAATTCAATCGCCTCCTGTGGCTGGATATTTTCATAGGTTATTTCCTGCGGGGCATTCCAATCACCTTCGGCGGCTGTATTTTTATTACTTCGGGCCGGTTCATTACTGCACGAAAAAAGTAGTCCGCAACAGAGCAAAAGCAGCATCAACGGTCGCGCTATCAAAACCATGAAAGATATTTTAAATAAAAATAAGGTATTTTAAGATTGGTCACAAACTGGCATTGTATACACCTTGCTCGACGCGGATAACGTTTCGTCCATAACTGGATAAATTGCACTGGGCTATGACTGCATTTGTTTTTCGAGTTCCATAACAGACTGATCCCAGCTAAACGCAGAAGTAATCAATGCGTTTCCTTGCTTGGCTAATTGTATGCGGTATGAAGAATCATTCAAAACCTTTTTAATTGTTTGGTACATATCCTCTTCATTGCCCGGCTCAAACAAAAGAGCGGTTTGTCCGTCTTCGGCATAATCCAGGTGTCCTCCAATTTGTGTACAAACCACTGCACAACCACAGGCCATTGCTTCGGCAGGTGGCAATGCCCATCCTTCGCCCAGGCTCGGTGAAACAAAAAGGGCCGATTGATTATAAAGTGCTGCCAATTGTTGCGGTCGCTGGTGATACTCGAACGCGGCCGGAATATCTTCACCCCGCGGGTATACTCCAAACAATACCACCTGCAATGAGGGGTGCGTTTTTTTTAATCGTTCCAATACGCGTAAGCCATAATCGGATCCTTTGCGTGGCTCTTTCGAGTAAAGCATGATGATTGAAAGCGGGTTTCTCGATTCAATCGGATTGGTTAAGGTGAATCGTTGCTGATCGATGGCATTGGGAATATGGACCGGCCGCACACCTGTTTTTTCATACAACAACGCCTGTAAATAGCGTGCAATCACCAGGTGTTGGATTGGTAGCGCATAACTTTCATGTACCTTGTCGGTCTGTCCGGCCCACACCTCATAATCCTGAATCAGATTGAATTTTTTACCCTTCGAAGGTGAGAGGGCATGAATAGCAAAAGCCATTTGCCACCAGGTCGACAAAACCACATCTGCATCGGGGAGGTATCGGTCGGTGATTTCAGGAACAATCACTGATTGAATCCGATCATCCAACGGAAACCAGCGTGGTCTCGCCACACCCCGCAGGGCAAACAGCCATTGTTTGATCCACACCGGCGTGGCTGATTTTTTGAAAGGTCGTTTGATGCTGTGAAACAGGTGCACCTGATGACCACGCGCCGCCAGCCGATTGGCATACTCATACATGATTTTAGCGCCACCAACCGGCTTGGTAACCGGAAAGGGAAGGACGATATGGATACGTAGTGATGTCATATGGCCCACGACATTCGGTAACTAATTTTAAGTCGGCTCACAAACGGAACAGTATTTTTTTTGAAGAAAAAGAACGTAGCGCTGTGTTTCCATAAAAAGAAAAACAATCGCACAGAGAAGCGTTGCGTTTCCAGTGCAACTAATTTCGATTTCAGTTGGTTGGCCAGTTTATGAACATCGGCCGGCAGATTGGCCTGACTAATAAATAGAGATAGTGCCCGCAATCGCTCATTGGCTTTTGCCCGGGTTTGTTTTTTTTCATCTTTTTTACCCAGCGTTACATTTTGCTGATGAACCCGGTGGTAGGTAAGCACTTCCCGGCTTGCGCGGATTTCGCCGTGGATTGATGCCTGCATAACCAGCCACCAGTCGTAGAAGATACCCTCCGGGATGGTGGTGTTTTTGGATAAGATTGACTTTCGAAAAAGCACCTGATGTCCGGCAACGGTATTAAAGAATAAACATTGCTCGGGGTGTTGTCCGGTTAGTGGGATTCGTGTATCGTATTGACGAATGCTTGTTGGCGGATGCTCACGGAAACGAATACTCGGAGCATGTGCCAGTGTCACCCGATCATCGGTAAACAAAGAGAGCAAGATTTCCAGTTTATCATTCCGCCATACATCATCCTGGTCCGATATGGCAATAAATGAGCCGACTGCCATCGATATCGCTTTTTCAAACGTACGGTTCACGCCAATGTTTTCTGTGTTCACGGCCAAGCGGATGCGTGTCTCTTGTTTCATCAAGGAGCGAATGATGTCAGTTGTTTGATCGGTGGAGGCATCATCGACAATGATCAGTTCCCAGTGAGTGTAGGTTTGCGTACGAATGGATTCAATTTGTTGGGCAATGAACGCTTCGCCATTGTACGCAGCCATCACGACGGAAATCAGTGGTTTTTCGTTCAGCAGCATGCGGACAAGGTTTTCAGAATCGGTTGATGGCTATACCGGAAAGGTTTTGTTTGATTCGTTGAACGACCTCCCGGTACGAATACAAATGTCCTGTTTTTTCAGCCAATTGTCGGAGCTTCTCCATGGATTTACGACAGGATTGTTTGTGTTGTATGAAATCACCAATGGCGCGCAGGTAATACATTTGACCAGTTAATAGTTTGATCAGGGCTTCGCCTGCCAGCTGAATATACCAGACTGATTTTCGCCAGCCCGTCAGATGCAGGGCATGCAGGAAGCATTTGTTCCGGTAATAAATGCGACGAACGTTGTTTTTTTGATTGTTCGAGAGAATCGTGGCCGACAATTGATGCCGGCAAATGGCACGGTGTTCATAATGGCAGGTCCAGCCCACACGCCAGGCACGCAGCGACAGATCCACATCTTCTACATAAAAAGGCGCAAAACAATCATCAAATCCGTTCAGGGCCCGTACTTTTTCACGATCAACCAGCGCATTCGCGCCGGATAGATAAAACGAGAATAAAAGGCCGGCCTTATCGAGTTCAAGCGGGATATAATTTTCGGAGGTTTTAATCTTAACGCCATGAGATAGCGGGTATTTTCCGCCATCCTGTATCTCATCGTTATCCCATCCGATGATTCTTCCCATCACGCCGAAGCAATCTGCATGATCAAAATGGGGGAGCAGGTGTGTGAAATAATCAGGTTCGAGTTTCACATCGCTATTCAGCAACAGAACAAGATCGTACTGCGCTAACTTGATGCCTTCGTTGATCGTGGGACCGAAGCCGCGGTTGGTTTTGTTTTTCAGGAGAATGACCGAGGGATGATGTGATTCGATAACAGGCACCGAGTCATCCGTAGACGCATCATCACTGATAATCACTTCACAGGGTAACCCGGTTTGTTCGAGCGCGGCATATAAAGGCGGCAATATGTCGGGCAGCAGCTTCGCGCCGTTATAATTGGGAATGACCACCGAAATACCTGTATGCCTCAAATCCGGTTGTTTTGGCAAAGAAACTAAATAAATACAGGGTCACAAACTTTCGGCACATCGCGTCCGGTTTGAATGTTTGCGGTAAATTGCGGTATGTGGGATTCATTACGTGACGGATTGATCCGCGGTGACGTGCAGTCGCTGGCTCGAACTATTTCATTGGTGGAGAACGAAGTGCCCGGATACGAGATGTTTCTTCCTTCACTAAAGCTTACACCCACACCCGTCATTGGCATCACCGGACCGCCCGGCGCCGGAAAAAGTACCCTCACTGATGCCTTGATTGAACAGTATGTTGGCCAAGGAAAAAAAGTAGCTGTCATCTGTATAGATCCATCATCGCCATTTAACCGGGGCGCTTTATTGGGCGATCGCATCCGGATGAGTCACTGGTACAATCATCCGGCTGTGTTTATCCGTTCACTGGCCAGCCGGGGTTCGCTGGGTGGACTGAATCCCAAAGTGATAGAGATTACCGATGTGCTCAAGGCCTCCGTATTTGATGTGATCCTAGTGGAAACCGTTGGGGTAGGACAGAGTGAAGTGGAGATTGCCGGATTGGCTGATGTAACCGTCGTAACCATTGTGCCTGAAGCCGGTGATGAAATTCAAACCATGAAAGCCGGTTTGATGGAAATCGCGGATGTGTTTGTGGTAAATAAAGCCGATCGGCCGGGTGCGGATGCTTTTGTGAATAACCTGCGACAGATGCTGGCGCCCGCCTATGCCCGCAAGCCAATCGAGATTCCGGTTGTTCAAACCATCGCCTCCGAAAAAAAAGGCATTGATACCTTATTCCAGGCCATTGAGCAAGTGCTGCAAGCCAACGAAAAAAACGACTTACGGGATCTCTTGCTTGTTGAGAAACTTTGGACCCTAATTCAGAAAAAACGGATGGAAGATGTTCGAAAATCCGACTTACTGGCCATCATAAAAACGTATCAACAATCCGGCTCTTTTAATGTGTACGAGGCCTTGAAAAAAGTCAAGTGATACCTTCTTTCTGTACCTTTAAACAAACATT
>CAZZJF010000094.1:0-9078 GCA_964654325.1 uncultured Ferruginibacter sp.
TCAAAATCACCCCTTTTATCATGAAACACAATCAACTATAAACTACTATTAAATGAAAAATTCGTTACTCGGCTTTCTCACTTTTCTTCTTTGCCTCTGTGCCAGTCAATCAGGATTCTCCCAAACAAAAAACGACAACCCGCTTTACAATAATATTGCCGGCGAGTTCTGTACCTGTTTGAATGAGCATTTTAATAAATTCCCGGCCAAACTGAAAGAAATTCTTTCCAAAGAAAGTGTAACCAAAGCCTCTTTTCAGGCCGACATCACCGCAGCCATACAAGAAAATCCAAGCTTGATGAATGAAATGAATGAGGCCTTCGGCTCTATCAATATGGAAGTCATCATGGAGGGTTGTAAAAATAATATCGTAGCAAAGTTTAAAGAAGTAGAGGGTATAGGCAATGCAAGTGAGGAAGAGATCATTAAAAATCTAATGTCCTCAATGAAAGCACGGACCGATTGCCGGATCATTTACAATTTGATGATGATGGGATTAAGTGAAGAAGAATAATGCCTTTATTATCTCCCTTTTATGAAAAACACCCTCCTGCTTATTTGTGTGCTGTTCTTCTAAACAACTTTATTCGCACAAACAAGCAGCAACGAACTCCAACACGCTTCGATTTATGATTCGCTGGCCACTGACATCTGTGAGTGCACCAATCAGGCTATTTTCAACAAAATGTCGGAAACCGGCCAAGCAATTTTCGGTAAACCGGATATGACGGCCGAAAGTTTGAAAAAAGATATCGAAGAAGCCATAAAAAGCGATTCCAAAACGGCCGAAATCATTCAAAAAGATCTCGCTCTCCTGGAACAGGCAGAATCGGAGATTGATGACTGTTTGATGGCTCGAATGCTCAAGTATGGTGATTGGGAAGACAAAATGGGCGAAGATTCAGAAACCAAGATCATGGAGAGCATGAAAAATTTGCCCGCTTGCAAAGCTGTTGTCCGACTTTCTTTGCTTTCGTCGGCCCCCTAATCGCTTTTTTTCCAGGGTTTATAATCGGGATATTCTATTGTTCGATTTTCGGGAACTGACCGAAGGGGCTCTGTTTCCACCCAACCCGCCTGCATATCTGCCGGCAACTGCTGATACAACGTTGTTCCATTTGTTTTCCAGGCAATCATTTCATCACTGACCTGTTTTATTGTTTTAGCGGGATTGCCCACAATCAGACTTCTATTTTCAAACACCTCGTCTGCTTTAATGAAACTCAGGGCGCCCACAATACATTCGTCTCCCAGTACCACATTATCCATAACAACCGCATTCATACCCACCAAGCAGTTTTTACCAATGATGGCCCCATGGATCACGGCACCATGTCCGATATGCGCACCGGCTTTCAGCAACACCGTTACACCCGGAAACATATGGATGGTCACGTTCTCCTGTACATTACAACCATCTTCAATGATGATCTGACCCCAATCGCCACGGATGGCAGCACCGGGACCAACGTACACCTTTTTCCCAATAATTACATTCCCGGTCACAGCCGCTTGCGGATGTATGAAACTAGACGAATCAACTACGGGAATGATGCCTTTGAATGAATAAATCATGGTTGGTTTTGCAGAAGGGGTTTATTGGTCCGATAGCAGGTTCCTTTGAAAACAGCTACCAGGTCGTTGTGTTGATTATGAATTTGGATATGATAGAGTCCGGTGGATCGTCCATTGTGTAACTCGGTGGCTTCCGCTGTCAACAAATCACCGACCTGAACCGGTTTGATGAAGTTGATTGATGTGTCAAGTGCTACCGAGAGGTTGTTTCGGTTGTTACAGGCAAATGCAAACGCGCTGTCGGCCAGCGAAAACGGAATGCCTCCATGTACAATTCCAAATCCGTTGACCATTTCGGGTCTAACGGTCATCTGTATTCGACTGTGTCCTTCCCTCACCTCCTGTACAATAATACCCATCCATTGGCTAAATCCGTCGTGATGCATCATGTGGTCAACCACCGCTTTGGCAAGCTCATCTTTGTTTTGATTCATGTGGTATTGATTTTTCGGATTATTGACCTTTGAAAACCGGTTTTCTTTTTTCCATAAAGGCATTTACACCTTCCTGATAATCTTCGGTGTGAGCTGCTTTTTGCTGCAGCTTGTCTTCATATGCCAATTGTTCGTGCCAAGAATTATGTAAAGAGGCGTTCAGGGCTTTTTTGGTAAGTCCGAGCGCCTTGGTTGGCATCTGAGCGAGAGTAGCAGCCAGTTGTTCCGCTTCCGGCATCAGTTGGTCGTCCGCAAAAACCCGATAAATCATGCCTATTCTTTCGGCCTCTGCCGACGAAACTTTTTCACCCAGCATCATCAATGCGGTGGCTTTTTGAAAACCGATCAGGCGGGGCAGAAAAAACGTTCCACCGCTATCGGGTATTAGTCCGATTTTGGAAAACGCCTGAATAAAAGTCGCCGATTCGGCAGCAACTACAATGTCGCAACACAAGGCAATATTAGCACCGGCACCTGCTGCCACCCCGTTAACGGCGGCAACAACCGGCTTTTCCAATTGACGAATCCGCTCAATAAACGGATTATAGTGTTCTGATAAAATAACATCAAAGCTGGCTGGTTGATCTCCGGTGACCTCACCGAGATCTTGTCCGGCCGAAAAAGCCTTGCCGTTTCCGGTGATCAATACCGATCGTATGGAATCCGTGTTTTTGGCCAGGTCCAGTCCTTCCTGCAAAGCAAGAGCCATCTCCCGGTTGAATGCATTGTATTTTTCCGGACGATTGAATGAGAGTTGTAAAACCCCCGCCCGAACTTGTTGTATGATTGTGCTCATAACGATTGACGATTGGAAGCAAGATAATATTATTTTCGAGTGGATAAACGTTGCATTACATAACAATCTTGAATGAGCCCGTTTGAATCAACGTAATAATAATGACAGATTTCGTGACTCAATTCGTACTTTTACTCCGTATTCAATCGCAATTCAAATCAATCCATCGTATGTATAAATATTTGGCTTTTCTGTTTTTTTTCATTCCTACGCTATCCAACGCACAATTTCCACAATCAACAACCATCAAACCCGTTGAATTACCTCGGTCGCGGGATCATTTTCTAATACAGGTTAGCTCCGACCGCTGGCTCGGTGCCCCCGACAGCATCAACAATCGTATAAAAAGTACCTCCCGTGGTCTCAATGTGTACGTTATGATGGATAGGCCTTTTTCAGGATCGCCCAACTGGAGTGTTGGATTTGGATTGGGTATAGGTACCAGTCATATTTTTTTCAGCAACCTGGAAGCCGATATCAACGGTACTAACCGAACTCTCGTCTTCCGACAAATGGACACAACCAATCGGTTCGACAAATACAAAATCAGCACGGTTCATGCGGAAATTCCGATCGAATTACGTTTCTGTGCCAAGCCGCAATCACATTCAAAATCGTTCAAGTTCGCTATTGGTGCCAAAGTTGGAACCCTCCTGTCGGCCTCCAGCAAAGGGAAAACGCTGGAAAACAGCGCCGGACAAGCCCTGCAAGACTATACCCAAAAAATCAAGTCGAGAAACTACTTCAATACAACCCGGTTGGCAGCAACGGCTCGGATCGGATACGGAAACTTCTCTGTGTTTGGTTCCTACAACATTACCGGGGTTTTCAAAGACAATCTCGCATCGGATATGAAGCTGCTCCAAATCGGTTTAACACTCAGCGGACTATAAGTTAATCATCGGTTTTTCCGACAAGGTTGTTTTATTTACCTTTAGGCGGCTAAATTCATTCGCCATGAGCGATGCCATCCGCCATGAATGCGGACTTGCCTTCATCCGGCTCCGAAAGCCATTCAGCTATTTTCAGCAAACGTATCACGACGCGCTCTACGGTCTGAGCCGAATGTACCTGCTTATGGAAAAACAGCATAACCGTGGCCAGGACGGCGCCGGGTTGGCTGTATGTAAACTGGATACCGAAGCCGGATCGCCCTTTATGAACCGCATCCGTAACAACGGTCCGCAACCAATCGCCTATCTGTTTGAACAAATCGCACAGGAGGTCAATGAAATCGAAAAACAATATCCCGACCTCCGCAAATATCCCGGTTTAATGAAAGGCCATTTGCGTTTTATGGGCGAAGTGCTACTCGGTCATCTTCGTTATGGCACGCAGGGCAAAAACAACATTGAATTCTGTCATCCGTTTTTAAAAGCGGATATTTTGCCAAGTCGTACGCTGGCCTTGGCCGGAAACTTCAATCTGGTAAACACCGAAGCGCTATATCAACATTGCGGTTTTGAGCCCAATGAATTTCAAAAGCAAAGTGATTTGGCGGCTATGCTCGAAATCATGCATGCGGAACTGGTTGCGCAAGATATAGTTCAGCCGGGTAATCCGGACATAAGCGCCCTTCTACGAAAAATCACACCCTTGTTTGATGGTGGCTTTCATGTTGGCGGTATCTGTGGCAACGGTGATGCTTTTTTATTCAGAGACCGACATGGTATTCGGCCCGCCTATTATCACATCAACGATGATCTGATTGTAGCGGCCAGTGAGCGAAGTGCGATTCGCACTGTTTTCAATCTGGAAGAACAAGATGTGCTCGAGCTGATGCCGGGTCAAGCACTGATCGTTTCCAAAGACGGGCAATACCGAATTGAGCAAATACTGGAGCCGGCAGAACGAAGAGCTTGCAGTTTTGAACGGATCTATTTCAGCCGGGGCAGTGATCAGAAAATTTATCGCGAGCGAATTCAGTTAGGCCGAAACCTGAGTGATATTGTGTTGAAAGCCATAGACTACGACCTAAAAAACACCATCTTCTCCTTTATTCCTAATACCGCCGAAACCGCCTTTTACGGACTAATCAAAGGTGCGGAGGATTATCTCAATACCATCAAGACAGAGCGGATCATGAGCTGGGGTAACTCGTTTTCTGAAGAGAAACTATTGGAAATGATTAATCGCCGAATCCGTATTGAGAAGATTGCCATCAAAGATGTCAAGCTACGAACCTTCATCACCGAAGATAAAAGTCGGAATGAATTAGTACAACACGTATACGACATCACCTATGGGACCGTGCGTAAAAATGAAGATTCCGTGGTGATCATCGATGATAGTATCGTGCGGGGTACAACCCTCAAAGAGAGTATCATCCGTATGTTGTCCCGACTCGAGCCCAAACAAATCATCCTGGTTTCTTCTGCTCCCCAAATCCGTTATCCGGATTGCTATGGCATCGACATGAGCAAACTCGGCGACTTTGTTGCCTTTCGGGCCGCGATTGCCTTACTTGAAGAGAGCGGTCAATTTTCATTATTGACCGAACTCAAACACCGCATCCTGCAACTCAAACAAGACGGGTTGCTACATATGGAGAATCTCGTCAAACAGATTTACAAACCATTTACAACCGAACAACTCAGTGATAAAATAGCCGCACTGATTACACCTCCTGATATTCGTATACCCGTTCGGGTTATTTATCAAACCATTGAGTCGTTACATGCAGCCTGTCCGAGTAACACCGGCGACTGGTATTTTACCGGCAACTACCCAACACCGGGAGGCAACCGGGTTTGTAACGTAGCCTTACTAAATTATCTTGAAGGGAAAAACCAGCGTGGCTACTGATGAAAACCTTGTTGCTCATACGCCATGCACACAGCGATTGGGGTGGTCTTCAGCTTGCAGACCATACTCGCCCGTTGAGTAAAACAGGTAAGGACGAAGCCCTGGACGCCGGTTTGTTTATCAAAAAACAGTCTTGGCAAATCGATGGTCTCATTTATAGCGACGCCCGACGGACAACCGAAACAGCGTTAATCATACATACGTCCATACAACGTCCTGCAACGGCACTCGTTGCTGAACCGAGTTTGTATCAATCATCACCCGAAACAATTGAAAGCATCGTGATGGGTTTTCCTGATTCATGGAACATTGCGGGTGTGGTGTGTCACAATCCGGGCATATCGGATTTTCTACGGATGCTGTTTCCGGATAATCATGTACCTTCCTTTTCACCGGGTTGCATTGCCGCCATTTCAATTGAAAGTGAGCGTTGGTTAGATTTTATGACTGCCCCAAAAAGCCTGTTGTTTTTTTACCAGCCAACTGTGCGTTAAAGGTTTTTTTCAAAATATACCGCCGTCTCGATGGGATTATAATAATAGGCGGGTATTTCCACAAATCCGTTTTTGCGATAGAGCGTCATTGCTGGGATCATGGTACATAAGGTATCCAATCGAACGGTTTGATAGCCGGCCTCTTTGGCAAAAGCAAGTGAAACATCCATGAGCTGTTGCGCGATTCCACGACGGCGATAATTGGGATTTACATACATGCGTTTCAGCTCGCCCACGGTCGTTGAGAATAAGCGGATACCGACGCATGCAATCGGGAGCTCTTCGTCATAAATAATCCAGGCGCATCCGGTTGGCGAGCCATACATGACAGCCAGTTCATTCAACTCCGATGAAAAATCTTGGAATCCCAAGTCGATGCCCAGCCCATCCGCATAAGCTTGATACAGTTTAGCTAATTGGTTGAACTGTGCTGGTGTATGGACTACCTGTACTGTCAATGTGTTGATTTTTTGGCAGACCGGTTAACAACATAAACCCCCGTAAAAATCAACGAGGCTGCCATTAGTGCGTAGATATCCAGTTGATCACCGCGAAAAAAATAGGCGATTATGGCTGCAAAGACCGGTTGGGTGTAGATATAAGCACCTGAAACCGAAGGACCCAGTTGTTGAATACCGTATATATTAAATAGATAGGCAAAAAAGGTTCCGCCCACACAAATTAGTATTAAAATCAACCAGTCGGTTGGCGTGAACATGTTGAATGATGTTGTCATTAATTGATTCCAGCACAAAGGAAGTGCCAGCGTGGTACCGATGGTGAAACAGATACGAACAACGGTCATTGGGTTATATCGTTTCATGAGCGGTTTCACCAAAATAAAATAATAGGAATAAGAAATGGCATTCACAATAACCAACAGGTCGCCCAAAAGAATAGCCGATGCGTTTCCGGTATTTTTTCGGAACAGGATCAGCATGGTTGCGCCGGCAATACCTGATGCGAGTCCGGCAAATCGAAAAACAGTCATGGGCTCTTTAAAAAAGAACACGGAGAGGACAGCAATAAATACCGGCGTGGTCAACATTAGTAAAGAGGCATGGATGGGGAGTGTCATGCTCAGACCCTGAATAAACAGGATCTGGTTTATAAAAATGCCGGTGAGCGAACACCAAAAGAGTCGTTTGTAATGGGGGCGTTGGATGGTTTCTTTTTTTGTAGAAACGAGATAAATCAGCCAGAGCAGTGCCGTAGCGCTGGCCATCCGAATGAAGTTCAGTGCGAGCGGTCCGATTTTATCGACATCCGTGAGTGCTTTGACGGCTGTGAAATTTATCGCGAAAAAAATATTGGTTGCGATCAGCGCAAGATGTGCCTTGGTGGTGGATTTCACGAAAATGATTTCACCGCAAAGGTAGGCAGGACGGTTGACATGGGTCCATTGCTTAGATCATTGATGCCTTGTAATGCCATTAAAAAAGCCGCCCTTGAGGACGGCTTTATTTACTAACCCAACAAAACAACCCGAAAGAATCGAGCTGTATTCTTTTATAAGACGCAGTGTTTTCGAACAGTTTATTGCTCTTGGTTACACTGTACTGTTTCGTGTAGGTGTTTTATTTACCGTACGAGGTGACGCTATGTTTTGTTGATCGTTCGCACAACGACGGCTTACTATTTTTTATACCTTGGTTGGAGCCGCAGACCTTAAGAGGCTTGCATTTCCTGGATTTTGGCTCTGATTTTTCCTTCTACTTCGTTCGCCATTTCGGGATTATCGTGCAAGAGTTGTTTGATTGCATCGCGGCCTTGTCCGAGTTTTTCACCGTTGTAGCTAAACCAGCTTCCGCTTTTCTGCAGGATACCCAGTTCGACGCCCATGTCGATGATCTCTCCTACTTTCGAAATGCCTTCGCCGTAAATGATATCGAATTCAGCGATGCGGAATGGCGGTGCTACTTTGTTCTTGACGACCTTCACTTTAACGTGATTACCGATAATTTCGTCGCCGTCTTTGATTTGGGTCATTCTACGGATATCCAAACGAACCGATGCATAGAACTTGAGCGCGTTTCCACCGGTTGTTGTTTCGGGGTTTCCGAACATCACACCGATTTTTTCGCGTAATTGGTTAATGAAAATACAGCAGGAGTTTGTTTTAGAGATGGTAGCAGTCAATTTACGGAGGGCCTGACTCATCAGACGGGCATGTAAGCCCATTTTACTGTCGCCCATCTCGCCTTCCAGTTCACCTTTAGGTACCAGTGCCGCTACTGAGTCGATGACTACTACGTCCAGTGCGCCCGACAGAATCAGCCGATCGGCGATTTCCAGGGCTTGCTCCCCGTAATCGGGTTGCGAGATCAGCAGGTTATCGATATCTACGCCCAGTTTTTGGGCATACGTACTATCAAATGCGTGTTCCGCATCGATGATGGCACAAATACCGCCTTTTTTCTGTGCTTCCGCGATAATATGTGTTGCCAGGGTTGTTTTACCGGAAGATTCGGGACCATAAATTTCAACGATTCGTCCTTTGGGAAGACCGCCGATGCCCAGGGCTACGTCCAGTCCAATGGAGCCGGTGGGTAGAACCCCTTGTTCAACGTGTGCTTTTTCATTCATCAACATGACGGATCCCTTTCCGAAATCCTTGTCGATTTTCTCCATAGTCAGTTTGAGGGCCTTGAGTTTTTCTGTGTTGCTCATGTTTTTTGTTTTTACGTGATGTGTCTTTTTTTATCGATGTATCCAATATTGAAACACGAAGATAGGGCATTTGTTCATCGCAAACTAATTTATTTAGCATTTTTTGCTATGTTTTTTAGACGTGAATGCGGAAGAAAAAAACGGTGAATGCGTTGGTTTTTGTATAATATTTTGTTTTTCAATTGTTTACGTTGTGTTTGGAGGCGTTATCCATATTCTCTCCGGAAAAAAACAGAGGTCTCGTTGTCTGTCTTATTCGCTAAAAGCCGGGGGACCGGTGACGGGGACGCCATGGAAAACATTG
>CAZZJF010000095.1:0-9025 GCA_964654325.1 uncultured Ferruginibacter sp.
TGCGGCGGTTTTGATCCAACGAATCGCGTAAGTAGGAAACATTATTGTTGTAAATGACATTGCCTCCGAAATTGAACACGTATTTTCGATTCTTGATCGGTTTTGAAATATTGTAAAATCCTAACACGGTGAAATAACCACTGGCATTCAGGTAACGAATATCCTGAATACCACCTCGCAGCAACCGAACACTGTTCACTATTTTATCCTGTGTGAACGATACCGAAATGTTTCCGAAAAATACATTGCCGGTGATCAGGTCGAAATTATTGTATCGCATGCTGATCGTGTTGGTAAACTCCGGACGCAAATTCGGATTACCCGTTGACAAAAACTGGGGGTTCGATCGGTCGGTTACCGGTTGCAACTGCGCATTGCTGGGCTGATTGCTGTTGCCGTTGTAATTCAGATTCAATGATCGACTTTTGGAAAAATTATACGCAAATCGGATGACGGGAAACAAATTTACCTGCTTGTTGACAAATCGGTTGGTATCGGATATAGAATTGGTTTGTATGCGCGCCGGCTGTGCCGAAAAACCAATGGTGTAATTGTATTTCTTCTCCGTGGTTCGCCAGTTAATACCCATCCGGTGTGTCGTGAATGTATTTTCGTAAATGTTACTTAACGGATCTACATATGTCAACGCCGACGAAATGGAATCTTTCTGGTAATTACGTAAATTATTTTCCTGCCGCTGGGTACTGTATGCATAATTGAATTCAAGGCTCCGCTTTTTGGATAAAGGCTCCGTGTACGATACCCGAACACTGGCATTTTCACTGGCATTCTCCTGGGTAATATACTGTAGCAACCGAAGTCCGGACACGCCCCCTACCGGACCCTGGGTAGACTGATTCCGGTTATCGTTTTCCTGCTCCACGTCGCTCATATTTTTTCCGGCATTGATATTGACCGATATGAAACGCCCTCGTTTCCGAAACCGATGATTATACAACAGAGTGCCACTATATCCGGGCGATTGAGTAACACTGGTATCTAAGGTCGATCCTACAGAAACCGGATTGCCATTTACGTCGGTATTGAACAGATTATTATATGAACTTGTTGTTGAGTTGTAATTAATCGATGGAGTGAATTTCAAGTAGTTAAACGAGTCTATATTTATTTCTACATTAAATTGGAAGCGGTGATTAATTGTTTGGGTTTGGTTATCGTTTTGCTGTATAAATGTTTGGGTTTTATCCGAAAACAAGGTTTGCTGTGTAGATTGACTGATGGTTTGATTATCCCGATTACTGTAACTATAGCTACCATTGACACTGGTTTTTCGTCCCCAGGCGTCGCGGTAATTGACCCCAACCGATTGCGTTTTGGCAATACCATCATTACCTCCGGTATTTCCAATAATAGCCCCTACACCACCGCCGCCACGTCCGATTCCCATGGAGCGAGCCATGCCGGAAACCATATT
Source organism: uncultured Ferruginibacter sp. (assembly GCA_964654325.1). Lineage (GTDB taxonomy): Bacteria > Bacteroidota > Bacteroidia > Chitinophagales > Chitinophagaceae > Ferruginibacter. The sequence continues at coordinate 1,436 of CAZZJF010000095.1, forward strand.
ACCCATACTGCCCCCTCCGCCGCCTGATCCAAAATTGAACATCCGGGCATTGGTGTTATTAATATTACCCAGTACACTCAGTTGAAAGTCATTGTTGAATTGATTGACGGATAGATTATTCTGATAACGATCTTCGGTTCCGACACCTGCGTTGAGTGTCCCGAACGTGCCTTTGCTTTTATCTTTTCGCAATTGGATATTGAGGGTTTTGGTCGGATCACCGTCTTTGATGCCGGTAAAAGCAGCCATATCGCCGTAATCATCGATGATTTGAATTCGATCAACCATGTCGGCATTGAGCTCCCGGGTAGCGGTGGTCACGTCTCCGCCAAAAAATTCCTTCCCGTTCACTTTAACTTTGGTGACTTGTTTGCCCTGAGCCGTCACGGTGCCGTCTTTATCCACCTGTACACCCGGCAGGTTTTTCAGTAACGCTTCCACGTTATCATTTTTACGATACATGGTACTGTCGACCAGATAAGACACGGTATCTTCTTTTATCTGTATTTTTTGGGCGGTTAAGGTAACCTCTTGCAACGAACCGGCCTCCGGCATTAATGTAACGGATCCCAAAGGAATATTCGTGTCTTTCTTTGACAACGTATCTAAAAAAATTGCCAATCGCTGATAACCCAGATAGGAAATTACCAGCAGCTCCCCTCCTTTTAAGGTGGTGGTTAATTCAAAATAACCATCGGTTTCAGACACCACACTGGTCGAATCTTTTTGATTCGCCGCAATCACCCGTACACTCGCATAGGGCAACGGTTGCTGGTTGACGCCGTACACAGTACCGGAAACCCTGGATTTCTGAGCAAAAACCGAGGCATTAAATAAAAAAGTGGCAAGAAAAAGTACAATTATCGGTGAAAAGGCATTCAGCCGTGGTTTTGTCATATTATTGGGTTCTCGATTGGTCGGGTGGTAGACCGATCACGCATCTGCAGGTTTAACGGTATGGGATTGAATATAATTGGTTAACAAACAGCGAAATGCACTCGATTGTTCGAATAATAGCTGGTGCCAAACCGGAATGACATATATCGGATAGGATTCCAGCATGTCTTTGAATTTTTCCAACCGTACGGCATCCTTCTCGGTGGTCAATATGCATTTGGAGTGACCAGGCATATGATTGAACTGTCGTTGTATGGCTTCCAGATCAGATATGCTGAAATGATGATGGTCTCCAAAACGCATCATATCGTAATGCATAGACGATTTGTTGAGATACTCAATGATGGGTCTCGCATTGGCAATGCCACACACGAACAATCCTTCTTTCCAATGACGGATTTCCGTTTCTTTCTCTTTTTGAAAGAGATGCACCGGATTAGCGTACCGCAGGGTTGAAAAAAACAGCTGTTGATGTGGAGCAAGTGCTAACTCGTTTCTTAAGGCGGCGGCGGCTGTATGAGATAAATCTTCCGGACATTTTGTAACAATAATGATATCAGCCCGCTGAGCACTGCTTCGGTTATCCCGTAAATCACCGGTTGGCAGCACAAAATCGCGGGTATACAGGTTATTGTAATCGGTAAGCAGTATGTTCAACCCGGCTTTCACGGCCCGATGTTGAAAGGCATCATCCAGTAACAGCACCTCTGTTTCGGGTCGCTGATATAATAATTGCGGAATCGCCACAATACGCTCCTCTCCTACGGCTACGATGATGTTCGGAAATTTCGTAAATAATTGCATGGGCTCATCGCCTATTTCGCTATCGCTAACACCTTTTGTAGCTATGGCAAACCCTTTAGTTCGTCGCTTATAGCCACGGCTTAATACGGCCATTTTGTATTGATCGCCCAGCTGTCTGATAATCCATTCAGTCATGGGTGTTTTACCGGTACCACCTACACTAAGGTTACCAATGCAAATGATTGGAAATTGAAAATGAGCCGCCCGTATCCATCCACGGTCATACAACCAGTTACGGATCCGCAACACGCCGGCATAAAGGAGTGAGAACGGGAAAAGCATGAATCGGAAACTAGGAAGCAATGGGTGGTACTTTTTCTTCGTTTTTAAAAAAAGAGAACAAGGTGGTGCCGTATTTTCGCTCGGCTCTGAAGAAAGGCATTTTTGCGTATTGATTGCGTGGGGTGTGTTCCAATACAAACCAACCTCCCGCACGCAACAGTCCTTTTTCAAAAACACGGATCGGTAATTCATCGATATTGGTAAGGGCATAGGGCGGGCCCGCAAAAATCAAATCGTATTGGTACAGACAAGAAGCCATGTAAGCGAATACATCTGTCCGCATGACCTGTATGGATTGTATACCAAGCTTGATGCTTGTTTGATCGATGAATGCAGCCATTTTAGGGTCCTTTTCCACAATATGGATCAGCGAAGCACCGCGACTGGCCACTTCATAACTGATGCACCCCGTTCCGCCAAACAGATCCAGAAAATGGATGTCGGCAAAGTCGAGTTGATGCTGTAAAATATTGAATAACCCTTCTTTGGCTATATCAGTCGTTGGACGGGTATGCGGCATATGGGCCGGTGGCTGAATGCGGCGTCCACCCAATTCACCTCCTATGATGCGCATGTAGTTACATGTTTTAAAGCGCTGTAAAAATAGGTAGGCAGATTGTCCGATTCGGCATGAAGCCCATCGGTATCGGCCCATTGGATGGTCAAAAAGTAATCATGCAGTGTTTGGTAAAGTGCCGAGGTTGGTGAAATAAAACCATTTAAAATGACAGTAACCTCTTTGGGATCTACAGCATATTGTTTACAAATGGTCATCAAATAAAACAACACATCCTGTTGATTGGTATATGTTTCAGTACCAGTATAATGCAAGGAATTATTTTTTATGAGATGAACTTTTATACGCGCCGGATCAATGAAGCAATGTAATCCGTTCTTTTGTAACGAACGTTGCAAAAGCCATTGATCAGCATGGCCTATCAGATTGATTGAATAGTGCGATATGGCCTCCTGCAAGGATTGGGGATAACGATAAACCAGGGAGGCTTCGTCGTTGTCGGATATACGAACTTGTTTGACAAGATGACTGTTGTTGGATCCAAACAGGAACGCCAGATGATCATCGGCCGTAATGTTCGTTAGATAGGCATTGGGAATGATCGTGTAATCAGACCGATCGACGATTAATTGATGGATGGTTAGCGTTGAGTCTATATGCTGCAAGGCATCGATAAGATGCTTGAAAAGCCCCGAAAAGTCATCAAAATAATCAGGCAACGTGTAGTGCCGAAGGGTAAGAGGTAATTCAGCATCGATATCATATGCAAAAAGGGTGACACCATTCTGACCAATCACCAATGAAACCAGCCGGTTTTGATTTGCCGAGGATAAGGGATTATCCCAACGATACCGGCAGGTGTATGCAGTCGAATTAGTCTCCATTGTACGGCAAAATAAAGATATTTTTGCGCAAATGCCCGAAAGAAATCAATCCAATGCCCACCTACGTGTCGATACGTCGCACCGACAGATTTTATCTATTGCCCTTCCTATATCCTTGGCGGTTTTAATCCCCCAGCTCAATATGCTGGTGAACAATATATTTTTGGGCAATTTGAGCGAAACAGCATTAGCCAATGCCGGTCTGACCGCTGTTTATTATCTGATCTTTGCCGTAGCCGGGAATGGGTTACAGCAAGCCGCACAAGCCCTTTTTTCAAAAAATGCCGGGGCCGGAGCCACAGATCAGTTCGCAACCCTGCTTAGTCAGGCGCTACGTTTATGCCTGATGCTCAGTTTCATTTTTATGTTGTTGACCTGGTTCCTGGCACCCGTATTGCTCGACACTGTAGCAACCACTGAAAACGCTTCGATTCAAGCCCGATTTTTACAATACCGGATACTCGGGTTGCCTTTTTTGTACTTGTTTCAAATCGGCAACGCTTTCCTGATCGCAACACTTAACAGCCGATGGCTGATCGTGGGATTTGCGGTGCAAGCTTGTTCTAATATGTTGCTGGATTATGTCTTTATTTTTGGAGGATTCGGCATACCGGCATACGGATTCATCGGCGCTGCGTGGGCCTCGGTATTATCCGAATTATTGGGCATGCTAACGGTCTGGCTTGTCATTCATTTCATTGGACTACGGAAACAATATAGATTATTGGAAACAGTTCGTTTTCACAAAGAACGATTCCTTGAATTGGTCAAAGTCTCGGCACCATTGGTTTTGCAATTTATCATCAGCCTGGCAACCTGGTTCGTTTTTTTTATATTCATTGAAGAAAGAGGAACCCAAGCAAAAGCCATCAGTAACACCATGCGTAACGTATTTGGCTTGTCGGGCATTTTTGTATGGGCATTCGCAGGTACCAGCAACAATATGATTGCCAATCTTATTGGTCAGCAACGACATGAGGATGTGTTGAAAGTTTTGAATCGTATCAGTCGCTGGAGTTTCGGACTATGCCTGCTATTGGTCTTGATTCTGAACGCCATGCCCGAAACGTTTTTTGCGATGTTTGAACAGTCGGCATCATTTGCTAACGAAGGGTTACCCGTTATTCGGACTGTATCGGTTGGCATGTTATTAATGAGTTTATCGGTAGTATGGCTGAACGGAGTTACGGGCACCGGCTACACAACGATTAATTTACTAATTGAAATCGCCGCCATTGCAATCTACCTGGCGTACACGTGGTTTTTTATGAAGTACCAGTACGCCGGTTTAGCCATGGCCTGGAGTAATGAGGTGGTCTATTGGCTTGTGATTTTAATCCCCTCGTTGCTTTTCATGCGGTATGGTAAATGGAAAAAAAATATACCCTCGTGACTATACAAGTTCAAACCCGTTATTAATGATCGCTCCCTTTTTCAAAACAACAATACCGTCTTTGATGGAGTATAGCGAATGATCTTCATTTTTCAAATGCTTACCACCTCGTATGGTTACATGATTGCCAATACGACAATCTTTGTCAACAATGACCTGCGATAAATCACAATAATCTCCGATGCCCAGTAACGGGATCTGCCGCTCTGCATTGTATTTTAATTGATCCATGGTTTCATAAAAGTCATTGCCCATGATATAACAACTCGTGATTTTGCTACCTACACCTATCCGGCTTCGAATACCAATGACTGCATTTCGGATCGATGACGCATGAATGATGGAGCCATCAGCAATGATGGCCTGTTCGATGGTGGTACCGCTGATTTTGGCCGGCGGTAACATCCGGGCCCGACTGAAAATCATTTTGTCATTATCGAATAGGTTGAATGGAGGCAAATCCAATGTAAGCGAGAGATTGGCTTCAAAGAACGAAAGAATATTTCCAATATCAGTCCAGTAACCATCATACTGATAACTGAAAACCCGATGATCATGAATGGACTGCGGAATGATTTCTTTACCAAAGTCCGTGGCGGTCTTGTATTTTGAGTCAAGTAAATCAAACAATACATCCCGATTGAAAATATAAATACCCATCGACGCGAGATACACCCTCCCCTGCTCCTGCATCTCGTGTCCTGTATCACTAACCCAGGCATCAAGCATGTCGGCGCCGGGCTTTTCAATGAATGATGAAATCTGTTGATCGGGCGCGGTTTTGAGAATACCAAATTCTGTTGCTTCCTGTGCCCCAACGGGAATGGTGGCAATCGAAATGCCGGCATTGTTATAAATATGCTGTTCGAGCATATCCCGGAAGTCCATCTGATACAACTGGTCACCACTTAAAATCAACACGTGTTCAAACTCATTCTTTTCCATATGTTTCAACGACTGGCGAACCGCATCCGCCGTACCCTGAAACCAGCCCGGACTGTCCGGTGTCTGTTCAGCCGCCAATATATCCACAAACCCTTTACTGAAACCACTGAACTGATAGGTGTTTTTGATATGCTTATTCAACGAGGCCGAATTGAATTGCGTCAACACGAACATACGGTTGATGGAACTGTTGATGCAGTTTGAAATTGGAATGTCGACCAACCGGTATTTTCCGGCTATGGGCACGGCCGGCTTACTGCGGCTTGCGGTTAATGGATAGAGACGTGTCCCTGCACCTCCTCCTAAAATGACAGCTATGAGTTTTTTGGTGATCATAATGGCTTAATGATAGTGTGATAAAGGTCGATATATTCTCCGGCACGATGTTCCCAACTATTATTGATAGTCATCATGTTTTGACGTGCGATGGACAAGGCGTCTGGGGCATCGTACAAGGTCAGCGCCCGACCAATCGCATGTACGATATCATTGACACTAGCATGCTGAAAACATACACCATACCCTTGCCAGTCCTCATAGTCTGTGACAGTATCTTGCAGTCCTCCGGTTCGTCGCACAATCGGAACCGTGCCATACCGCATGGCATATAACTGATTTAATCCGCAAGGTTCTACACGACTGGGCATCAATAAAAAATCTGCCGTGGCGTACAACCGATGACTGAGCGTTTCATTGTACTCAAAGCGGGCATTGAAATAACCAACCATCTCATGGCGCATGGAATCAATTGATGCTTCAATGAACGGATCTCCGCTGCCGAGGATAAAGGAATAAAACCGTTTTCCAAATCGATGGTACGCTTCCTCCAATGCCGGACGTAACAGATCCGCTGCTTTTTCGTGAACTAGCCTGCCGATAAAAATAAACAATGGTAACGGTTCGGTCCAACCAAGTTCAGCGAAAATGGCCTGTTGATTCTTTTTTTTACCGGATTCTACATCGGAAGCAGAATATGGAATATCTATCAACGGATCAGTAGCGGGATTCCAAACTGCGTAATCGATGCCATTGGGAATTCCACTGCACTTTCCTTTTTCATATTCGAATAACGACTCAAGGCCATTGGCTGCTTGCATGATTTCCTGTAAGTACCCATGACTGACGGTATTGACACGATGAACACATTTAATGGCCGCGGCCAAGGGATTGATCTGTTGGTGCCACTCCAGTAAGCCCTTCTTCCGAAGATTCCAGTTAGGAAAATAACGAGCCATTTCCCAACCCATCACCCCCTGGTATTGGGCATTGTGGATGGTGAGTACTGTTGGAATGGATTGTAAGGATTGAAAACTGAGACATGATTGCATGAAAAACGGAATCAAACCAGCATGATGATCGTGCACATGGACCACGTCGGGTTTATGATGCCATTGCTGTAACCAGTCGACTACAGCAGACTGGAATAGAATAAACCGAATCGCATCATCGTCATATCCATAAATTTTCTCTCGGTCAAGAATGCCCAAAATATCGACACAGTACAAATCAAAACCAAGCTTGTTGGTTTGCTCTTTGATGATTGTGTAGTCGACCAGCTGATCGTTGGGAAAAATCGATCCTTTGTGAACCACCTCCCAATTGTTTTCATACAGAAATCGGGTACGATGCATCGGGGTCACCACTTTTGCAACATGACCTGCCTGTGACTGATACCATGGCAATGCACCGACTACATCTGCTAAACCGCCGGCTTTGGCCATTGGATAACATTCAGCGCTTATATGGACAATCTCCATGATTCGTTTAAAATGAAATTATATACAAATACAGAAATACGGATAAATTATGTCAATACTGTACTTTTTCAACTGTGATATAAAAGATAATCTAAAAATAAAGTATCTTTT
>CAZZJF010000096.1:0-8917 GCA_964654325.1 uncultured Ferruginibacter sp.
GTGTGGTGCCCATCCAATTTGACCTGACCAATTATAGCCTGAAAAAACAACTAGAAAAATCCAAGCTATTCACATGAAACGGTATATCGACACTATCTTGACCGGCAGTATATTGGGCATCCTGGCTCCATTCGCCGGCTTGTGGGTATTTTGGAAAACTAAAGTAGCTGATGCGGCCCCATTTACCGAGTTTCTAAATAACCTGTTCACCGATCCCAGCTACCGTCCGCTGATGACAGGCAGTTTGACCGTTTCACTGATAGCCAATGCGGTTGTGTTTACGGTCTTTATTCAATTCGAGAAAGATCAATCCGCCAAAGGTGTCTTTATCTCCACCGTTTTATACGCGCTCGCGATCCTAACCTTGAAGTTTTTTTTCTGATTGTCGTTGGCCGTTTTCTTTAACAGATTCTTGATTGCTTTTTAGCGACTGGTTAACACCGGATCGATGGTTCTGGTCGTAGGTTTGCTGTATGTAACACTGATTTACGTTTCTCTCATAAGCAGTTAGTTTTGGTAAACGGAGCCCCTAGTCTTAGGGGCTCCCCTGTTTAATCGAGGACTGCACAGGATAAGGACTTATCTTTGAAACAAGATGCGCCTGCTAATCGTTTTTTTTTGGGGTCTGCTAATCAGTTTCATCGGATCACTGCCATTGGGCTCGCTGAATATAGCCGCCATGCAAATCGGCATTCAGGAAAATGTGACGCAAGCCATCTATTTTTCCCTGGGCTCACTGCTGATCGAAATGATTTATGTCCGTATTTCACTAATCGGCATTGACTGGATGCGCAAGCAAGCCCGCCTGATGAACGCCCTGCAATGGATCACCATTGCCGTTATCACTGCATTAGCCGTGGGCAGTTTTATCGCAGCTGCCAAATCATCCGCCACGGGCGAAATGGAAAAAAATGCCTTATTGGAAATGGATTTACCCCGTTTCCTGCTCGGCATAATCATGTCCGCAATCAACCCGGTTCAAATCCCGTTCTGGTTCGGATGGAGCATGGTGTTGTTTGATAAAAAAATCCTGGCCCCCAAACAAGCCCAATACAATACATACATCATTGGCATTGGCCTCGGAACCCTGGCTGGCAACGCCGTTTTTATTTTTGGAGGCAAGTGGCTTACGGATCGCATCCAGAACAGCGGACAATACATCAATTGGATCATTGGTTCTTTTTTTGCGCTAACGGCGATCATCCAACTAATTCGACTGCTCACAAAGAAGAAAAAAAAAGAAATACAGATCCAAGAATAAGATCAATCTAATTTACGACGTCTGGACTTATTAAAGATCATGGTGCCTTTATCCACTCCTTTCCGCCGTTCTTTTTGAACCACCTCGGGCAACTGAATGGTTCCCACGCAGGAATCACTGCAGCATCCCTGGTAGGTCTGTGTACAATCAGCGCATTGGATAAACAAGAGATGACAGGCCTGGTTGGCGCAGTTTGTATGCGTATCGGCGGGCTTTCCGCACTGGTGACATGATGCGATAATTTCATCGGTGATGCGTTCACCCATTCGCTGATCGAACACAAAGTTTTTTCCGTGAAACTTATTGGTTAAGCCGTTTTTTTTGACGGTATTCGCATAGTGAATGATTCCTCCTTCAACATGAAACACATTTTCAAAACCACGGTATAGCATATACGCAGTGGCCTTCTCGCACCGAATGCCACCGGTACAATACATGATGATGTTTTTATCCTTATCCTGTTTGAGCATTTCCGCTGCCATGGGCAACTGTTCACGAAACGTATCACTGGGAATCTCCAACGCCCGTTCAAAATGACCTACCTCGTATTCGTAATGATTGCGCATATCCACCACGATGGTGTTGGGATCCTCCGTTAACTTGTTAAACGCCTCGGCATCCAGGTAGGCCCCTTTTTTTTCCATGCTGAATGCGGGATCTTGAATGCCGTCGGCCACGATTTTATCCCGGCATTTTACTTTCAACACCCAGAAGGATTTCCCGTCGTCCTCCACGGCGATATTTAATCGTACGCCATTCAACGGCTCTATGCTGTACAGATAAGATTTGAACGAATCCCAGTGATTTTCCGGCACACTGATTTGCGCATTAATACCTTCTGTTGCTACATAGATGCGTCCAAATACCTGGAATGCAGCCAACGCTTTATATAATTCATCACGAAAAATGCCCGGATCAGCAATAGGGAAATACCGGTAAAACGAGGTGGTGATACGATGTGTCGTCTCCTCCATCAGGCGGCGTTTCAGCTCGGCCTGCGAGACCCGATTGTGTAATACAGCCATAAACTTGATTTGATCCCGTGACGGGAAATCGTAAATAGATTGGATGCTTGCAGGGCAAACCAAATCACAACAAAGGTAAGAAATGTCCTTAAAAACCCCAGTCGATCCGGGTGTTACTGCCGGTAGAGCGGCTCAACCCATTTGCCAGCAATCCGCCCAAACCAATGACCGGCGCTGCCCGAAGAAAACGGCCGTTTTGGTAGGCCACCATATACTCTACCCGGAATAATTTGAAAATGTTTTCCAAACCGATGGACCATTCGACATACTGATTATTCGTTTCAATCCAGTAGGCATTGGCAGAGGCCACCAAATTCCATTTCCATTTTTTGAGCAAGGGTATCTTGTTGGTCAGCAACCCGTTGAAATGGTGATCAATATGACACTCGGCATAAAAGCTGGTTGGCGTTGAATTCAGATACGAATCCATCAACCGAAACCCATCGGCATACGCCAGTGACGCACCGAGGTTGTTGGCATTGAAGTGTTTGTAATCCTGGAAATAGAGTTGTTTTTTGGTTAGAAAGCCGCCCGTTTCAACACGGTAACGCATCGAACCGGCCAGTCCCCAGTTTTTGTCGTCGAACACCCCAACCAACCAACGGTCGAAGGATGCAGAAGAGCCCGCCACACCGGAAATCGCTTTGGCATATCCCAATTCAATCGTTGGGTAGGATGAACCAATGGGCATCCGACTACGGGGAAACTGGATATAACGCTGTCCGGGCTTGATTCGCAGCAATCCTTTGGCAACAAAAGCCCGATGACGATCCACCAAGGCGGGATTCATCGTAGCAACGGGAAGATTGGTTGTCAGGGTTATGGTATCTTTTTTCTGAAACGTGTACAAGGTGGTATTCACCAGGGGCATTCGCTCTTCCCAGGCTGCCTGTAGCTGCATAGAAATACCACTCTCCCATTGTTTGCGTACGGCGGCCTCGGCAACTACTTTTTCGTAAATCTTCATCACATTTCGTCCGTCCAGTAAGGTCGACCAGGTGTTAACAAACGGGTCAACCGGATTGGTTCGATTGAACTGCTCAACCATTTTACCACCCGCCAGATGCCAACTTGTTTTTTTCCATACCTGCTCTCCGGGTTTGGTACGGGTAATCAGGTCAAGGGACACCGACGATTGCAACCGGGTATTACCCATGCCGTATCGAAATTCGGGAGATACATATAACCGAGCACCCATTCGTTTCAGGTAGCGATCGACTTGCCCACGAGCCTGCACCACCATACCTTCCACTGTGTTAAAACCCGCGGTGAGCAACAACGATTCGATACGCCAGTGAATGTTTCCTTTTGTGCGGTATATCGTTCGATCAACCCCCGGAAAAAGCAATCGACTCCACCGAAACTTCCCTTGTCTTGCGCGTAATGTATCCAGGTTGCTGTTGTCTCGCTCACGAACAATAAACAAACTGTCTTTCACCCGATAATCGTCGGCTTCCTCTTTTTCGAGCGGCACAGGCCGAATGGTGTCCCAATAGGTTACCGGACGTTTGTTGACGGCGGTATCATAGGCAATCAGTGTTCGGTCAAAAAATCGCTTATCAAACACCGGATGGAGATCATGATTGGAGTACACAGACAAAAACGTACCAACCACATCTATCCCAAAAAGATTGACATTTACATAAAGCGACTGGTTGTGCACCCGCCAAATATCCGACTCAACGGGCATGTATAACTGCTCGATCCGAAGGGTGTCTATCAGTTCAAGCTGACTGTTTTTTGTGAGGAGCATTGAACAGCTATGTATACGCCAGTCGTCTTCAACAATATTCAATGTGCCACTGAACAAAGGCTCATACGTGCGCTTGGGCGTGACCTGGATCGAGTACACCATTTTTCCATGGTCATCAAACGTGCCCAGCATCTTGTATTGGTAATAGTGCAGGGCATTGTCGGCGATGGGTGAAACAAATCCTCTCGACGAAAAGCTGTTTTGGAAAACCGATACATTGGATTCATATAAACTGATGAAGACCGGAAACGTGAACCCAAAACTATTGCTGCCACTCACCCGACTGCTGACCACCTCCATCTTAAATTTGTTTGGCTTTTGACTATGAATCCTCGCCACCGATTCCGATAAGTAGATCATGCCTTTGCCACCCGAATCAACGCCCATGTCATCCCGATCTCGTTTTGGCATTTTGGTGCCTAAGATCCGATCAGGCAAGGTTCTGAGCTTGAGCTGATCTTTGGTATACAGATCGCAGCGGTAGGCGTCGACTTGGTTATTGTAATACGACCGTTTGCGGATTGCAAGACGAATAATCGCATACGCTGGATTTTCGCCCCCGGATTTTACGACAACTTCCTGCAAGACCAGTGGCTGCAAAGAAATGTCAATGGTTGTATCTGCACTACCCTCCAAACGCCACTCGGTTGTTTGGTATCCCACATGTTGGAACACCAATACCGTCGATTTGCCGGAAGATACGCGGATCTTGAATTGACCAGATTGATTAGCCGTTACGCCCGACGTCGTTCCTTTTTGTGTGACTGATGTAAATGGAAGTGGTTGATGGTATTCATTGTAAACAGTGCCACTGATCTGTTGCGCCTGTAACCAATAAGGTAGTAGAACGATGGTCCAACCAAGAATTAACCGAGCAAATAAAGGCATGGATTATTTTTTGAAAACGGGATATACAACAGCTGCAGCCAAGGCTGATAGCCCGGCAATCAATCCTCCTATCGTGGCGGTTATCAGCACCATCAGCATCGGTTGATTTTGTTGCAAGATGAGCATAGCCATTTTTTTTGCTAGGATGTGTTCATTTTGCAAACTGATCGCCCAAGCCAATCCGCCCCATAAAAGAAAGAGTGCCAAAAAACCCGACAGGAAGGCCATGAACGGTTTCTGCTGAATGACCAATGCGACACAAAAGGATACCGGCGCGATGCACCACCAGGGGAAGTAGAGCGAACAGAGAAAACTGAACAGTGCCGTAAGAATTATCGTAAAAAAAAATTTCATGAACGGTCAGTATTAGGATGTTGGTTTGATTGACGTGAAGCGCATGGTTGAACGAATCCGAGGATCCGTCGATTGATGCTTTCGCATCATCCATAACACATGATACTGCCCCTGGCTCCAGGGTCTGATATCGGCATCGAAGAACGGACTGCCCGGGTTACCGTTTTGTCCGCCGGGATAGATACCATAGGCTTCTATCTCAGGGGTCATGTGAACAATCATACGCCAGCTAGGCCCATGTTGTTGTTTCACCGCGTTGATGGCATCCGGATTACCGCCTGTTTCAACCATGGCATGACTGAAAGCGGGCAGCCGGAGCAAATGGTCGATGTGCAATTGATTGTAGGCGTTCCAAGTTGTCTTGTTTATTTTTTGCAGGGAATCAAGTTGCTGACATGCGCGCTTGAAGGCGGCTGTCATGTTATCGGAAAGACTTTCCTGCTGTCCGGTTCGGATATCATCCAGAAAAAGAAATCCGGTGTCTCGTAATACACCCTCGAGCAAGGCGGATCGAAAAGGTCTTGCTGTTTCGGTCGGCGCTTTTTCATATTCATCAAAGAACACCGTATCGTAAAAACGCTTCCAGGTGAGATCAAAGACAACCGCGCCCTCGGAAACGGATTCATAGCGATAATCCCATGTCTGCAGCTTGGCCAGGTGTGTTTTTTCGGATTCGGTGAGCACGGCTTGGTTGATCTGGTTTTTAAACAAAGGAACCGCCATCTCGGCAAACACGCTGTAATTATCGGTTTGCATGCGTTTCATGTCTTCGACGCGAATGCTGGTCATTGATTGCAGGTATCGGTTTACAGCCAACCCTCGGGATAATGGATATTCTCGTCCAAGGTAATACGGATACTCGATACCGGTAGTACGCTGATTGGCGCTGCTGACAAAGCCCCGATCGGGATTGCACTGATCGGGAATTTCATCGTTGGGTATGAACCCCTGCCAGGCATAGCTGCTGTCTTGGCCAGGCATGACAAAATCGCCCTGCCAGGTCCATTTGGCCGGATACAATCCTTGCGGGCGAATGGCGATGTCGCCGTCTTTACAGGCAAACAGACAGTTTTGTCCGGGAGTTTTCAAGTGTCGAAGTGCCCGCTGATAATCCATGTAATCACGAGCACGGTTCAGCTGCATGAAAAACTTCAGTTCGTTGGAGGGCTGATGCGCCATCCACGAAACAGCATACGATTTACCTCCACCCCGTTGTTGTTTACCGGCAAACCGATGGTCGTACTGTACCGGCCCCAATCGGGTATACAGGACTGTATCGTATTGATCAGGCGCTCCTTTGATTCGGTATCGTTCGATGCGCTGTTCGCCGTTGATCCATTGATTGTTGAACAAATAAGTTTGTGAACCGGGCGCTTGTCGGGTGATTTCAAAATAGTCCCGCACATCGCGACCGATATTGGTAAACCCAAAGGCACAATGATCATTGAAGCCGATCATCATCCCGGGTGTACCCGGAAAACTGACACCGTAAACATTATAGCCGGGCACGGATAGCTGCATCTCATACCACAATGAGGGCAGATTCAATCCAAGGTGCGGGTCATTGCACAAAATGGGATACCCACTGGCTGTTTTGGTGCCGGAAACCGCCCAGTTGTTGCTGCCGTTGTCGGGATCCGGCTTCTCCGAAACCGGCGTTGGAGACAGCAGCTGATTGAAAGACAAATAGGTCTCTTCCACACCCTCAGGAGCCTCGGGGCGTTGCTTGGGCTCTTTGAAGGTAGTTTCCAGCGGAATGACCGGATCGAGCGAGTCCTGTACTTCCGGAAAGAGTTGCTCAAATTGTTCTTTAGGGAAAAAGGCACGGGCTTTGGTAAGTTCAAAATCCTGTTCGCGACCGGCCAGATCGTAACACATCAATTTTAGAAACAGCGCTGATTTCAGGTTTGTCCACTGCTCCGGATAAGTCCCCAGTAGTTTGTATTCGATGGGCAATGAACTCTTGGTCAGCGATCGAATATAGGCATTGACACCATTTGTATACGCATCGGCGGCCATTTTCGTTTGCGGATCGGCTTCCATTTCCTGCAGGGATTTTTCCGCGGCATAAACCATACCGAGTCGGCGAAACTCCCGGTCACGATCCAGGGCTACGGGGCCGGCTATTTCCGACAATCGGCCGGCAGCCATCAGGGTCTGGGTTTCCATTTGAAACAACCGGAAGCGGGCATGCAGGTACCCTTGTATGAAAAAAGCATCCGCCTCCTGCTCCGCAAAAATGTGTGGCACCTGGCGCTCGTCCATATAAACCTCAGCAGATCCTTGGAGATCAGGAAACTGAAAATCGCCCTCATATTTTTTGGAGACGGCTTCCGCATTTTGCCAGAAGCCCTCTTGTGGCGAAAAGAAGGAACCAAACGGAAGTTTGGTCCATTGCCTGGAATCCAGTAGCAAACAGAGCCCTCCTACCATGGCCGCAAGGAACAAAAAAAGAAATACCCGTAGCAAACGTTTCATGTTCACGAAAGTACTTTAAAAAAGGGCATTGTACAATCGTTTGATGGGAAAAACCACATCAGATTTGCTGTATTTTTGGGTATGCGACATTCACCTCTCAGCGAACATACCCGAAATATCCTCGGATTGAAACTACCCACCGATCCAAGGTGGGTGAATCTGGCGGAAATTCAACTCGCTGACATACTCACCGATCATGCCTATTGTGAACAAAAAGCAGCCACCACGTGCATTTCACTGATTCAGAAAAATCCGGAGAAATCACTGTTGGTGGAGAAGCTGTGTCCGATTGTAACCGAGGAATGGGGCCATTTCAGAGCTGTACTGGCCGAGCTGAAAAAACGAAACCTGCCCCTTGGTCGGCAGCGAAAAGACGTATATGTGAACAAGCTGCTGACCTTTCAAAAAAAAGGCGGTAGTCCGATGGAGCGTTTTCTGGATCAGATGCTCATTATGGCACTGATTGAGGCTCGAAGCTGCGAGCGATTCAAGCGACTGTCTGAAGGCATGGATGATCCCCGTATGCGAACCTTCTACCGAAAGTTCATGGAAAGCGAGGCGGGGCATTACACCCTCTTCATTACATTAGCCGAACATTATGTTGACAAAAAAACAGTTCGCGCCCGTTGGAAAGAATGGCTGGAATACGAGAAGGCGCTCATGGACAGTGCCGAAGTGCGAGGCGACCGGATTCATTAATTGCGAATCCAGTACATGATGCCGTTATGGTTTTGAATCCAGGAACCGGACTTTAACGCCCCGGCCATTCGTGGTTCAAACGACGAATAATATTGAATCTGGCTGTTGTTGATGCTCTTGATTTTTCCGGAGAAAGCTTTATCATCAAAAGAGCTGTAATAAGTGATCTGTACAGGCCCTACCGCGCGAAGCTTTCCTTTGAATCCGACGTTATCAAAAGACGAGTAATAACTGATGGTTGATTGACCGACCGTGCGCAGTTTACCTTGCATCATAGCATCTTCAAACTTCAGGTAATAATCAAATTTGATATTGCCCAGGGTTTTGATTTTACCGGCCTGCATTTTATCATCAAAGGAGGCATAATAGGTGATGGGATATTTGCCGATGTAACGGATTTTTCCGCGAAACGCCTCGTTGTCTGATGGGGTGTAATACTCCACTCGGCCATTGTATTTC
>CAZZJF010000097.1:0-8676 GCA_964654325.1 uncultured Ferruginibacter sp.
TTTCTTGGCAAAATCTTTTTTCAGATAACCTTTTTTCATCAGAATCAGTTCATTGACACGATCAGAGCGCCATACGGCGAAATCGTGGGCTTGTCTCCAGCTGACACCAACAACCGGGTAATAGTTGAACGATGGGTAGCGCAGATAGTATTCTACGTAGGGTTCATTATAGCCAAGCTCTTCGCGCCAAACCAGGGTGTCCGGTAATGCACGTTTCATGATATTGGTATCGCCCTTGAACGTATTTTCCAGCCAGTAGAGGTATTCGCGGTAGTGCACGTTGGCCACCTCGGTTTCGTCGATGAAAAACGAAGGAACCGTGACCCGGCGAGGGATATTGTTCCAATCGCCCATCACATCTTCATCTTTGGCACCCATGGTGAACGTACCACCTTGCACAAATACAAGTCCGGGTCCGGCTTTTGGATATTTGATTTTATTTACATGGAAGTTGCCCATGTTCTTGTCGTCATAGCTCCAGCCCGTCATCGATGATTTGGCTTTTTTCTTTCCAAAAATGCCACAGGAACTCAAGGTGAAAATGGCCAGTGCAGAGACGGCGGAAATGCGAAGGAGGGAATTCAGTTGCATGTATACGTTATTATTTGCAAGTGGGTTAACGAATGAGACAGGTTGTTATTGTACAAATGGCGTGCCTGTCTACAGCGCGAATATAAATACTTTGCCCGGTTTTGGGCGGGATTTTCTCATTTTTGGAAAAAAATAACAGATTGGGCAAATCTGCTGTACACCGGCAGGAGCAAAGCAATAAAAACGCCCTTTTTTTCGTTTTGATGGATAACCAAAGAAAAAATTGGCCAATTCGATAAATCCCCTATTTTTACACCCCATAACAAGGGTCGGCAGACCCTAAAAACACAATTTTTAAGTATAGCAAGATTTCTACTTAACCAAGACAAATTCGCATGAAAAAAACAACCGTTAAACTGACTGCACTGGTCATGGCGCTGGTCGGTACTTATTCTTCAGTAAAGGCTCAGGATGCTGATCCAATCAACGTAGTAACGACCGCGGTCCCTTTCCTTCGCATTAGCCCTGATGCCCGCGCAGGCGGTATGGGTGATGCCGGTATCGCTACATCAGCCGATGCCAACTCGGCTTTCTGGAATATCGCCAAAGTACCTTTTGCTAGCAAGAAACTGGCTGTTTCGGCCACTTATTCTCCCTGGCTTTCTGATCTGAAACTCAACGATGTTTACCTCGCCTCACTGTCCGGTTACTACAAATTAGACGATGAGCAGGCCATCACCGGGTCACTCCGTTATTTCAGCCTGGGTAAAATCCAATTTACAGATGCCAGCGGTAATCCGCTGCAAGAGGGTAATCCCCGTGAATTTGGATTAGACGTCGGTTATTCCCGCAAATTGTCTGATAAAATGGGCTTGGGTGTAGCGCTCCGTTACATCAACTCGAACCTGGTTAACGGCACTGTAAATGGAACAAATTACAAGCCTGGAACAGCTGTCGCCGGTGATGTTCATTTCTTCTACAAAGGAACCAATGCTTCCGGTAATGGATTTGATTTTGGTGCTACCTTGAGTAACCTGGGATCAAAAATTTCATACACAAACGATGCGAATCAAAAGGATTTCATCCCCGCCAACCTCGGTGTGGGGGCTGCTTACAACAAGGTTTTTGATGCTGATAACAAAATCACATTTGCCCTTGATCTGAATAAATTACTGGTTCCAACGCCACCAACTGCAACCGATTCATTATCGATTGCTGATTACCGTTCTCAAGGGGTAGTTGGCAGCTGGTTCAGCTCGATCGCCGATGGTGACGATTTCAAAGAAATCAGTGTGTCGGCCGGTGCAGAATACTGGTACAAAAATCAATTCGCTATGCGCGCTGGTTATTTCTACGAAAATAAAGTAAAAGGCGACCGTCGTTATTTCACACTGGGTGCTGGATTGAAATACAGCACCTACGGACTGAATTTCTCTTACCTGTTACCAACTGGTTCCGGTGTAAACAGAAATCCTCTCTCAAATACACTGCGTTTCAGCATCTTGTTCGATATGGACAAGTTGTAATCACGCCTCAACCGAATTCAAAAGCGCTTTCCAATCGAAGGCGCTTTTTTTTGTCATGAATAGTCGACTAGTTTATCAAGCCGGCAGGTATTCTCTAAGCAGGGATAGCTGCTTTTTAGTTACCTTGCAGCATAGAAGAAACGAACGTAGCCAAGGATGTTCGATCAATAAAACATTCCTGTGCTGGTCATTTTTGGGATCAAACCATGTGGGAGATCGCCAACCGGTTTTTTTAACACTGAAATTTTTAGTTGATTATGTCTTACCGAATTGGCTTCGGGGTTGATTTTCACCAATTGGTTGAGGGAAGGGAGTTATGGATTGGCGGGGTGCAGATTCCTCATAAAAAAGGCGCTTTGGGACACAGCGATGCCGACGTGTTGCTGCATGCGCTTTGCGATGCCTTATTGGGTGCGCTGGGATTAGGTGATATCGGTAATCATTTCCCTGATACGGATCCGCAATATAAAGGGATCGATAGTAAAAAGCTATTGGCGCACTCGTTTGCGTTAATCAAAGAACGCGGCTACCGGGTAGTTAACGTTGATTCTTCGCTCTGTTTGGAAAGACCTAAAATTGCCCCATACCTACCGCACATTCAATCTGTAATCGCTACGCTATTAAACATTCAAACCACGGATGTGTCTGTGAAGGCCACTACCACTGAACGGATGGGTTTTGTTGGACGAGAAGAAGGACTGGTGGCCTATGCGACGGTATTATTACAAAAAGAAGAAAATACGTGACAGTGCATGAAGTGATCATCCAAATCATCAATCGGTCTGCCAACGAACTGCCCGCTTATGCCACTGAGGGTTCTTCGGGTATGGATGTTCGAGCCCATTTATCAGCGCCCGTTAGGTTGAATCCGTTGGAACGTGTTTTAATTCCAACGGGTCTGTTTGCTGAAATACCTGTAGGGTATGAGTGGCAGGTCCGCCCCCGCAGTGGGCTGGCCGTCAAACAAGGCATTACCTGTCTCAATACACCGGGTACCATCGACAGCGATTATCGGGGAGAAATTAAAGTGTTACTCGTCAATTTAAGTCAGGAACCACAGTATATTGCCAATGGTGATCGTATTGCCCAGTTAGTGTTGGCTAAAGTGGAAAAAGCCAATCTGATGCCTGCCATTACAATAAATGAAACCCAACGAGGGGAGGGTGGATTTGGCCATACCGGAAAATCCTGAATCACCGCAAGATATCATTACCCATGCAAACCGTTATACGTACTTCAAGCCTGTTGATGAGTTGTTTCATCGCGGTCCTCTTTTTAGTCTTGTTTTCGTCCTGTCGCCTTTCCCGGAAGATTCACCGGACCATGCAGCCCCGGGAATCCGTTGCTGCTCCATTAAATCTTACTCAGGCTGATTCCATACAGACCGTCGTTCGCTCATACGATAGCTTGCTGGCATTAAAAAAAACATTCAACACCTTTCAGGCGAAAGCTAAAATTGAATCTACCGGTGCTGATGGTAAAAATCCGGACGTCACGGCGGTTATAAAAATTGTAGAGGATTCGGCCATCTGGGTTTCGCTGACGGCAACAATTTTGAATGTGGAAGTATATCGGATCCTGATTACAAAAGACAGCGTTGTATTGATGAATAAACGCGATAAAGAGGTTCAATATCGGCCAATCGCTTATCTGCAGGATCTCATCCAGGCTCCATTCGATTACCAGACACTCGAAGCGTTGATCGTTGGCAATCCGGTTTTTATATCGGACAGCATTGTTCATTTTGGAAAAGCCAATGACATCACATCGATGACTATGCTATCGGCTTCTTTCAAGCATTTCATCATGTGGAACCATGAGCAGCACCAATTGCTGCAATCAAAATTGGATGATGTGGATCTGGCAAGAAATCGAACCATCTATATGCAATACGACAAGCATGAGAACCGAAACGGATTCATGTTTTCCAAAGAGCGTAGAATATTTGCCTCCGAAAAGAAAAAACTGGAAGTCTATATTGAGTACAAGAGTTTTGAAATGGGTATTCCGCTGACGATTTCATTCAATGTGCCCCGGAATTATACAAAAAAATAAAATGTTAATTACGGATTCAGTTGTCGGATCATGTAGCGCCGTTGGGTAATTGCCCTTATTTTTGTGAATATCCCTAAATAACCTGCTATGCGGAAACTGTTGTCTTTAACGGGTCTGTTCATCTTGCTTGCGTCTGTAGTTGCTACAGCTCAAACGAAAGATGAATTGGAACGTAAAAAACAGCAGCTGAAAAAAGAGATTCAGGAAACCGAAAAACTTCTGAATGAAAATAAGGCTCGAACTAAAGAGAACTTGTTACAGTATAATCTGATTTCTAAAAAAGTGAATCTGCAGAATGAAGTCATTGAGAGCATCAATAAAGATGTAGAAATGATGGATGTCAATATGCAGGTAATCAATATGGACGTTCGGCGATATGACCGGTTGTTAGATACGCTTCGCCAAGAGTATGCCAAAAGCATGGTATACGCGTATATGAACAGAAGTAATTTTGACTTTCTGAATTTTATTTTCTCCGCATCCAATTTCAATGATGCCATCAAACGAATCAACTACCTTAAAAGTTATCGCACATATCGCGAAATGCAGGGTCAGGCCATACTGCGAATGCAAGAAATGCGTAAAAAACGATTCAACGATCTGAACCTTGCCCGTCAGCAGAAGAATGTGGTGCTGAATGAGAAAAACAAAGAGGTTGTCGTATTAGCACAGGAACAACAGGAGAAAGATCGGATCGTTGCTGAACTGAAAAAGAAAGGCGCTAAACTAACTGCTGAAATTGCACAAAAGCAAAAGCAGATGCAGAAAGTGAATAATGCCATAACAGAAGCGATCAAACAAGCACAGCTGCAGGCTAAGAAAGAACGAGAGGCGAAAGAAGCAGCCCAGCGTAAAGCGGCCGCTGCTGCCGCAGCAAAAAATAATCAAGCCAATAACAATAATAAAACAGGCGGAACGACATCCAAACCGACTACACAAACACCTCCCAAAACAAATACGCAAACACAGCCAACCGCTAAAAAAGAGAGTGTGTTACTCAATGACGCAAACACGGCTTTGAATGCCAGTTTTGAACGAAACAAGGGTTCTTTACCCTGGCCGGTTGATAAAGGGTATGTACTCATGCATTATGGGGCAAACACACTGCACACGGGCACGGTTATGAATGTTAGTTCTGTGACAATCTCCACAGACATTGGAAGTGCCGTCAAATCTGTCTTCCAGGGGGAGGTTATTTTCGTCAAACAAATTGACAACATGTCGATGGTTGTCATTCAGCATGGTCGCTATTTCACAACCTACAGCAACCTCACTGGTGTATCCGTGCAAAAAGGCACACAAGTTACTACCGGACAGGTGCTTGGACGGGTTGGTGCCAACCTCGAAGGACAGGGCGCCATTGATTTTTATGTCAGTAATGAGTCAAGCAACTTTGACCCGGAAAAGTGGCTTCGCAAAAAGTAACATTAACCCAAATCCGTTAGAACAGACCTGTATAATTCCTCGTATTGCGGTACAATGGTATCAATACTGAACCGTTTAGCCTGTTCAAGCGCTTGTTTGCGGTATGCGGCGTGCATCGTTTCATTGGTTAAGAGTTCGTATGAACAATCAGCCATTTGGCTGATATCGCCGACCGGACAAAGATAGCCGGTAGATTCATGGATATTTATTTCCGGTAAACCGCCCGCGTCAGAAGATATGACCGGCAACTCCGCTGCCATGGCCTCCAAAGCAGCCAATCCAAAACTCTCGTATTCGCTCGGTAATAAAAACAAATCCGCCAGGGGCAGAATATCCTCGATTTGCTCTTGTTTGCCCAGGAAGCGGACATCAGCACTTAAATCAAGCGTATTGGCCAGCATTTCGATGGATGGGCGTTCCGGACCATCTCCAATCAGTAATAATTTTACCGGCATGCGTTGGCGTAACTTGGCAAAGACAGCCACTACATCCTGAACCCGTTTGAGTTTTCTGAAATTGGAGGAGTGAGCTATTATTTTTTCACCCTGAGGGGCCAGCATTTGCTTGAAGGCCAATACCGGTTTTCGGTTGAAGCGCTGGAAATCAACGAAATTATAAATCACATCGATGGGCTTATCGATGTCGAAGTTTTTGTATGTCTCTTCCTTCAGGTTTTTAGAAACAGCAGTCAACCGGTCACTTTCCAACATGGAAAAAGTTACTACCGGACGATAGGTTTTGTCTTTTCCCACAAGGGTGATATCCGTGCCGTGGAGTGTTGTGATTACCGGCAGCGAATATCCTTGCCTGGCTAAGATTTTTTTAGCCATGTAGGCAGCCGACGCATGCGGAATAGCATAGTGTGCATGTACAAGGTCGATCTTGTTTTTGATCGCCACATCGACCAAGGTGCTTGCCAAGGCTGTTTCATAAGGTGCAAAATCAAATAATGGATAGGCGGGAACATGCACTTCATGGTAGTAGATGTTTGTATAAAAACCGCTTAATCGTACCGGTTGCTGGTAGGTGATGAAATGGATACTATGCCCTTTCTGGGCAAGCGCTTTACCCAGTTCTGTTGCCAGAACACCACTACCGCCGAACGTTGGATAACATACAATGGCTATGTTCATGTTATTTTATCTTGGGTGGATCATTTTGCCAGCCGATGATCTGCATAAAGGTACTATTTCCTATGTAGGCCCTCGGAACAATGCTGTAAGTTTGTTGAAAATTCTTAGATGCACCGATTGGTTTTTTGCACGTTTCTTTTCGGGTTTAGTTGGACCCTGCCGCTTGCTGCGCAAGACAGACACGCCCAACAGATTCGGAGTTTCTTTGAGTCTGTTATGAAAGACGGACAAGCCTATGATCATTTACGGACGCTCTGTAAACAATACGGGCCACGGATCAGCGGTTCCGAAATAGCCGATAAGGCGGTGTTATATGCGGTTGATTTATTGAAAAATACGGGCGCCGATTCGGTTTATTTACAGCCGTCCCGCGTACCACGTTGGATTCGTGGTAAGGCCGAAGAAGCGTACATGAACTCTCGGAAGAAACAAATTCCGATGCACATTGCGGCTTTGGGTAGTTCAATCGCCACACCCAAAGGGGGTATACAGGCACCCGTTGTCGAAATTAATCGATTGTCTCAGTTGGATTCGATCGGAAATGGCCTAACGGGCAAAATTGCATTTTTCAACGTGCCGATGGATCCGTTATTCGTACGAACCTTCCATGCTTACGGACAGGTTGGCTCCGTGCGTCGAAACGCAGCTTCCTTGAGCGTCCGATATGGTGCTGTTGCAACGATCGTGCGTTCCCTGGCCTCAAATACCGATGAGTATCCGCATACCGGTAATATGGTGTATGCTGATTCCTTGCCCAAAATTCCGGCCGTAGCCATCAGCACCCGTGACGCAGATAAATTAAGTGAGCAATTAAAATCAGATCCGGCACTTTCTTTTTTCATGAATACCCACTGCCACATGGCCGACTCGGTGCTTTCTTATAATGTTGTCGCTGAATGGCGTGGAAGAGAGAAACCCAACGAATATATTACCGTTGGTGGTCACCTTGACAGCTGGGATCTGGGGGAAGGTGCCCACGATGACGGCGCCGGATGCATGCAATCCATTGAAGTGCTGCGGGTATTCAAACAACTTGGTTATAGACCCAAGCAAACAGTACGGATCGTGTTATTCATGAATGAAGAAAACGGACTTCGGGGTGCAGCCGCCTATTTGGATAGCGCCCGATCCCAACATGAAATCCATCGGTTTGCCCTGGAGAGCGATGCTGGTGGATTCAGCCCACGAGGCTTCGCATTCAAATGCCAAACATCCGCGCAGTTCGATCAAATCCGGGTGTGGCGTTCGTATTTTGAACCGTATGATATGAGCCTGTTCACGCCCGATGGCGGCGGAGCGGATATATCCGGATTGTTTACACTTGGGGCCGTACTCGCCGATCTTCGACCAGATAGCCAGCGTTATTTCGATGTGCACCACGCGGCGTCCGACGTGTTTGAGACGGTGAATAAACGGGAACTATTGTTGGGAGCCTTTGCCATGGCATCCCTAGTTTACCTGGTTTCGGAACTTGGCCTGTAATGTCCATGTACATGAAGGACTATGCCTGTATTAAAAAGATGGTTGGCAATTTGTGTATGGTCGGTTTATGGTTTTTCCATTGATGGATAGTACGTGTTCTGATTGATTCGAACGCTCCGGTCAAATCGCTGGCGATGCATAATCTTGTAGAGGATTCACATTGAGTCAGCAAAGCGTCAAACAAGGCTTCATTCCGGTAAGGGGTTTCAATAAAGATTTTCGTTGACTGGTGTTTGCGACTCAGATTCTCCAATTCACGAATTTTTTTATTGCGTGATTCGCTGTCCACAGGCAAGTATCCACAAAATTCAAATGACTGTCCATTCATGCCACTGGCCATCAACGCCAGGAGGATAGAGTTAGGGCCAACCAGTGGTTTGACGATGCATCCGTTTGCTTGTGCGAAGGCAACCAACGCCTGACCAGGGTCTGCAATCCCCGGACAGCCTGCCTCACTGATGATACCCATATTTTTTTTAGAAAGCATTCCTGCCCGTAATGTTGAGTTGAGGATATCTTCATCC